>JAICNB010000026.1 GCA_025928935.1 Acidimicrobiia bacterium
CCGCCAGGGGATTTAGCCCCAAACCACCAGGCGACTGGCGGGCCAGCTGTCCTCCCGTTTCCAAGGGTCCCCGTGACCTGACCGCTCGGCTGAACACCTTCTGACCCCTACTAATCTCGACCCATCCCCATACAGGAGTTGGGTTTGTTCGCGCGTCTTGGCCGTTGGTGTTTTCGTAATCGGGGCAAGGTGGCCCTGGGCTGGCTTGCCGCCCTGATCCTTGGTGGCGTGCTGGCCAACGCATTGATCGGCACCGCCTACAGCACCGAGTTCGCCCTCCCCGACGTGGAGAGCCGCCAGGGCTTCGACATCCTCGAGGAGCATTTCGAAGGTTCCGCCGCCGGTGGTGAGGGTGGCACGATCGTGTTCCGGGCCGAGCAGGGCGTCACCGACCCCGAGGTTCAGGCTGCCATGACCGAGTTCTTCGATGAGGCCAGTCAGATCGAGGGGATCACGCTGGTCACCCCCTACAGCCCCGAAGGGCAGCAACAGATCTCGGTGGTAGGGCCCGAGGCGGGGAAAATCGCATACGCCCAGATCGGCATCTCCCGTGACACCACCCTGGAGGAGGCCGGCGAGATCAGCGAGCAGCTGCGGGAGATGATGCCCGAGATCGATGGGCTTCAGATCGAGATCGGCGGCCAGATCTTCGCCGAGTTCGAGGTGCCCAGCTCCGAGCTTCTCGGTATCGCCTTCGCCATCATCGTCCTGATCCTGGCCTTCGGGTCAGTGCTCGCCATGGGCCTTCCCATCGGGATCGCTCTGGCCGGGATCGGGCTCGGCACTTCGCTGGCCGGGCTCCTCAGCAACGTCATCTCCATTCCCGACTTCTCCAGCACCGTGGCGATCATGCTCGGGCTCGGCGTCGGCATCGACTACGCCCTCTTCATCGTCACCCGATACCGGGAGAACATGCGCGCCGGAGCCTCAATAGAAGAGGCAGCGGTGGTTGCCATGGACACCGCCGGCCGCGCCGTTGCCTTTGCCGCGTCGACCGTCGTCATCTCGCTGCTCGGAATGTTGCTGATGAACCTCTCTTTCATCACCGGGATCGCCGTCGTTTGTGCCGTCGTCGTGGCGATCACGGCTATCGCATCGCTCACCCTGCTCCCGGCCATGATCGGATTCGCCGGGCAGCGGGTCGAGGTGACCCGCTGGCGCGGCCTCATCGCCGCCCTTCTGCTCGCCGTTGGGCTGGTGGGCGTGGCCATCTCCTTCCAGCCACTCGCCATCGTGGGGATCGCCCTGGCCGCGGTGGTTCTGGTCGCCAGCCTTGTCTTCGCCCCGTTGCGGCGTGAGGTGCCCCGCCGCACGCCGAAGCCGATCCAGGAGACCGTGCCCTACCGATGGAGCCGGTTCATCCAGCACCGGCCATGGCTGGCCGCCATCGCCGGCACCTTGCTCCTTCTGGCCCTCGCCTTCCCCTATCTCGATCAGCGCCTCGCCTTCTCCGACGAGGGCAACTACCCGGAAGACACGACCACCCGCCGCGCCTACGACCTGCTGGCGGCCGGGTTCGGGCCGGGGTTCAACGGGCCCCTGTTGTTGGCCGCCGAGATACCCGAAGGAGCCGACCCGGCGCAGCTCGAGGCAGTAAGTCAGGCCCTCGCTGCCGACACCGGAGTTGCGTTCGTGACCCCGGCCATCCCCAACGACCCGACGGCGCCGACGGCGGTGTTGTGGAGGCTGTTCCCGACCACCGCCCCCCAGGACGAGGAGACGACCGAGCTAGTTCTCCGGCTGCGTGACGGTGTGCTCCCGGAAGCGACCGAAGGGACCAACCTGGATGTCGCCGTGTCCGGAGGCGTGGCTGCTGCGGTCGACTTCTCCGAGTACCTGACCGACCGGCTGCCCATGTTCATCGGCGTGGTGCTGGCGCTGTCCTTCGTCCTGTTGATGCTGGTCTTCCGATCGCTGCTGGTGCCGCTCAAGGCGGTGATCATGAACCTGCTCTCGCTGGCCGCCGCATTCGGGATCGTGACCGCGATCTTCCAGTGGGGCTGGGGAGGGGAGCTGCTGGGGATCGAGCCGGCGCCGATCGAGCCCTTCGTCCCGATGATGATGTTCGCCATCGTCTTCGGTCTCTCGATGGACTACGAGGTGTTCCTCTTGTCGAGGATCCATGAGGAGTTCGTCCGGACCGGCGACAGCAGGGGCTCGGTGGCAGACGGGCTGGCCCTGACCGCACGAGTCATCACCGCAGCGGCGGCGATCATGGTGGTGGTGTTCGGCAGCTTCATCGGAGAGGCCGACCGGCTCGTCAAGCTGTTCGGGGTGGGCCTGGCCAGCGCGGTTCTGGTCGACGCCACCGTCGTCCGCATGCTGTTGGTCCCGGCGACGATGGAGCTGCTCGGCGATGCCAACTGGTGGCTGCCCAAGTGGCTCGACCGCTTGCTGCCGAAGATCTCGGTGGAAGGCCACGCCCTGGAGCCCGTCGAGGTCGAGACGGTCTGACCCATCGGCGGTCGGCGAACCTGCGAGCTCCCAACTGCACCGCACTCGCTGCGGTTCTTCTCGACCGAGACACGGGTCTGGCGCTAGGGCCCCGTGTCTCCCGGACCCTGGTCCGGCGGGGGCGCCCCCGTGATGTCCCCCTGCCCGGGCGCCGTCGCCGCTGGCGATGGGACGGCCACCGTCGCCCGGGGCTGGCGGATCGCAAATACCAGCATGATCACGGCCAGCACTCCGAGCACCAGGCCGCCCAGGACCAGGCCGATGGAGATGGGCAGGAGAATGCCGACTCGAGCGCCTGCGTTGAAGTCTGCCGAAACGCCGGCCGAACCATCAGCGTTCATGATGACCCCGGTCCACTCTCCCGATTCCAGATCCCAGGTCACGCTCTGCGTTCCTTCCCCCTCCGCCGAGGCAACCCAGAAGTCCAGCTCTCCCGGTGGCCCCGGGGGGGCGCCACCCTCCACGGTGTCATAGGTGACTTCCTCGGAGAATGGGCTGGTACGCAACACTTCGGCCAAGCCCACGCCGTCGAGATAGGAAGCCACCTCTTCCTCCGGACCGATCCCGATGAAAATCGAGGACACGTCGGTCGGGTCCGCCTCGAAGCGAACCGTGGCCAGCTGGCTGGAGGGGAACCACGCGGTAGGGCGGGCGGCCACCAAATCGATCGGCCCGGTGATCAGGGCGTGAGTGTCGGTGGAGAGGGAGACGGTTTCGGCTTGGTAGAACCCGTCGGAGGTGCGTTGGGTCCCATAAGCCCAGAGCAGCACCGCACCCGCCGCCACCAAGGCGAAGGCCACCAGTCCGAGGATCGCCCCAATGATGGCCATGATGACTCTGCCGGCACTCATGTTGCCTCCTCGATCTCTTGGTCACTGATCGACACTACGCGGCCAGCCTGCGCATGAGCACGGCCCCGCCCCGACGTGCCGGTGTCTTCATGGTTTCGCCCGAGGGGGAGAGGCTGCCTCCCTCTGGGACGATGAGGACGTCAGCTAGCTCACATCCGCCCACTCCCGGACCAGAACGATGGCATCACCGCCTGGACCGCCGGCGTCCGCGGAGACCCGGTCACGGCATCGACCAGATCGACGAGCGTTGCAGTCAACTGCCGCACCGGTTCGCTGCTCTCCTTTCTCTCGGGGAGCCTGATCCCCCTCTTCTGGGGGTAGACCCGCACCGCCAGACCCCGCCCCGGTGCGATCCCCGCCACCTCCGCAGCCAATTCCAGTGCCCGATGGGTGCCACCGAGAGCGTCGACCAGGCCGCGCTCGAGAGCCTGTGCCCCGGTCCAGATCCGCCCTTTGGCCAGTTGCTCGACAGCAGCCGGGTCGAGGGATCTCCCTTCGGCCACCAGAGACTTGAACTCCTCGTAGATCGAATCGAGGCTGGCCTTGAGCCTCTCCCGCTCCGAGTCGGTGTAGGGGTCGTTGGGGACGCCGAAGGTGGCGTTCTGGCCCAGGTGCAACTCCTCCCAGTCGACGCCGACGCGCTGCCACGCGTTCCGCGTGGCGAGCTTGCCGGCGACGACGCCGATCGACCCGGTGATGGTGCCGGGCTGGGCCACGATCCGATTCGCTGTAGCCGAAATCCAGTAGCCGCCCGAGCCGGCGACGTTCGCCATCGACACGACCACCGGTTTCCCCGCCTCACGGGCCCTGACCGTTTCCCGGCGGATCACTTCGGAGGCAACGGCAGAGCCCCCAGGGGAGTCGACCCGGAAGACGATGGCTTGAACCTTCCTGTCGTCGATTGCTGCCCTGAACGCAGCGGCGACGTCATCAGCCCCGAGCGACAGGCCCCGGGACAGGGGGTCGAAACGGGACCTGCCCCGGTGTATCGAGCCGGTCCCGTGGATGAGTGCGACCTTGGCGCCTCTCCGGTTGGGTCGCCCTGCTCGTCTCAGATAGGCGTCGACCAACATCAGCTGTCTGCCTGCCTCCAGGGCGGAGTGGTAGGCCTCATCGCGGTAGGAGGATCTGTCGACCAGCCCGGCTTCCACTGCCTCGGAGGCAAGCAGTGGTGCGTGGTCGATGAGTTCCCGGACCTGGTCCGGTGGCAGACTCCTTGCGGCTGAGATCCCCGACACCATCTGCTCGAACTGGTCCTCGAGCACGGCGCGAGTCGCCTCCTCATGAGGGGCGGTGAAGCCCTGTTCGGTGAGGGTGTACTTGGCCGACTTGTACTCCCTTCGATGATCGAGGTCAGGGAACACACTCACCCGGTCCAAGAGTCCACGGAGGAAGGGAACCCTGGCCACCACTCCGGTCACGTGGACCTGACCATGCGGTTGGAGATGAATCTCCTCGAAGGCGGTGGCCAAGTAGTAGTCCACGGTGGCGAGCCCACCTTCGCCGAAGCTCTCGGCAAAGGCCACCGTCCGCTTCCCCGCGGCCCGGAACCGCATGATCGAATCCCGAAGCTCCTGGGCGTGGCCCAACCCGATCTGACCGTTGCCGAGGCGGGCCACCATCCCCACCACGCGATCGTCCCCCGAGGCTCGGGCCAGTGCATCGGTCACGTCACGCAGGACGAGTGCTCCGGGGTTGATGTACCGCCCAAGAGCGCCGGACATCGGCTCCTCCCTAACCCCATGGTCCAGGTCGAGCTCGAGCACGGTTCCCCTTCGCACCCATCTCCGCGCCAACCCCAGGAGCGCGAGCAGGACCAATATCAGCCCGAGGACGATCAGTGCGCCGGTCAAGTCGGTGAGCGCGGAGACGACCGCCATCATGACGATCAGTGCCAGCAACACCACAGCGGCAAGTACCAGGGCCTGGAGAGGGCGCACCAGCTTCATAGGACTCTCCTCGATCGAGTGGGCCGGACCCTAGGACAGACCCCCGGGCCTGACGTCTCAGGGCCATTCGACCTTCGAGAAGCAGCCGCGGTCCTCTGGCAGACCCAATCGTGGTTCGGCGAAGATCGATTGTGAGCAATCGAACGCGTGTCACCGAACTGCTGCTCGGTGGCCTTCTGGCGGTTTCGTGTAGTCCTGAGGGAGGGGAGGGCTCGACGACGACAGTGGGACCTTCCACGGAGGCCGCCCGGTCGGTTGTGGTGGACACGGACCTGGCTTCCGACGATCTGGTTGCCCTCAGCTTCCTGTTGTCCTCGACAGAGGTCGATCTGGTGGCCGTCACGGTGTCCGGGACCGGTGAGGTCAGATGCCCCCAGGGGCTGGACGTGATCCGAGGTCTGCTCGCCGTCACCGGTGACGACGACATCCCGGTCGCCTGTGGACGGTCGGCGCCGCTGGCAGGGGACCGGGCCTTTCCGACCGAATGGCGCGACGCGGCCGACGATGCCTGGGACCTCGATCTGCCGAAAGTCGCCGCTCCGTCCGGCGAACGCACCGCTGTCGAGTTGCTCATCGAGGCACTCGACCCGGATGGGGTGACCGTGCTCACCCTCGGGCCCCTCACCAACCTCGCCGATGCTTTCCGGGCCGACCCCGACCTCGCCGGCAACGTGTCGTCGGTGGTGGTGATGGGAGGCGCGGTAGACGTTCCGGGGAACGTGTTCGACGAGGGTGCCGAACCGCCGGTTGCCGAGTGGAATGTGTATGTCGATCCCACCGCGGCGGCGGAGGTATTCGGGTCGGGGGTGTTGGTGACCATGGTCGGTCTCGACGCCACCAGTGAGGCTCCGATCACCGGCGACTTCCTCGAGCTATTGAGGACCAACAGTCATACCGAGCCGGCGTCCCTGGTACTCACATTGCTCGAGAACAACCCACTCGTCTACTCCGGAGAGGCGTATTTCTGGGATCCCTTGGCTGCAGCGGTCGTAGTCGATCCTGGTCTTGTCATGACAGAAACCATTCCGATCAGCGTGGTGACCGGCGATCGCGACCTAGGGCAGACGGCGCGCAACGCCGGAGGCGACCCGCTCGCGGTTGCGATGGGCGCCGACGCCGCTGCGTTCGAGGAGCTTCTGATCCGAACTCTCGATCAGCTCGAACCGGACCACCCAATTGCGACGTTGCCGCCCCCGTCGGCGGAGATGGCGATCACGTATGACGGCACGGATTGCTCTCTCGCCGGCCCAACCGCGACGGATCAGGGTCGGGTGAGGTTCACCTTCGAGTCGAGCGAGCCCGGATGGTTCGCAGGCGTCGTCCATCTGACCGGCGACCGGACCACTGCGCAGATCACGGCGGCGATCGAGGCGGGGGAACAGCTCAGGTTGGATGAGCTCGGACTCGACCGGCCGACGATCGTCGGCTCGGCCGGGGGGACCAGCGTGACGGCAGAGCCTGATCATTACATGGTGCTGTGCGGCTCCGAGGTCGGCGATCTGCTCATCGCCGGGACATTCGCCGTCGATTCATGAGCCTGTCCAGGGCGAATGCGATCGAGAACAGGACGACGAAGACGATGTCGGTCGCTCTCCTATTCGCTCCCAGACCTCCTCATTCCAGTTCCCTGCTCAAGAACGCTTGGGTCAGCGCCGGGGTGGCTGCCGCGGATTCCGAAGTCTCACGATGGCCCCGGCAGGAAACCCGGTATCCCTTTGCCCGTTCTGTTCGTCTCTGTGGTGACTCGGTTCAAGAGACGAAAGGAGAAGCGGGATGAGATTCACCAACGAGGCAGGTTGGGATCGGATCGCCAGGATGATCCTCGGTGCGGTGGTGCTGTACCTGGGTTGGAGCGGCACCGTTGAAGGAGGGCTCGGCGACTTCTTGAAAGTATTCGGATTCGTCCCCCTGCTCACCGGAGCCGTGGGCTGGTGCCCGATATATGCCGCCTTCGCGTTCCGCACCAATAGCAGGCGGTCCCGTGAGCCAGCTGCAACCGTCTGATGGTGTGCAGTTCGGAAATAAGCGAGGCGGTCGGTCCCAGCACCGGCCGTCTTCGCTCCTTTCCATTCCGGGGTGTCGGGGAGAGGACTCGCTTACCGTGAGTGGCGAGTCGAAGTGTCGACGATGAGAGGTGTCAGATGACCGAGCGGCCGACAGTGAGCGGCTTGTCTGATGACCTCGGCGAACACAGCGGTCCTTTGTACCGTTTCGCTCTAACCATCACCAGGGATCCGCACCTGGCTGCCGATCTGGTGCAGGACACGTTCCTGCGGGCGCTGGAGCGCTCCGATCAGTACCAAGGGGAGGCTCCGCTTCGCGCCTGGCTCCGTCAGATTCTGCACAATCTGGCAATCGACCGCGCCAGACGCGCTGCACGGGAGATCGTCGTGGAGGACGTCGAGGCGAATTGGCACGACGATGCCTACACGGTCGATCCGGCAGCCGTGGCCCAGCGCACACTCACTCGAGAAGAGCTCGAAGATGGCTTGGCGCGGCTGCCCTTCATTTATCGGGTCGTGGTGATTCTCCATGATGTCGAGGGATGGACGGTGCGACAGATCGCAGAGGTTCAGGACATCTCGCTACCCGCCGCCAAACAGCGTCTGCGTCGGGGTCGGATGTCGCTGGTCAGCGCACTGGCCGAGGGGCACGAACGACGTAGACACCTGGAAGGAGTGCCAATGCGCTGCTGGGACGCCCGACAACACGTCTCCGATTATCTCGACGGGATCCTCGATGAGGCAACAGCACATCTCGTTGAAGCCCATCTCGAGGTCTGTCCGACCTGTCCTCCGCTGTATGCAGCGCTTGTCGGAGCGCAGCAGCGTCTCGGCGCCCTCCGCGATCCTGATGCGGTGATCCCACCTCAACTCGAACAACGGATTCAGTCGTTGCTCGGCGCCGGGCGCTGACCCAGGACCCGCATCGCTGGGCCGGTGAGAGTCCTTGGGCGGATCGAGGTCGCCCTCGTGGCCTCGCCGGGCGTAAGTGTTAGCCCATCATCCTCGGAGCGCTTGGGTCAGCGCCGGGGTCGTCCAGAGTGGTATGTCAGCGCCTTCGCCGAAGGGTCTTTCTCCTCTGGGCTTGGTCTCGCCCGTGGTGACATGATCAAGTCATGGCTGGGCCACGTCTGATCGCGTTTGGTGCAGCACTCGCCGGCGTCGGAGCGTTTGTCTACCGCTACCGACGTGATCTGAAAGAAGCGCAGGATCGGCTCGATGCGGTTGAGCGCGAAGTCATCTCGACACCGTTCGGGGCCGTCGAGTATGCCGCGCGCGGCGTCGGTGAACCGCTGTTGGTGAGTCATGGCATCTTTGAAGGGTGCGCCGGTGCTCTCCTATCGGTGCGCGACCTGATGCCGGGGCGCCGGGTGATTGCCCCGTCGCGATTTGGCTACCTCGGATCTGATCTACCTCCTGCCGCCACCCCGGCGGACCAGGCGGACGCCTTCGTCTCGGTGCTCGACCATCTGGGATTGGAGCGGACCGTGGTGGTTGGTATCTCCGCCGGCGCCACGGCGGCTCTGCAACTTGCCTTACGCCACCCTGCCCGGGTCGAGCGCCTCGTGATCATCTCGGGGAACCTGCCGGGCAGCACGACGGCCGTTGCCCAGCCCAAGTGGGCCAGGTTCCTCAACAGGGATCTGCCGATCTGGACGCTCAAGGTCTTGAACCGGCGTCTCCTGGCCCACTTGGCAGGGGTTCCCGGAGACTTTCGACCCAGTGCTGAGGACGACCGCTTCGTATCCGAGTTCATCGACGGTCTCTTCCCCATCGCTTCCAAAGTTCGAGGCATCGACTTCGACGCCTTCCTCTCCAACCCCGACGTCAACGACTATCCCCTCGAACAATTGACAGTTCCCACCTTGCTCATCCACGCCAGTGACGACCCTCTGGTCCGCTACGAGGCAGCCGTCGAGGCAGCAGAACGCATCCCTGACTCGACTCTGGTCACGCTGGAGTCGGGAGGCCATCTCGGGCTGGGCCAATCCGCACGGATACGAAGGGAGGTCGACTCGTTCACCTCGCCTGTCGGCGAAGGTGGAGCTGAAGGTCACCCATCAACATCAGCTCGGAAAGGAGTCTTGCTGTGAACATCGAGTACTACCACGCTTCCAGATTCGGCAACGGGGCGAAGGTGGCAGAGGAGTTCCGAAGACAGGCTGCTCTGCTCGGTGCGACGGTCAACGTCCACCACATCCGTGACACAGACCCGAAGAGACTGGCCTCGGCGGACCTCTACGTCTTCAGCTCGCCCGGCCAGTGGGGGAAGCCGATCAAGAAGGTGCGGCGCTTCCTGAGCGAACTGGATCTGCCGGTTGGAACGAGGTGCGCCGTTCTCACCACCGAGATCGCGCCACGCCCGGACAAGGAGACCGGAGCCCTCCCCACCGAGGAGGAACAGGCCAAGTGGCAGAGGGTGCGCCCAATAATCAACGAGTTGCTCCAGAAGGCCGGACTGGCCCGGATCGCCGAAGACAAGATCCTGGTGACCGAGATCAGGGGCCCGCTCGAAGACGGGTGGGAGGCCAAGGTGCAGAGCTTCGCCGAACAGGTGGTCACCGCGACGGCGGGTGCGCAGAGGCAATAGCCAAGAATCGGCTCGGCACGAGTCGTAGTCGAGACGGGCGTCAGCACGTTTTGTCGGGGAACAGCGGGGACGCCCTGATCGTGGGATGCAGACCTGACCACATTTCGCGCCGTTCCATCGGAGGGCCCAGTGGCCGATCCCCCTGAGTTCGCAATGTGGGGAGTTCGGGCCACATACAGTGACGAGGTTGAGTCAGGCATTATCGGATCTTGCCTCTGCCCTCGGTCGCCGGGTTGAGACCGCACCGGACCCGGACCGCGCCGCCCGGGCGGAGCAGCTCCGTCGTCATGTCGCCGAGTATCTGGCTCCTCGGGCAGCCGACCTCTCAGCTCCGCTGGTGGTGGTCTTGTTGGGATCGACGGGGGTGGGCAAATCGAGCCTGTTCAACGCGATCGCCGGCGCTCCGCTGTCTGAATCGGGTCTGATCCGTCCCACCACCCGACGCCCGGTGGCGCTGGTCCACCCCACCGATAGCCCCGGTCTGGGCGAGAACGGTCCCCTCGCCGGCATCTCCGGGCGTGACCAACTCGATGTCAGCATCGATCCTGCCATCGCCCCCGGGCTGATGATCGTGGACGCCCCCGACTTCGACAGCGTGGAACGCTCCAACCGGGAGCTGGCTCTGGAGCTCTTGGAGGCGTCCGATCTGGTGATCTTCGTCACCACGGTCACCCGCTACGCCGACCAGGTCCCATGGGACATCCTGGCCCGGGCTCGCCAACGGGGAGTGCCGTTGCTGGCGGTGATCAACCGCATGCCCACCGACACAACCGATGAGGCGGCAGTGATGGCCGACTACCGCGCCCTCATCGAGAGGGGCGAGCTCGACCGCCAAGGGGCGTTCGGTGAATTGGAGGTCGTCTCGGTGCCGGAGGGTGCGACCGACACTGCCGTAGACGGTCTGCGACGGGAAGCGGTTGGACCGATCCTCGAGGCGATCGAACGCCTCCGAGAAGACGACGATGAGCGGCGCTCGATGGCCCGACGCAGCCTCGACACCGCCCTGGCCGGTCTCCCCGAGGCGGTAGAGAGAATTGCCGCCGAGGTGGAACGCGAGCAGCAGGCTGCTGCCTCGCTAAGAGCAGCCCTCGAGTCGAGCTACCGGGCGGCCCGAAACGAGCTCGACCGGGAGATCGAAACCGGGACGTTTCTCCGCACCGAGGTGCTCCGGCAATGGCTCGATTACGTCAACGCCGGTCCGGTCGCTCGTTACATCTCGGAAGGTGTGGGCCGGGTGGCCGCCTCTCTTCGCAACCTGTTACGGCCCACCCCGCCACCGCCGGCTCCCGAGGTGCGTGAGGCGGCCTTCGCCGACCTGGTGACCTCGGTGGTGCGTCATGCCGACACCGCAGCATCCAAAACGGCCGCCGTCTGGGTCGACGACCCGCACGGCGCCGTGGCCCTCTCGGAGGACGCCGGGCTGTGGGGCTCTTCGCCTGGCATGACATCGGAGCTGAATGCGCAGCTGGGGGAATGGATGGAAGTGATCGGCGATGAGATCCAGGTCATGGGTGCCCAACTCAAAGGCAGGGCACAGGCGGCCAGCATCGGCATCAACGTGGTCGGGACGAGCGCCATCCTCGCCGTGTTCATCCATACCGGTGGACTGACCGGAGCCGAAATAGGCATCGGCGCCGCCACTGCCATCCTCAATCAGAAGCTGCTGGAGGCGATCTTCGGCGAGGCCAACGTCGCCGCATTCGTCGAACAGGCACGGGGTCGTCTCGATCAGATCCTGGATTCGGTGTTCACCGCCGAACAGCAGAGGTTCCTCACCGCCCTCGGCCCCATGGCGCAACCGACCGATCTTGCCTCCGATCTGCGCCGGGCCGCACATGCCGCCGCCCGGGTGGAGGCGCAATGACCCCCCTCGAGCGGTTGGAGGAGGCAGCTACGGCCGCCGCCGATCTAGGCTTGGCAGACCATGCACGGTCGGCCCGGGCGTTGGCGGACCGGATCCGTCAGCGGCTCGGTTTCACGGGCGGGCTGTACGTGATGGCACTGGTCGGTGGCACCGGGGTAGGCAAATCCTCGGTGCTCAATGCCCTCGCCGGCGAGGAGGTCAGCCCGGCCAGGGCCCTGCGACCCACCACCGAGCAGCCGCTGGCCTGGGTGGCCAGCGACGCTCGGGAGGAGGTCCGTCCCTTGCTCGATTGGCTCGGTGTCGAGCGAGTTGTCGGCCACGACCGCTCCGACCTGGCCGGGGTGGCCATACTCGACTTGCCCGACGTCGACAGTGTCCGTCTCGAGCATCGGGCCACGGTCGATGCCCTCCTACCCCGCATCGACGCGGTGGCCTGGGTGGTCGACCCCGAGAAGTACGACGACGAGCGCCTCCACGAGTATCTCCGCCGCCTGGCGCCCCACTCAGAGCGGATGCGGTTCGTATTCAACAAGGCCGACCATCTCGAGCCCCAACAGCGACAATTGCTGGCCGATGACCTCCGTGGTCGGTTGGCGGCCGATGGGATCGATGGAGTCACGATCGACATGGTCTCGGCTTTGGATGGCGGCGGGTTCGAGGATTTGCGATCCGAGCTGAGCCGGGCCGCCGAGGGAAAGGCGATCGTGGCAGCCAAGCTCGCCACGGACGCCGCCACCGAGGTCGATGCGATTGCCCGGGCGGCGGGGCTGGAGCCAGGCAAGCCGCACAGCCCGTTGCTCCCGACCAAGGAAAGGGAAATGGCGATTGCCGCCGCGGTGGAGGGGGCGATGGCCCTGGTCGATCCGGTCGGGGTGTCCCGCCAGATGGAAGAGGCGGTGTCGCATCGGGCCCGCCGTCAGGGGGGCTCGCTCCTGGCCCGAATCCTCACCCTCTTCTCGTCCATCACCGGGCGGAAGCGGCGACAGGCGGACCCTGGCGCCTATCTGCTCGAGTGGCGACGGCGGGGGAGTCTGGGCCATGTCCTCAACCCGGTTCGCTCGGCCCTGGTGAAGGCGGCTGGGGCGGTTCCGCCAGCCACCAGGCCAGCGGTCCTGAGAACGCTCGGAGCGGACGACGCCGAGACCGAGGTGACCAGGGCCCTCGACCGTGCCACGCGTCAGTCCGCCGGCGAACTAACCGTGCCCCGCTCGATGCTCTGGCCGGTGGTCGGGTTCGTGCAGCTGCTGTCGGGGGCGGTCCTACTGTTCGCGATCGCCTGGTATTTGCTCGTCATCTTCGGGCCGGGCCAGCTGCCGGTGGCCACCGTAGATGTTCCCTATCTGGGACCGGTTCCGACGCCCCTCCTCCTGATCACTGGCGCGCTCGTGTTGAGCCTTCTCCTCGGTTTCGTGCTCAACCTCCATGCGAGATGGATCGGCCGGCGGGCAGGGCAAGAGGTAGCGGCGCGGGTGGGAGAGGCGGTGTCCCGGTCGATAACCACCGTCGGCTTCGCCGGTCTCGATGCGGTGGAGGCGGCTCGTCGCCATCTTTCCTCAGTGGCCGCTTAGCCGGTCATCGGGGCGTGTCGCTACTCGGCTGGGCAGCTCGCTCGCCTGTCTGTGTTGACGGCTCTCGACCCTCATCCCTATACTTAACTTTGAGGTTAACTATAGAGATCAAGGCAGACACCGGACTGGATGTCGTGTTCGAAGCGCTCGCCAGCACACATCGGCGGGGGGTCATCCACGCTCTCAGTCTGCGACCGCACTCGATCAGCCAGTTGGCCTCGATCCAGGGGCTCTCGCTGCCTGCCATCCACAAGCACATTCGGGTGCTCGAGGATGCGGGGATGGTGATCCGAAAGAAGACGGGACGAACCAACTTCCTCGCTCTGAGCAGAAAGCCACTCCGCGACCTGCAGGAGTGGGTGGGTGGCTTCAACCCTTACTGGGGAGACGACAAGGAGAGCCTGGAGAACTACGCCCGCCACTTCGGCGGACGCGACGCCGAAAAGGAGGCACGACCATGAAGAAGTTCGTCTTTCTCTACCAGGGGCTCTGGGAGCCAGGGAACAAGGAGATGATGGACGGCTGGACCAGCTGGATGGCCGAGATCGGCGACAGCCTCGTCGACGGGGGCAACCCCTTCGGGCAGGGCCGTGAGGTGACCAACACCGGGTCGAGCGACCTCCCGCTCGGGCCGGAATCGACCACTGGCTACAGCATCGTCGAGGCTGAGACAATGGACGATGCCGAGAAGCTGCTCGCCAACTGCCCGATCGTCACCAGCGTCCAGATCTACGAAGCGATGGCCATGTAGGGGTACGGCCAGGTTGCTCTGTCGCTGGGGACGTGGGCCCGTAGGGGATATCGGCTGGCGGCGGCCGACTCGATCGATTCTCACTTTGTTCCTGAGGACTTATGGCCCTGGGATATGGGACCGCTTCGTGGAGACTGGTTGCTATGAGCAGCAATGCGGGCGCTGTTGGCGGTGGAGCGATCTACGGCCTGGGGATCTTCGGAGCCCTCGTCTACTACTGGCAGCAAGCCGATGTCTTCTGGGAGTACCTCCTGGCAATCGTGCAGGGTTTGTTCTGGCCGGCCTGGATGGTGTACGAGGTCTTTACGACTCTCGGGGGTTGACCGCCCACCAACCACCAGCCCATTCCGGCGGGGCACGCCCACATCATGGCGTGATCAGGGCCTCGCGGCTCTGCGACCCATCGGTGACGCGTCACGTCGCCCGGCTCGCCATCAGTTGATTGAACCGGGGCACGGAGGCGGCGTACGCTGAGGTAGCAAACCGGACAGGGGGACATGACCGGAAGCACCTCTCTTTGGGGGGCCACCTATTTCCTGGCGCTGTTCGCCGCGGTGCTCGCCCTCCCGACCAGTTGGTTCCTCCTCCTTCGCTATCGGCGCTCGATCCTCCGGCTCATGAACGGGCGGTCTTCCGGTAGTCAGGAGACAGACGACCTCTACCCGGTCCGTGAGCATCCCCTGCCATCGGCGTCACCGGACACCAAAGCCGTCGAGGTGGGGATGCGACGCAACGTGCTCGTGGTGGTCGTCGTCGCACTCGTCTCGGGGTTCGCCTTCTCCGCGTTGTTCCTGGTTTGGAACGACTTCGGGATCTCGATCTGGCGGCTGTCGACCATCGGGATCCTCTACACGTGGCCGGGGGTGATCGGCATCTGGATCGTCACCGGGGGACGGCGACGGTGGGTGCTCACCGCGCTGACGGTCTACTTCGTCGGACTTGCCATCGCCGTGATCGTCGGGGGCGGGTCATGGGAGGTACCGGCGCAGTTGTTCCTGTTCAGCCTGGTCCCCACCGCGGCGCTCATCGGATTCCTCTCCCGTCGCTTCCGCGGCGTGGGCGCCCTGGTGCTCGGCACGATGATGGTGGCTCTGGCCGGTTCTCAAGCCTTCGCCTTCGCCGTCCTCGGCAACGAGACCTTGATCACGGCCTGGGCCGATCTGCTCACCGGGCTCGGCGTGACCAACGGCATGGTGGCCTGGCTGGCCCTGGTCGGTGTGGGCTTCGTCGTGTCCCTCGTCCTCGGAGTCGTGGCCACCCGTTTGCTGGCCGGTTGGTATGCGCGATTTGGCTTCTCGGATGAGATGCTCCTTCTCGGCGCGACTTTCCTGGTCTTCGCCATCGACCAATCCGGTACGGCAAGCACGACCGAGGCAGGCCCCTTCGGGATCGGGGTGCTCATCTACCTCCTGGCCGGCGTGATCGCCTTCACCATGTACCGCCTCATCCATCGCCGACCTGTCGACCCGACTTGCCTGTTGGTGCTCAGGGTGTTCTCGGCCGACCCGACCCGTCAGCAGCTCCTCGACCGGATCGCCTCCAGTTGGAGGTATCTGGGCCCGGTCAGGATGATCGGTGGTCCCGACCTTGCCGCGAACAACGTCGAGCCGGACGAATTCCTCGCCTTCGTGAGCGGACGGACACGGAGACTCTTCATCAGCGGTCCCGCGGACCTGGCCGAGGGGATACGGGCCCTCGAGACACGGACCGACCGGGACGCTCGCTACCGCATCGATGAGTTCTTCTGTTTCGACGACACCTGGCGACCTACGGTGGACGAGCTGCTGGCGCGATCCGACGCCGTGCTGATGGACCTGCGTTCCTTCGGCGCAAACAACCTGGGGTCGACCCACGAGCTGCAGCTACTCGCCTCACGTGGGGCATTGGGCCGGACCGTCCTCCTGGTCGGCCCGCAGACAGATCGTGATCTGCTCCACTCGACTATCGGACCCGGAGAGCACGAAGACGCGAAACTGCTCGAGGTCCGGGACGACGACCCGGACCAGGCGTTGGCCGCCCTCACCGAGGCTGCTGCCACGGCCCGACCGCCCACCGGAAGTAGGTTGCACCGATCGGACTGAGATCCTGGATCAAGCGTGGTCTGGCCAGCCCGAGGATCTTCATCAGCTATCGCCGGAGCGATGCGGGGGGACACGCGGGCAGGCTTCAGGCCGAGCTCAGCGAGTACTACGGCCCCCGCGCCGCCTGGATCGATCACGCCAAGATCGAGCCGGGTGAGGAGTTCGCCAAGGCCCTGGCAGACGCTCTCGCCCAAAGCGATGTCCTGCTCGCCGTCATCGGCCCTGATTGGTTGACAGCCGAGAAGGAAGGTCTTCGCCGGCTCGACGACCCTGAGGATTGGGTGCGGCGCGAGGTAGCCGCCGGCCTTGCCGGACGTGCCGTGGTGACTCCGGTCCTGGTCGGCCACGCCATCTTGCCCACGGTCGAGGAATTGCCCGAGCCGTTGCAGGCCCTTCCCCTGCGTCAGGCCATCGAGGTCAGACCAGAACGGTTCGAGGACGACGTCGAAGACCTGATACGCCGTATCGGAGGATGGCGACGCCGCTGGCGTGGCTTCCCGCTTTGGGCCTGGGCTCTCGCCGTAACCGCTGTGGCGGGGCTTCTCCTCGTGGCCCTCTTGGTGAGGAGGAACATGGCTCCCCTGATCGACCCCCAGCAGGTCGAGGCGGTGGCCGGGGTGCCCGAGGAGATCGACCTCCTCTCCTGGGCCACCGACGACCGTGATGGGGAGCTCACCCTCATTGCCGACCCGGTGTCCTCCAACCAAGGCTCGGTGGACAACCTCGGCGACGGGCGGGTGGTCTACACGGCTCGGCGCGGCACCGTCGGAGATGACAGCTTCGGGTTCAGCGTGAGGGACGAAGGTGGTCTCGAGACCTCAGCAACCGCCCATGTCGAGGTGATCCTTGGTGCCATGAGCGGGGCGTTCAACGTCGCGGTTTCGGAGCTCGCTGTGACGGGTTCGGATCAGCAGGTCGGGTTGGATCTGTCGGAGGCTCTCTACGACCAAATCGTCGAAGTGCTCGGGGACCAGAGCGAGGTCGAGGTCGAGGTGGCCGAGCCGGCCGTGGTGGGGCCGCTGTCCGGCGACACGCCGGATGCCAGGGCCGAGGCCGCCGCCGAGCTCGCCGAGCGTGCCGAAGCCGACGTGGTTGTGTTGGGCACCGTCGAGGAGTCCGGGGGCCTTACCGACGTCGCCGCCGAGTTCTTCGTGTCGGACCGCAACCTGACCGGGGCCGAAGAGCTCGCCGGGGTTTACCCTCTCGACACCGTCTCGTTGGCCACGACCGACCCGGTTGCGGTGCGACGCCGCACCGCCGAGACCCTCGAGGCGCCCATCCTCGCTCTCACTCAGCTCGTTCTCGGGCTCAGCCACTATCAGCTTCACGAGTACGCCGAGGCCGAGACCCTGTTCCAGGCGGCGCTTGCGGCCTGGCCGGGTGCCGACGGGCAGCAGGTCGTTCTCAGCCTTCTCGGCAACGTCACCGGCCTCGATGGCGATCTCGATGCTGCGGAAAGGTACTTCGCAGACGCCCTGGCCCTCGACCCGGATGAGGCCCGGGCCCGCTTCGGGGCGGCCGAGATGACCTACCAGCTAGCCAGGGGCCGGATCTGCGGCGGAAGCGGCGAGGCCGATCTGGTCGGGCTCGAGGATGCCGTGTCTCAATTCGAAGAGGTCGTCGAACTCCCAGGGCCTCTGCTCGCCTTCATCCCCGAACGGGCCCGGGTCGAGATCGGAAAGATCTATCAATGCCTGTATTCGAACGGCGGCGGTGGTCTGGATCAATCACGACAGATCCTCGAGGAGGCTATCGCCGACATCGCGGACGAAACCCGGCTGGTCGATCTGACCGCGGACGCACACTTCTCGCTGGGCAACTACCACTTGCTCACGGGCGATCGGCAAGCGGCGATCGCCGAGTACGAAGCGGCCGTTCAGACGACCAGAAACGACATCCGAAAACGAGGCTTCCTCTATGCACTCGCTTTTATCTTCCAATGCCAACTCGACGATCCGGCCCGGGCCGAGGCCTACCTTCGAGAGGCGCAATCGCTTCCCGGTCCCCCACTCGACCCGATCCAATGCCCGGCTCCTTGACGCCGGCGTAGGGTTCCCACCTGCCGGCAGGGAGTCGGGGGGATGAAACAGATCGCGGCCGTCGGGGTGCTCGCTCTCCTGGTCGCCGCCTGCGGCGGGACCACAGGTTCTTCGACTACGTCGAGTGGGACTTCTACGTCCCTGGCGAGCACGACGTCCTCTGTCGCCGGCTCCACCACCGAAGGTCCCACGATCACCAGCGCATCCGACACCACAGACGGTCCGCCCCAGACGTTGCCGGCGGTGATTGCCCAGGTTGGATTCGCTTTCGCCACCGGCGACGACCCCCGGGTCCTGGTCCGGGTGTCGGTCGGTGAGAGCCCCGACGGGCCATGGTTCCCTGCGGGGTTCTCGGATGAGACGCCGACTCTCACCGGGCCGAGCTATTGGGTTCGTTTCGACATAACCAACACCGACCAGCTCAATGCAGTCCTGACGGATCTCGACATCTCAGGATTCGACGCCGGCACCTTCCTGGGCGAGGACATCTGTGAGCTCGAGGCACCGCTGCCGCGGGACGGTCAGACGGTGTGCATCGTCGGTGATTTTCCCGTGCAGCAGGGAGGGAACCAGGCAGACTTCGTCGTGGGCGGGGTCGGCGTGAGGCAGGGCGGGCCCGACCGGTGGTACGACCCACCGATCCCGACCAGTCTGGAGTTCGGCGGCGCCCGGCACAGCTTCGCGTTGGTGTTCGGCACTGATGAGGGATTGCGGGTGGATGGGACGGCCGACGGCTCTGAAGTCGTGATCGATGACTTCGGGATCTCCGGATCGGTTCGCCTCGGTTGCAGCGGCGGGAACCCGTTCGATGGACAACCAGCCCTCGAGGCCTACGTGATCGAGACCTTCTCGGCCGACGGGAGCCGCGCTGACCCTTGCACCAACATCCCCACCGGAAACCTCGAGTTCTTTCCCGACTTCGATGGCGACAACGCCTACCTCTACTTCGGGACGGAGGGGGCGGCGACCACCACCATCCCCTTCACTACGACCCTCTCCGGCTGAGGGCGACCGCGTAGGCTCGACGCCGAAAAGGGGGACTCCATGGGCCACATCACCTTCGTTCACGGGATCATGAACCAGCCCTCGCCCGCCCGTCTCCTCAAGGAGTGGAAGCGGGACCTGGCTGACGGCGGGGACGGCGTCGATCTCGATGTGTACGGCGTGACTTCGTCGATGGTCTACTGGGCGGACGTCATGTATGCCGCGGCTACCGACGCCGGTGGCGGAACCCAGGAATCGATCGAATACGAGGGCATCGCGCCGGGCGCCCTCACCGAGATCGACGAGACCTACATCGCAGAGGCCAGCGGGGACGAGAAGGACTTCATCGAGTCGATGATCACCAAATACGACCTCGACCATCCCGATGAGCAGGCAGGGGATCCCGCAGCCGAGGAGCCGGCGGGGGAGCCCGCGCCTGACGTGTCGGCCGAGGCAAGGGTGGCGGCGGCCTCCGCCTTGGAGGCGGTGCCTCTGCCCTGGTTCGTGAAGCGACCGTTGATGCGGCTCCTCTTGCGTGATGTCCATCACTATCTCTTCAACACCAGCCATTCCCCTCGGTCCGGCTCCAACTACAAGGTGCGTGACGAGGTGAGGAAGCGATTCGTCGATGACCTTGGGGCTGTCGACGGCGGGCCTCATGTGGTGGTGGCCCACAGCCTCGGCTCGGTGATCGCGTACGACTGCCTGAAACGGGTCGCCCAGAGCAAGAAGGTGGACTTGCTGGTCACGATCGGCACGCCGCTCGGCATGTCCGAGATCCAGGACAACATGAAGCCGGAATGGTCGAAGGACGACGGCTACCCCGGCGACTTGCCACGCTGGGTGAACGTGGTCGACCGTCTCGACCCGGTATGTGTGGCCGACCCGATAATCGCCAACGACTACAGACGCAAGAAGGAGTCCGTGGTGATCGACGAGGTCGTGTCCAACGGCGGGGTGATGCGACACCCGTCCGGCAAGTACTTCCGACAGGCGGTGGTTCAGGATGCCGTGCGTGAAGGCCTGGGTCTTTGAGGGACAGGGATGTCGTTCTTCGACTCGCCACTCGGTGAGCGGCTCCTCACCAGCCTCGATACCGGCAAACCCGAAAACATCGACGCCGCGGTAGGGGCCGTCCAGGCGAAGGTGTGGGCGGGCACGGTGGAGCCCGATCAGGTCGACGAGGTCCTGACCAGGCTGCAGCGAGACCGGCAGGTCCAGCACGTCATCGACATCGCCGACGCGGCCACCGCGGTCGGCTCGATCACTCCCGAGGGCCGCCGCCGCTACTGCCAGATGCTGATCGAGTCGGGTGCACTCCATGCCGCCGAGCTCGCCTGCGCGGAGCTCCTCGACCTCGCCGAGGATGCCAAGGAACGGGGAGAGGCACTGGGGCTGCTCGGACGGATTCGCAAGCAGCGATATGTCACCAGTCGCCGGCCCCAGGACCTGATCGGGGCAGTGGCCGCCTATCAGTTCGCATACGAAGGAGGCAGTGACCGACTCTGGCATGGGATCAATCTGCTCGCGCTGACCAGCCGGGCTCAACGCGACGATGTACCGGTCCCCGATCCGGTCGACACGGATTCCCTGGCGCACAAGATCCTCGGCGAAGTCAGACAGACCGAACCCGAAGTACGGGAGATCTGGGAGCGAACGACCGAAGTCGAGGCCCTGATGGCCCTGGGGGACAAGCCTTCTGTCGACGAAGCCGTGGAGGTGGCCCAGCAGCTCGCCGGCAGCAAGAGCGTTCGGCCATTCGAGCTGGAGAGCCTTCGTCGTCAGCTGGCCGACATCTGGGAGCTCGAGCCGCATCACCCGGTCCTCGTGGCGATCGCCGACCAGAAGCTCCATCTCGGGGCCCGGGCCCATGTCGAGTTGCCTGACACGCCGGTCAGTTGGAGAAGATCTTCGGGACCGCACTCCCCGTGGGGTACAAGCACCTGATGAGAGGTCTCGAATGCGCCGAATCGGTGGGGAAGATCACCGACGCCTCAGATGAGCCCTGGGGAACCGGATTTCTGCTCCGCGGAACCCTGATCCATCCCGACTTCGGCGATGAACCTGTCCTGCTCACCAACGCTCACGTCTGCAGTCCCGAGCCCGGTGTCGGCAAGCTGCTGCCCGGTGAGGCGAAGGCCGTTTTCGATGTGACCAAGTCGGTGGACGGGTCACAGCTCGTAATCGCCGGCTTCGAGTGCCTGTGGAGCTCGCCACCTTCGGTCTGCGACGTCACCATCCTTCGCTTCACCGGGCCCGACCCGGCGCTCAAGAGCGAGCTCGACGTCGCTGCGTCTCCCCAGCCGGTGACGGAGGGCGCCTATGTCTATGTCATCGGCCACCCGGCCGGGGGCGGGATCAAGTTCTCGATCAGGGGCAACGACCTCCTCGCCTACGACGACGAGATGTTCAAGGTCCACTACACCGCCCCCACCGAGGGGGGCAGCTCGGGAAGCCCTGTCTTCAACCAGGCATGGCAGTTGATGGCCGTGCACCACGCCGGCGATTCGAAGATGCGTCGTCTCGACGACCCCTCCGCCACGTACCAGGCCAACGAGGGAATCACGATCAAGGGGATCAGAGAGGAGTACGTGAAAAATGGGCGATGACACGATCCCTCCGGAGTTCCTGGAGCCGGAGGGCGACGCCGAGCGCCAGGACCCTGACCTGGTCCTGGAGACGGCAACGGCGACCCTGCGAAATCTGTGGAGAGAGTGGATGTGCAGACGCGGAGACGGGACCTTCACCGACGTCGAATTCTTCGGTCGCAGGATCGGCGGAGTGCCCACGCCGGCGGTCGACGCCTATCGAGCGCTCGAGCGGGCCCTGCACACTGCCGGTTACAGACCGGATTCCCGGTGGGCGTACAACTGCAGGCTCATCGAAGGCACGGATCAGCCGTCGCTGCACTCGGCCGGGATCGCGGTGGACATCGACCCGGACGAGAACCCGTACTCGGAGGGCGACCCTTTCGCCGGGAAGATCGGTCCCGACCACGTGGCAGCGGCCCTCGCCATCCGCAACACCGATGGCGCCCGGGTGTGGTCGTGGGGCGGGCATTGGAGCAAGCCCGATCGGATGCACTTCCAGCTGGACCGGGGACCGGCG
The DNA here is from genome assembly GCA_025928935.1 of Acidimicrobiia bacterium. Classification (GTDB taxonomy): domain Bacteria; phylum Actinomycetota; class Acidimicrobiia; order Spongiisociales; family ZC4RG35; genus JARDZU01. The sequence continues at coordinate 22,243 of JAICNB010000026.1, forward strand.
GCGATGGACGTGGATTGGCGCACGGTTCCCGGTGGGGAGGACGACGACGGCGGGGGAGATACGGATCTCGAGGAGGATGAGATGGTCTTGTCGAAGGGTATGAAGAGCCCGGCCGTGAAGCGGTTCCAGGAGTGTCTGCTCGGCTGGGACCCCAAAGCGCTGCCCAAGGACGGAGCCGATGGGATCTACGGCAGCGAGACAGTCGATTGGGTGGGCCGGTTCCAGGCGAGCTTCGGTCTGGAGAAAAACGGGCGGATCGACGGGGTGACGGCGGCTCTGCTCGTGGCCCACGGCAAGTAGAGGCAGACATCAGGGTCTTCCTGAGCTATCGGCGGGACGACACGGCGGGACGGGCCGGCAGGCTCCACGACGCCCTGGCCTCACATTTCGGCAACCGCAACGTGTTCATGGACGTGGCCGCCATCGAAGTCGGCACCGACTTCGTCGACCAGGTGGGGCGAGCCATCTCGACCAGCGACGCCTCCCTGGTGGTGATCGGCCCGGTCTGGCTCGACGCGACCGACCCGGAAGGTCGTCGACGTCTCGACGACCCAGAGGACCACGTCAGGTCCGAGGTGCTCTCCGCCTTGGCGTCGGGCAAACCGGTGGTTCCGGTGCTGGTCGGGGAGGCATCACTGCCCTCCGAGGATCAGCTGCCTGACGAGTTGGCCCCCCTGGTGCGCCGGCAGGCCGTGGAGCTGCATGACGAGACGTGGTCCCAAGACGTCGAAGTGCTCGTGCGACGTCTCGAAGGTAAGGAGACCGTGAGAGAGCCCCGCCGATGGATCCCACTGGCGGTCGGCCTGGCGGTAATTGGCGTGGCCGGCGCTCTGATCTGGATGGCGCAGGCGGGCGACGGCGAAGGACTGACCATGTGCCCCGAGCCGGATGAGACATGGACGACGATCGAGGTTGCACCCGAAGCCACGGACGTCGAGCAGTTGGCCGATGGCCGGGCCCTCCGCTACACGGTGGTGGGCACTGATTTCAGGACAGAATCGGAGGAGTGGCAGGTTGTGTTACACGTGAGGTTGCGCAACGAGTCCGAAGACGTCCCTGGCAACGACGACCACACCGGCTATGGCGAGTCGATCTTCGATGCCCTCTATGTAGATCAGGTCTCGGTGGGAGGCCCCGATTGCTTCGGCGAGAACACGGGCGACAGCGATCTCGCCCCGGGAGAGCAGGCGATCGCCCGGGTCGGGTTCATCTCGACCCTGGATCCCACCGATCAGAGTCTCATGCTCGAGACCGATGGCCCACTGCTGATCGAGATCACACCGGGCGGCTGAGCTCAGATCCCGCGGCTGCGGGCGGAGCGCACCAGGGCGGCTCCGATGGCGCCGACGAGGCCGCCCCCCATGAACACCAGGAAGGGGATGAGCACGGTCTCGAAATCGGGCAAGTCCTGGCCGAAGCCACCATTCGTCACTGCGCCGAAGCCGGCGATGATGAACCACACGAACCCTGCGATCGCGGTGATGCCGCCCAGCACCTCCAGGACCTGGCCGATGCGGAGCTTGACCCGATCGGGGTTGGTCCTCCCCTGACGCTCGAGCACGTCGATGATGGCCGAGTCCAGTCTGGCCAGCTTGGCCGGGTCGAGCCCGGTGATGTCGACTGACTGCGTCCGCTGCAGTAGGAACTGCAGATCCTCGGGGTAGCGAACATCCTCCTGCACCGCCGGGATGATCGGCACACGCAGATTGCGCGCTGCGGTGATCTCGTCCAGCACCCATTCCTTGGCCACCGAGTTCGAGCTCACCAGGAGGACCACCACGGCGGACTCCTTGATCCCGGATTGGATGCTCGCCGCCCAGGCCGACCCGCCCTTGATGTCGGCCTCGTCGAGCCATGCGTCCCACCCTCTTCGCTCCAGCCACGTGGCCAGTGCCCGGGCCGAGCGCTTGTCCTCGGAGGCATGACTGATGAACACCCGTCTCGATCGTCCGCCACCCGCAGCAGGCGGAGAGGTCGTCGGCGCCGGCGTGGGGTGGGAGATGCTGCCCGACGATTCGATGCGCCCTCGAGCCAGGCCGATACGGATGTCGTCGCCGTCGCGCAGGTCGACCCAGTCGAGGACGGCGCGTCCGTTGACTGTGGTGCCGATGCCCGATTTCAGATCTCGCAGGAGAAGATGAGCGCCGTCCCAGGTGAGCTCGGCATGACGGTCGGCCACATCATCGATCTGGATCTGGATGTCGGCGTCGTCGGCCCGACCGAGAACCTGGGCGCCAGGCCTGAGGTCGACGATCGTTTCGGTGCCGTCCGGGGCCAGTACCACCAGGCGGGGCGTGGTCGATGGGATGTCCATCACCTGCTCCTTTCGACCTGGCTCTTCGTATCCGAACACTACGTGGCGAGCCGGGACGAGACCCGGAGGACCGGTACCATCCCAGGGGTGGCGACCGTCCTGTTCTCGGGGCACATGGTGGATGCCGCGGACCGCCACGAGCCCCGCTTTCCGGCCGAGCGAGTCCCCTTGGCGCAGCGTGCCATCGCTGACGCGGTCTGGCTCATCGACGAAATCGACACGATGGCCATCTCCGGGCTTGCCTGTGGGGGTGACCTCCTCTTCGCCGAGGAGTGGCTGAAGACAGGCCGGCCCTTGCAGGCCTATCTGCCACGTGAGGAGGCGGAGTTCCTCGACGAGTCTGTCCGGTTCGCCGGGGAGGAGTGGGTAGACACGTTTCGTCAGGTCACCGCCGATCCGAACCTGATGGTGATCGGCCCGGACGAGGAGATGCTCCGTCTGGACGATCCGCACACCGCCAACAACCTCCGCATGCTGGACGCCGCATTGCTGCGCCCCGGCAGTCTCCACGGCCTGTTTCTCTGGGACGGCAAGGGAGGCGACGGTCCGGGGGGGACCGAGCACCTCGCTTCCGCCGTCGTCGAGGAGGGCGGAAGCCTCACCATCCTCCGCCCGTGAGCCCAGTACGGCCACTTCGGCGTAGATTCGGCCGGCGATGGACCGGGGCACACTTCAGGAGGACGTCTACATCCCGGTCGCCGTGGACGCGGAACGGGTGATCGAAGGAATCCCGATGGTCCGGGCCACGTACTTCGTGGTCAGGACGAATGCCCCCACGGCCTTCTGGGAGCTCGAGCTCCCGGCGGTCACCTCGTTGCACGGTGTCGGTGCCATCGGCATCGCCGGGGTGGTCTACGGGACGCTCCGTGATCGTGGCACCACCGGGATCGACCTGTTCTCGAGCCCGGACGACGTCGCGGCGATCTTCGCCCTGGAGGCGGAGGGGCTCCCGCTCTCGGTCGATCTAGAAGATGTCTGGATCCCGAAGCCCTGGATCATGGCCGCCCAGACCGACGAGCCGACGGGCAACGGCGACGAACTGGCCCGCGGCGAGGTCTTCCGTGTGGCGCTGCCCGTCTTCCAGCAGGCGTATCGCTACACAGCCGGGGATCTCGACATGATCGCGCTCCTCGGCACCGAAGCCCTGGGGCAGATCCTCTACTCACCCGAGGAGACGGATGCGCTGCACGCCTGGTCGGTAGAACAGATCGAGATCACCCGGCAGGCCTTCCCGTCGAAGACGGTGAAGCTCCGCTGGCGGGAGGCGAGCAGTGCCTGAGCTGGCAGTGACCATGCTCGACGTCGGCTGGGGCGATTGCATCCTCCTGGACAGCCGGGACGACAGCGGAGATCGCCGCTTCGGCCTGATCGACTGCAACGACTTCGAGCGTCAGCGCACCGCGCTCCCGTTCGTCATGCGCTATTTCGAGAGGCTGGGGATCGACTGGAAAGCCCGCGCCCACAACTTCGAGTGGGTCTTACTCACCCACGGTCACGCCGACCACGCCCGGGGGCTGAAGGAGATGATGAGCACCTTCGGGACCAACCATTTCTGGTATCCCAAGTCGGTCGCCTCCACCACCTACGGCGTCCTCCTCGACTTCGCCAACCGATCGGACCGGGTCCTGCACCATCAGGCGGTCGACGAAACCAAGATCCTCGATGCTCCTGAGGTAACATTCCATGCGGACCTTCGCATCCTCTGGCCCAATTTCGACCAGATCGACACCCAGAACGAGAACAACAACTCAGTGGTGCTGGCCGTCACGCTCGGCAAGTCGACCATCGTGCTCACCGGAGACGCCGAGGCCGAGAACTGGCCGGAGATCGTCCCGCGTTTGCCTGCTACCACCACCTATCTTCAGGTACCCCATCACGGTGGTCGCAATGGGGTCTTCGACCCCCACGAGTCCACTCCATGGCTGGATCGCATCAGCCATCGAAAGACACGACTGGTGATGAGCAGTCACATCGTGCCCCACGGCCATCCGCATCCGGATGTCGTGAGTGTCTTCGCCGCTCGCCGGTTCGTCAGCTATCGGACCGATCGGAACTATCACATCACGCTGAGCACCACCGGCGACCGGGTCTCGGTCGGGTACAGCCACGTGAGCGGGCGCCTCCCTCACTGACGCCGCATAAGGTGGAGGAATGGGATTTCGCCTGGCACTGGTCCAGCCGCTCGCCCACCGTCCGCCCGACGACGAGCGGAACGTGATGGACGCATTGGGGCAGGTCTCGTTCGCCGCCTCCCAGGGTGCGGAGGTCGTTGCGTTTCCCGAGACCTACCCGGGCCCGTGGCGGACGCCGATGACCTTCGACCCCACAGAGGCGATGGCCGGCGCAGCGAGGGAGCACGGCGTCACCATCCAGTTCGGCACGCTGGAAGAAGTGCCGGATGAGCCGAGGGCGGCATACAACGTCCTGAAGCTGGCCGGGCCGGACGGAACCATCAGCGGTGTCTACCGTCGCACCCACCCGCCCGGGCCGTGGATCTACACGGGCGGGGTCTGGGAGTTCGACTATCGGGTCGGTGAGGAGTACCCGGTGTTCGAAAGCGAGCACGGGACCGTCGGGCTGGCGATGTGCAGCGAAGCGTTCATGCCCGAAGTGGCCCGAGCCCTGGCGCTGCGAGGCGCGGAGATCATCTTCATGCCCGCCGGGATCGACAAGAAGAAGTTGTGGACGGTGTGGCGGAACCTGATCTGGGCGCGGGCATCGGAGAACCTCGCCGTGGTGATCACGACCCAGAACCTCTTCGACGCATCCGAGCGAGGACTGGCGATGGTGGCGCAACCCGAAGAGATCGTGTTCGAGGCGGAAGGTCCGGGGACCTTCCTGATCGATGTCGACCTGGCCCGGATCCGGGAGATGCGCGTGCAGGAGGACGGTCTCAAGTCGTCGGAGGAGTACGGCGCCAAGCCTGGTGTGCTCACCCAGTGGCAAAGACCCGAGATGCAGGACAAGGTCTATCCCACCGTGACCCGGATCTAGCCCTCTTCCGGGATGATCACCCAGAGGACGATGTAGATCAGGATCTGTGGCCCGGGCAGGATCAACGAGAGCACGAAGATCAGCCTCATCGTCCCGCGCTCCATCCCGAAGCGGTCGGCGAGGCCGGCGGCGACCCCGGCGATCATCCGCCCCTCCTTGGGTCTCACCAGCCGTGGCGTCTGACCGGCAGTCATGAGTCCACCCTAGGTGACGCCGACGCCAAGACGATCGGGTTGGAATGTCCGTAATCCGGGAACCGGCCCCCGACAGATTGCGTATCCTTCGGAGCGGAGGCGAACAAATGGGACGAGCATGAGCGTGCCGGCGCCCATCGCTGGGGGAGTCGGCCAACCATTGCTACAGCGCGTCTGGCTGCGACGGCTCGGGCGAACCGCCTTGGTCGTGCTCGCCGTGATCGGGGTCCCCGCCCTGGTGGTGCTGCTGACCGGCGGTGAGGCATCGGTCATCTACTGGATCGACGTCGTCATGTTCTCCCTCTTCGCCTACACGATCGGGTTCTGGCCGCTCTGGGTGGTGCTGATCGTCCCCTTCGGTCTGGTGAGCTGGATCCTGGGCAGGTTCGCCCCCACGGTGGCGGAGCGTGTCGGCCGCTACTTCACTCCTGTGATCTGGATCCTCGGCGGGACCAGTGCCTTCCTGGTCATGGGCCCGACTCCGGAAGAGGGTGTGTCCCTCCCCACTGGATACCCCAAGGTGGGAGCGCTGCTGGTCATGGTCGGGGCCAGCCTCCTCTCCGCCGGGCTCCTGGTGGCGGTGAGGCGGATCCAAATGCCCACCCAGGATCTGTCACCGATCCCGCTCTCCCGGTCCCTGACCCCGCTGCCCTGGACCGCGGCGCCCCAGACGGTGGAACCGGTGGAGGAGTTCTGGTCACCGGAGCCCGTGGTCGCCTGGCGCGCCTGGCAGTGGACCGGGTCGGTGCTCCGCGGCGTGGTGACCGAGTGGCCACGAAAGGACTTCATCGCCTGGTGTGACCACTGTGTCGAGCCACCAGGTTGGGACCATCCGTGCGGGATCTATGGGGTGCCTCTGCCGGGCCAGGTGGGGGCCATGTTCCCGGGCAAGCCCGACGTGGTGGGCCGGGTCAACCTCTCCGGGCTGGTGGTCGAGCACGAGACCGGGTACCGGGCCTCCAATGCCACCATCCTCGATCTGTGGGCTCGCTCCCCGTTCGTCGCCGATCAACTGGCTGCTCTGTACCCCGATGTCAAGGTCCACCGTGGTGATCCACCCGCCGACGAGGAGGCGCTGTCATGGCCAACATAGGAAAACCTCTACGCAAGATCCGGGTGGAGCCGGAACCCAAGCGAGCCCCCCGTCGGGAGACAGCGCCGGTTCGGCGGGAGGACCCGAAGCGGGAGCCGGCCCGTCCGGGGAAGCGGGTCGACAGCTAGCCACGGGTGGCGCCCCGTCTCACAGCTGAGGTCTCCGAGAGTGTGTGGCGAGCACTCTCCGTGGAATCGGAGAAGAGTGGGGAGCCGATCCCGTCCGTGCTGGATCGGGTCCTGTCCGCCGCATTCGACCTCGACAGGCACACCCTGTTCCAGGTCTCGACCTCGAACGCCCTGGTCCAGGGTGTGTTTCGCGGCTCGGTCACCGTGGGAGACCTGAAACGAAACGGCGATTTCGGGCTGGGGACCTTCGAAGATCTCGATGGGGAGCTGGTGATGGTCGAGGGGGTCTGTTACCGGGCCACGGGCGGGGGTGTGGTCACCTCACCACCCGACGATGCCTCGGTCCCCTTCGCCGTGGTCACCCACTTCCATGCCGATGTGTCGACGACGACGGGGGCCGGGTCCCTGGCCGACCTCACCGCAGCGGTCGACTCGAGCAGACCGTCGGAGAACCTTTTTGTGGGGATCCGGGTCGACGGGCGGTTTGCCCGGCTGGCGTTGCGGGCGGCCTGCGCGGCCGAGCCGGGGGAGGGTCTGCTCGAGGCGACAGCCCATCAGAGCGAGTTCGACGTGGTCGACGAGGTGGGGACCCTGGTCGGGTTCTGGGCGCCCACATATGCCCGGGCAGTGAACGTGCCCGGCTATCACTTCCATTTCATCTCCGAGGATCGGCGATTCGGCGGTCATCTGCTCGGCATGGAGGCCGGCCCCCTGGAGGTCGGCATCCACATCGAATCTGAGCTACACGTCGCCATCCCCGAGACCGAGGAGTTCCTTGCTGCCGATCTCAGCGGTGACCATGAAGAGGCGTTGCATCGGGCGGAGACCGCGGAGCATCGGGCCGGGACCGGATAGCCGGCAGAAGGGACGGACCCGTCTGTTTTCAGGCCGGGGGTGGCGTGCTCAGAGCGAGGATGTTTCCCTCGCTGTCCTTGAACCAGGCCGCTTTGCCCATACCGTCCGGTGAGGAGATCACGCCGTCGATCGTCTTGCCCAGCTCCCCGAAGTCGACCTCCTCGAATGTCACCCCCTTTCCCCTGAGCTCCCCGATCATCTCGTCGAAGTTCTCGACGCTGAACCCGGCGGCCGTCGCCTGATTGGTCCCGGCGAACGGAGACACGTACACCAGGAAGTGGGTTCCACCGGCCTCGTAGTGCGCGCCCCCGTATTCGTCCTCCCAGACGGGTTGGAGCCCTAGTTTCTCCGAATACCAGGCCTTGGCCCGATCCAGGTCCGACGCCGGCAGAGCGGCAGTGAGAGGTGTGTTTGCGAACACATGGCCTCCTTTCCCTGTAGGAACCTACACCTGCCCCGCGATGAGCCGGCCCGGGCCAATACCTGAATCGGGCTACTCCCACAGATCGGTCGACAGGTACTTCATCCCCGAGTCGGCTATCACCACCGCCACTGTCGCTCCCGGATGGTCGGTGACGAGGAGGCGCTCCGCCGCGGCCACGCAGGCCCCGGCGGAGAACCCGGCGAAGATCCCTTCCTCCCGAGCCAGACGTCGGCTGGCCTCGATGGCTGCGGCGTCCGAGATCTGAATCATGCCGTCCACGGTGCTGCTGTCCACTCCTTGCAGCTCGCTCATGGCATAGCCGCCCCCTTGGATCCGATGGCCGGGATCGGTGACAGGCCCGCCGGCCAGGGCCGCCGCCCCTTCTGGCTCCACCACGTAGCAGGAGACAGACGGGCTTTGGCCCTTCAGATAGCGGGCGACGCCGGCGAAGGTCCCGCCAGTGCCGACGAAATCACAGAACACCTGGATACTCCCGCCGGACTGACTCCACATCTCTGCGCCCGTGCCCAGCTGATGTGCGTTTGCATTGCCGGGCAGGCTGAACTGGTCGGCCCGAAACGCATCGCGCTCCGACGTGACTCGCTGGGCGGTCTCCTCTACCAGGGCCAGGTCCTCACCGGAGACGTGACCGTGAGCGGAGCCCTCCTTCTGGTCGACCAGGACCACCTCGGCGCCGAGGGCACGCATCATCAGGGCCCTTTCCTCCGAGTTGCCCCGTGACATCACTGCGACAAAGGGGTAGCCCTTGACCGCACACACGATGGCCAGCCCGGTACCGGTGTTGCCCGAGGTCAGCTCGACTACGGTGCGACCAGGCGACAAAGAGCCGTCGGCCTCCGCCTCCTCGATCATCTGCAGGGCGATTCGATCCTTCTTCGACCCACCCGGGTTCAGGTACTCCAACTTGGCCAGGATCTCCCCGTCTCCGTTCCAGATTCGGTCGAGGCGGACCAGAGGGGTTCCCCCGATCGCGTCGAGAACCGAAGTAGAGACCGATCCCACCGCCATCGGATGGAATCTATCTGGCACCTCGACGGTGAAGTTGCGGACCCGGCTACAACCCCACGTAGTCGGCGTACACCAGTCGCTGTTCCCACACCGGGCGTCCTCGCGGGGCACCGAGGTCGGCAGGGTCTCCCGGGAGCTTCTCCCATTCCTCGATGGCGACCCGCCAATTGGAGTCGGCGCCGGGGCGACGGAGCGGAATGTTCACCGGGCTGGCAAGTGCTGCGACCCAGGCCGCCTCGAACATGTTCCTCCCGGTGCCCTTGACCTCCATCTCCACCACGTCGACCGTCTCCCAGCCGAGGTCGCTGCCGATGTCGGGATCACGACGTTGGAGCCGGGCCACCATGAGCCGGTTCATCCGCACCCAGTTCCCCAATCCGACCACGTTCTGGGGGAAGGCTCGGGTCTGCGGTGACGGGGCCGAGGTGCGCACTCCGACCGGGCCGGACACCACCACCCGGACATGACGGACGTCGGTGCGGCTGACGCTGGCAGTGCGCTCAGGGGTGAGTTGGACAAAGTCGCAGAGCACCTGTGGGGAGAGATGACACCGGTCGATGCTGTGCGGCTGATAGCGGGCAAGGCTGAGCCTGACGAAGGGCCACAGCTTGGAGCCCGGCTCGATGGCGATATCGACATACCAGAGCTGGCGCTCCTCGTTGTATTGCGGCTCATAGCCGAGAACCACGACCTGGGCATCCTTGTCGGGCAGGAGCAGAGTCACCGGCCCGGCCACCGGAGTGGCGTCGCCGGGCCGGTCTTCGAGACCGAGAGCTCGCATCAGGTTGTCCAATTCGAGGAACATGGCCCGGTTCGGCACCGGCTGGCTCACCCAGACCGGGTCCGATCCCCACTGGCTGACCAGCTTGTCAAGGCCGGCGTCGTTGGCAGCAGGGGCGAGCAGCACACCCAGCAGCTCGCCGGCACCCGATGAGTACCAGGGGCGCTCCAGATAGATCCGCACTCCGGCTCGTCTGCGCCTTCGCAGCGCCACCGGCTGTTCCGGCTCGGTCCCCTCGTCCCAACGGAGCAGTGGCAGCACCGAGTGGACGATGGGGGCGGCGGGCCTCGCCGAGCTGAGGATGTTCAAGGTCTCGACCGGGCCCACCACGCTCTGCCCATCGTCGACCGGGAGATCGGGGTCGGTCGGGCCGGGAGTCAGCGTCTCGGCGTCGAAGTACTCCCGGAATCGGGTGGAGGCCCGGAACCGGTAATCGATGTGGTGATGCTTGGTGTCGCCGAGCAGATGACGCACCCCATGGACCCAGACCGGCCCGAACCCCGGCACATCCACCTCCACGTCTGCAGGAGGGGGAGGAGTGGGCTGAGGTGGCGGCACCGGTGCCGGGGCCAACACGGCCAGATCCTCCTCCTCACGAATTCGGCTGGTGAACGCCACTCCACCGTGGCGTTGCTCGCTCGGTCCATCCAGGGAGAGGTCATCCACCGGGTCGACCCAGGAAGTCTCGGCGGTGAGCTGTTCGGTGCTGGGGCCGTGGACGTCGACCGCCCCGAAGAACACGACGTCGGTGCTCCCTTCACCGGGACGGAGCGGGGTCAATGCGGTGGGACGGGGCACCTCCAGGGGGCGGGGCACGGCATGGACCAGAGTGACCTCGTCGAAGGGGGTGAATGCCCAGAGCCAGCCATCGGCCGCGGCCTCGGCGATGTCCGGGTTGTCCCTCAGCACCTGGGGCAAGATCAGCCACAACCCGAACAGGTCCAGATCCTCCCGCTCCATCGATGAAGCGAGACGGAACCGCTGGGTGTCACCGGGAGGGAGCCCGACCCGAAGCTCCCCGCCGACCAGCCGGCCCTCGAGGACGTCCGATCCCACCAGCTCGAGCCGGAACGAACGGGGCACCGGCCACTGACCCCGGTATCTGGCGGTGAATCCCTCGGTCCCGAAGGGAAAGACGATGTTGCGGTCCCGTCCGGCCTCGGGGAAGACCAGGGAGATCCCTCGGGCCACCACGTCGGGGAGATAGGGGATGGCCAACTCGTCTGTGTCGTGGATCACGTACTGTCCGGGAGCGGGCGGCTCGCCGGCGGTCAGCGGCAGCGTCTTCCGCTCGGAAAGAGGCACCGACGACTCGCTGGCCAGCGCGATCCCCTCTTGTGGCTCACGCAGCTGAGGGTTGTCGAGCCGGGGGATGTCGACGTCGAACAGGGTTCCCGCCTCACGCAGTGCCACCGCCAGCATCGACTGGTGCCGGTTGGGGTCGGTGGACCCGATGGCTGTGTCGAACGCTCCGTGTAACTCGGCCTCGCTCTGACTGGTCTTGGGCGGGACCAGATGCCGCTCGCTCGACGGGCGATATCCCAGGTCCACGTGCTCCGAGGCATAGGGCTGAGGCGGCGTGACCGTGATCTCCAGGGTCGCCCGGTCCTGGTCGACACCGGAGCGGATCACCACCTGACGCAGGGACTCCCCGAAGGTCAGCTCATGCCGCGCCACCACCACCGGGGGGGCCACCGGGTCCCAGCGAAGGAAGGGCCGGAGTGGGCTCACCGTGGCGATCTCCTCAACGCTGGGAAGCTCGAGACCGGGCCGGATGACCGCCCTGGGGTCGAAGATGGCGGTGTTGGCCATGTACTCGTGCTCCTCGGCCAGAACGGCATCGGCGAAGGCCCGATCGACCAGCGTCGCCCTGCCGATCCCGACTCCTGCGACCGGGCCCGCCGATCGTCGCGTGCGGAGACGACCCAGCACCGGCTCCGGGATCTGGTCGAAGTGGAGAACCTCCGACGGCGAATCGCCCATGACCCCCCGGGTCTCGACGATGTGAGCGGCAGCCGCTCCCCGCAGGATCGGGAGCAGTGGTGGGTCGGCGGCATCCGCGGTTGGCGGCAGCATGGCGGCGACCGAGGACAATGTGGGTTCGTCGGGGTCGGGGGACGGGCCGAGCAGATGAGGACGGCTGTTCCCCGCCAGGTCGACCGCCCACGCTCGGAAGGCATAAGACCTCCCGTACCGGAGCCGGGGAAGGGTGCCCGGCTCGACCCGATTGGTCACCACAAGGGGGGTCACCGGGTCGGGGTCGACCTCGGTCTCCTCCACGATCTCGTCACCGTCTTCGTGGCGGACCCGCTTCCCGGGCCGGGGCGCGGCCAGGCTCCACCCGTCCCAGCCGAACATCGCCTCATGGACATGGACCGGGCTGTCATCGACTCCGACGGTCTCGGTGGCGGTCGTGCCCTGGATGAACCCGTCCTCGGCCAGATCCTTGGCGATGGGATCCTCCTCGTGGATCTCGGCGTCGATCCGGCGGGCGTGGAGCGTGTTCCAGGTTTGAGATTCCTCGTCCCAGACCTCGACCCGCATCCCCCGGGTCACGTCCTCGGTGCCGAGCATGGTTGGCTGATTCCCCTCGATGCCGCCCGCGATCTCGTGCTGGCGCCCCATTCTCACCTGGGTGTTCAGCGCCTTCTTCCGTCGGGCGACGGTGAAGCCGATGGAGCGGAGGGCGGTGGGGGCGGCATGAACCGGCGCCTCTTCGTCCTCGATGCCGGTGAGCCGGGGCAACGCCCAGATGAACCGGTCGAGCTTCAGCGCAGTTCCGTCGGGGTCGAGGTCGAGCACGGCGAAGTTGTCGGTGTCGCCGAGTCGGAGGGCACCCTGATGCCAATCCTCGGAGTGATCGACGGTGACCATGTCGTCGCCGACCGCCACGCACTCGGTGCGGGTCGCCCGGCTGATGACGTCCCCTTCGACAGTGACCGATGCCGTGAGGTGCTCGCTGTCGGCCAACCGCGGCGGGTCGCCGACGACGAGATCGATGACCAGCCCGAGGCGACGCTGCAGCGCCGGATGGTCGGAGACGAAGGTGCACCGCTCGTGGAAGTCGGGGTCGGGGCGGGGCACCTCGGCCACCACCGGGTCCTCGGAGGGTCGCTCCTGATAGGGCAGGGCCGACTCCGGGCGCTCGTAGAAGCGGCGGGCTCGATGCACCTCGAGCACAGTCCGGGTCATCGGGTCGGCACCGCCGAGGATCTCCTCGAGCTGGTCGAGCGGGATCGGACGGCGCCGAGGCCCACCGTCACGGTCACGCTCCCCCAGCACCATGTCGAAGCTCCGGGTGACCACGCTCTCGTCCCAGGGCCCATCTCGGCTCCCCACCCATTGGCTCAACAGTCGGCCCAGCGGGTGGGCCGAGGGCAGAGGCGGGGAGGTGGGGCTGGTGAATAGTGGGAGCAGGTGCAGCGCCTTCCCGGCGTCGTGGACGGCGGCTGCGTTGAAGGTGCGCCAATGCCGATCCGACCAGTCGGGTGGCTTGGGGCCCCGAACCGGTGTATCGGCTGGGAAGACCCCGTCCCATGCCGCGCTGTCGAGCACTTTCAACAAGGGCTCGGCCTCGATCAGCCCGATCTGGTCGGAGAGCTCGATCTTTGCCTCCGCCACTACCTCGGCCCAATGGAGGAACACAGGGAACTGGTCGAGGCGGCCCTCCGGCTTGTCGGGGGTGAGCCGGGGTGAGATGAACAGGGACACGTGGAACTCGGCGCTCTCCGACTTGGAGTGGGGGAGGGCGACGACGGTGAAGCTCTCGGTGACCACGGCTCAGTCTCCTGCGAAGGCGAGGCAGTAGTCGGTCCAGGCCGGCGAGGACCCGTCGTCCTCGACCATCACCTCGAGGAAGTTGGGATCGCCGTTGGAGCCTGCGAATCGGCGTTCGGCGTGGATGGTGACCGAGGTGGAGAAGAACAACACCTCCACCTCGATGGTGAGAGAGGCGCTGCCCACCATCTTCCCGGTGGCGAACTCATACAACAGCTCCAGGTAGAGCTCGATCGAGGCCGAGATCAGGCCGAGGACGTCGACCTCGCCTCGGAGCCGGAAGTAGCCGGCCAGCGATCCGGCGTCGGCCTCGAGCCGCATGTAGATTCCGATCATCGCCGAGATCGACCCGGAGGCGACACCGAAGTCGACGGCGAGCACAGCGCCGGCTTCCAGGCCCAGCTCGAGGACGTCTAGCCCGTCGGGGGAGAGCCGAATGCCGAACCAACCCCCGCCGCCGATGAACAGGACCGCCAGTGTGAAGGGCCGCTCCCGCGTGCAGAAGTCGAACCCGACGGTGACCGCCTTGCCCAGGAAGGGGACCTGGACATCGGCGCCCAGGGAGATGTTGGAGAGGTTGAACACCCCCACCGCCACGTTGGGAAGGGCCAGGGTGAATCCGGCGTTGAGGCCTTCAGCTGTGACCTCGAGGAATGGCGGGTCGGAGAAACCGTCGAAGGGGATCAGGTCCTTGAGGATCTCGATGAAGCCCAAGATGCCGACGAACTCGATCTCGTTGAGGACGACGTCGACATCGGGCTTGCCTGCGGAGCCTGCCTTGAATGACAGATGGTCGAACTTGAAGCGGACCAGGTCGGCCCCGGGCAGGAGGTTGAGTGTGAAATCACGGAGCTCGGCGAGCGCATCGACCTTCATCCCGTCCTTGCCGCTGGCTCTCCCCTCCACCGACAGGGCAAAGCTGTCCTCTTTCAACTCGAGGATCGGATCGGCCTCGGGCCAGGACCGCATCTTCGGCGCCCATTCGAATCGGAAGTTGAAATCGATCGAGCCACCGGCCAGCCCGTTGAGGAAGTCGAAAAGGTCGTCGATGAGGTCGGCGGCATCGGCGACGCTGGAGAGGACATCAGCCAGGGAGAGCAGCCGTTCACGGATCAGCGGGGGAAGCTGCGGGGCGACCAGTCGGATCTGGCCGACGGCATCGCGTAGCGCCTGGAGCGGGTTGGCGAGGGCGGCCTCGATCTCGTTCTTGGCCGCGTTGAGCAACCCATCGAGGGTGTCCAGGACGTCGTCGACCGCATCGTCGATGTCGTCCTTCAGGTCCTCGGCGGCCTGAAGTGCGGCCTCTGCCTGGTCTTGCAGCTCCTGGGCCTTTCCCACCACCCGGTCGACCTGACGTTGGGCGTCGACGACGGCCTCCTCGACCATGGTCTTGGCCCGCTCCAGGTCGGCGATGAAGCCCTCGATCCGTTCCAGGGTCTCGGTGACGATGTTCGGGGCGTCGTCGATATCGATGCCGACGAGGGCGAGGATGTCGAGCAACTCGACGATCCCGAACAGCTTGGGGAGCCGGATCTGGGCGAGGAACTGCGTCGGGTCGAATCCCCCGGTGGCTACCGAGTCGATGTCGCCGACCGTTCCTTTGAGACGGGAGAGCCCATCGATCATCAAGTTGGGCTGAATGAAGCCTCCCGCCTTGTCCGACCCGGCTCCGGCGTCGCCGAACTTGAGCTCGGGCGGGTTGGCGACCTTGGCCCAGACCTCGCCCGCGTTGGCCGCGCCGCCGAATCCGTGGTCCAGGTAGGGCTGGGCGTATGAGATGGCGATCGGGCCCACCGGGGAGAGGCGTTCGACCGCCGGGATCAGCACGTCGGCCGTGGTCAGGTGCGGGACCGACGTGCCTTGAATGGCGGTGCCCGAGAAATGGAGCGTGCTGGTCGGCAGCATCGTCTCGCCACCTCTTACAACGGGAGTGAAGGCAACCTCCTGGCCGGCGCCGGGCACGTGGGATGCGTCCGGGTCGTCGATATACGCGTCTTCCACCTCGTCGAAGCCCTGAAAGGCGGCGGCCACCCAGAGCAGCGGAGCCTGGAGACGGACCCGTCGCCCTTCCCGGTCGACAGTGTGGAGGATGAACCTGAACTTCTCTCCGTCGACCATCGGGAAGAAGTACCGGCCCTCATCGGCGAGGGGCGGCTCGGGATCGAGCGTCGGGGTGACGGTCGGGGCGAGCCTCACCTCGGTGAAGGGGAGATCTCCCTGCTCGAACCAACGGGTTGGCTCGCCGATCTCCAGGAACTTGCGCTGGTAGAGCGACGCGATGGAAGGCGATGCCTTCTTCATCTTGCGCTCGGTCAGCTTGACCAGCGTCGCCCTGTGTCCGAACGGGAACAGGTACCCCGGGTACTCCACTCTCACGTATTGGTCCCGACCCATCGGGGCAATGTGGTCCCAGGCGAGGATGGCCAAAATGCCGCTCTGGTCGTATGGCTCGGTGTCCCAGCGGCCGTGGAGGTTGAGCCAGGCACCCAGACTGGACAGCCAGAGTCCCCTGGCATCCACCGGTTGTGGTGGGATCGGGCCGTCCCTGCCAATCCAGGTCTCGGCGCTCTGGCGGACCAGCATGTGACGGTCGGCACCGTCGAGGGACATCCGGAAGGGATCGTTGGAGTGGACCGGTTGTTTCAGGGCCTTCCAATTGGGGAGCGCTTCCCGGTCCCGTGCCCACACGGCGCGGATCACCCGCTGACCGGCGGTTCTCTCGTCGACGAGATGTTGGCCCTCAACCTCCGTCCGCACCCCGAGCCTGGTGTGCCATAGCTCGATGCGATGTGGAGCGCCCTCGGCTGCGACCGGTGCCATCGCATGGGCCCACCCCCCCTGGTCACTTGGGGAGATCTCGAGACGGAAGGGAGCCGCGATGGCCGTCTCCAGCAAATCTGTCGGCCGACTCAGCGTGGGTCGTCTCGGGATGCGGATCGGACGGTCGGGCCGGATCAAACCGGGCTCGCCGAGGATGCCGGAGACCAGATTCTCGTCGAGACGGATCGCCGTCCCGGCCCGGTAGGTGAGGAGGTCCCGCATCCGACGCATCCCACGTGCCCTGACTGCCAATGAGCCGGCGGGGCTCAGCTCGGGAGCCCGGGTCCGCGCCGTCGCCCTGGTGAACACCACGCCGTCGGGGCCGGGGACTCCGATCACGTCGTCGGGCAGGTGGATCACAGGGCCGGTCGGTGGCAAAGGTGTCGAGCCGGTTCTGGCCGTGGCCAGCGGGTGGACGATCATCTGCAAACGACCCATGGCATCGAGGATTCCAACCGTCGAGAACTTCACGATGTCTGTCTCGGAGATGGCGAAGACGAGACGGGTGGCCCGGGCCGGGATGGCTCCTACCGGCGGCGACACCTCCTGTGCGTCCTCGACCTCGTATATGGCCTCCTCACCCAGATGCTGATAAGAGAAGCTCACTACCAGCCGGGCGTCGGGGGAGGTGGAACGGAGCACCGGAGAATCCCCTTCGACCAGCTCGACGTCGTATCCCGCCACAGTCAGCGAGACGAGGTCCTCCGGGCGGATGATGTCGACTTGGATGTCAGGTGCCGGGACGGGCTCGGGCTCCCTGGGTGTGAGTCGACGCCATCCAGCGCCAAACCTGAGTTCTGTCCCCGGAACGTGCACGTCCGTGTGGTCGTTCCCCATGTCGGCCTCGAGTCCCCTGAAGCTCAGCCGGCGACCCTACTCCTCACTGTCAGCGGTTGTCGGTGACAGCGGACTACGGGCTCCAGCCTTGCTGACGCGGCTGGGCCGGCATGGCCGCAGCGGATAAGGTCGGAGTGTGAGCGAGCACTCGCGCCAGGAGGTGGCTCGAAGGGGCGGAGTCGACCCCGGCTATGTAGAAAGGCTGGTGGAACTCGGGATCCTGAAGCCGGACAAGGGAGGCGCCTTCTCCTCGGGTGATGTGCGCAAGGCCCGTTGGATTCACAGCCTGGAAGAGGCCGGCGTGCCCCTCGAAGAGATGGCTGAGGCAGTGCGCAGCGGAGCTCTCTCCTTCTCGTTCCTCGACATGAGTGCCTTCGACCGGTTCGCAGGGCTCGCCAACGTCACGTTCCAAGAGGTGAGCGAGACAAAGGGCATACCACTCGAGCTTCTGATGGTGGTCCGGGAGGCGTTCGGCCTGGCCGAACCCCGACCACACGACTATGTCCGTGAGGACGAGCTAGCC
>JAICNB010000067.1 GCA_025928935.1 Acidimicrobiia bacterium
CGTCGCCTCTTCGTTATGGATCCTTCAGCTACAGAAGATGGAAAAACGCGAACCAAGCGCCTGGGAGTCCACGCAGCTCGCGGCAATCGTTGCCCAGGGAGATCGACACCAGGGCATGCCCGTGGCGGCCGGGATCGGTATCGGCCCCCGGCATCATGTCGATGGACCAGACCCGCAGGCGCCGCCGGCGGGCGCGGTGGTCACCGCTTCGTCGGCCCCCCCGAGCTTGTCTCAACTGATCTGGGCCGCCGCCGGCCTCGTCACCGACCGCGGCAGCCCGGCCGCTCATGTGTTCGAGGCGGCGAGGTCGCTTGGTGTGCCGGCGGTGTGCGGTGTAGATCTCGGACCCGATGCCGATCAGATCGTCGCCGTCGACGGTTACTCGGGCGTGGTGGCAACTCTTCCCGCTCAGCCGATCCCGTAGAGCCGGGCGGCGTTGCCCCCGGAAATGGCGGCCCGGTCGTCATCGCTGAGACCCTCGGTGGCCGCAACCAAACCCAGGGGGTCGGTCTCGCTCATGTCGAAGGGATAGTCAGTGCCGAGGAGGACGTGGTCGGCTGCCACCACGTCGACCAGGTGGCGCAGATAGAGCGGCTGGAAGACGACGGTATCGAAGAAGAGCATCCGCATGTAATGACTGGGTGGTCGCTCCGGGATGCGGGTCCTGGTCTCGGGGCGCACCTCCCAGGTGTGGTCGGCCCGGGACGCGTAGAAGGGCAGATAACCACCCCCGTGGAGCAAGACCAGCTTGATCCCCGGATGCTCCTCGAATAGCCCGCTGAAGATCAGCCGGGTGGCGGCCACCATCGTCTCCAACGGATTGCCGATGCAATTGACCAGGAAATAGTCCCCGAGGCGCTGGCTTTCCGGATATCCATTCGGGTGGAGGATGACCGGGATGCTCTTGGCCTCCACCGCCGCCCAGAACGGTCGGAAGCGGGGCTCGTCGAGGTTGGCGCCGTCGACCGTCCCTCCGATTTGGAGTCCCTTGAACCCGAGCTGGTCGACCGCTCGGTCCATCTCGGCGATTGCCAGGTCGATGTCCTGCAGAGGCACGGTCGCCCCTAAGGCGACGAACCGGTCCGGGTAACTGGCCACCGCCGCCGCCAGATTGTCGTTCTGGACCCGGGCCGACTCCGCCCCGATGCGTGCCGGCGCCCAGTAGAAGTACTCGGAAACGAAGGTGGAAAGGCCCTGGAGGTCGATGCCCATCCGGTCCATTGCCGCGAGCCGCACCGCCGGGTCAGTGAGAGCGGGAAGGATGCCGCCCACCATGGTGACGTTGTGGGCCACCGAGTCGGCGCCCATGAAATAGTCGTAGGGCTCGTGCTCGGGGCGGCGATGGGGCTCGACCGCCGTCCTGCTCGCCGGAGTGGCGAGATGGCTGTGGATGTCGATGGTGGTCATGGGCTCGAGCGGTGTGGGCACGTTAACGATGGTTATCGTCGGCTCCCTGGTCGGGAGATTGCATTGAGAGTCGGCTTCATTGGACTCGGTGACATGGGTCAGGGGATCGTCCCCCGGTTGCTCGCTGCCGGCCACGAGGTCACCGGCTGGAACCGCACCGAGCCCAAGGCCCGCCCTCTGTTGGAACAGGGGATGACCTGGGCCGGCACACCCCGGGAAGTGGCGGCCGCATCCGAAGTGGTCTTCTCGATCGTCACCGACGGAGCGGCGGTGCGCGCAGTGGCGCTCGGGGACGATGGAGTGATCGCTGGCCTCAACTCGAGCTCGGTCTACCTCGACATGAGCACGATCGACCCGGAGGTGAGCCGGTCGATCAGCCAGGAGTTCGCGGCTGCCGGCTTGATCATGCTCGACGCCCCCATCTCGGGGAGCCCCGTCACTCTGGCCCAGGGCAGCGCCTCGACCATGGTCGGGGGCGACCGCGCCGCCTTCGAGCGGGTGGAGCCGCTGCTCTACGACATCGGCTCCAAGGTGAGCTACATCGGTGGGCCCGGAACCGCGGTCCAGATGAAGGTGGCGGTCAACCTCACCCTGATCGTGGAGATGGTCGCCTTCTGCGAGTCGGTAGCACTGGCGGAGAGGGGTGGTGTCGCCCGCGAGGTCGCCGTCGACGCCATGTTGAAAAGCGTCGTGGCCTCGCCGGTGATGGGGTATCGGGGTCCCTTCATATTGGAGGGCGGGATGCCGGAGAAGCCGCTGGCCGATGTGACCCTGCAGCAGAAGGACATGATCCTTGCTCTGGAGGTGGCCCGGCGGCAGGGCTCGCCTGCACCGCTGGCGGCCGTGGCCAACGAGCTGCTCAACGCTTGCCGCGGTCGTGGCATCGACCACCGCGACTTCGTCACGGTCTTTGACGTCTACCACCTGCTCAGCGGGATGTCGTGATGGAGCCCTACCGCACCCGGCTCGAGGACGTTCCCCTGGTGAGCGGGCTTCGTCGGGACGAAGGCTGGGTAGACATGCAAGTCCAGTTCCTGGTGGACAAGCACGCCGCCGGCTCCGACGATTTTCTGCTCGGCTGGACCGTGCTGCCACCGCGAGCACGGCACGAACGCCATCGCCACCAACGAGCCGACGAGTTTTTCGTTGTCCTCCAGGGGGCGGGCATGGTGTACACCGACGCCGGTCGAGAGCGGGCGGAGAAGGGGGATGTGGTCTTCACCCCGCGGGGTCACTGGCACGGTTTTGACAACACCGGCTCTGAGGATGTTGTCCTGGTCTGGGGCTGGAGTGGGGCCGGGTCGCTCGAGGACGCCGGTTACGAAGCGGAAATCATGTGACGGTCTGGGACGACGCCTCCGTGCTGGAAGGCACCCGACGGATGCTGGATCGACGTGCGCGCCTCATCGAGGATGGTGAGCGTATGATCGGCTGGAAGCTTGCCTTCGGAGCTCCCGAGCGGCTTCGACAATTCGGGCTCACCGGTCCGCTGGTCGGGTTCCTGGCGGAATCGAACGCAAAGTCGTCGGGGGCGGCGGTGTCCTGTCAAGGCTGGGTCCACCCGGTGGCCGAGCCCGAGATCGCCGTCTACCTGGGAAAGGACGTCGACGAGCCGGACCGAGTGGCGGAGTCGATCTCGGGTCTGGGGGCGGCGATCGAACTGGCTGACGTCGACCCCCCACCGGAGGACCTCGGAGCTGTCCTCGAAGGCAACATCTTCCATCGAGCGGTGATCCTCGATCAGCCTGCCCATTCGCGTGCCGGTGGCAGCGTTGCCGGGATGCGAGCCCGGATCGCAAACAACGGAACCGAGATCGCCGACACCGCGGATCTCGAGGCATTGACCGGCAACCTGGTCTCCATCCTCGGCCATACCTCACGGCTGCTGCAATCGGCAGGCGCCCGGCTCCGAGCGGGGGAGGTGGTAATCGCGGGCTCGATCGTTCCGCCGATTCCGGTGCGACCAGGAGACGAGATCACATTCGAACTCGTCCCGCTGTCCCCGATCTCGGTGACCGTTTAGAAACCCAGCGCGGGGTGGGTTGAGGTCGTCGCATCCCAGGCGGGTGCGCCGGTCTCGCTGATGTGGGGCCGATCGGCGGCGGTGACCCAGAATCCGACCAACGACGCCGGGATCTCGGGATGCGGGTTGAATGCCCGATGGACCACCCCGATCGGTTCGGTGTAGACGTCGCCCGCCGAGTAGTGCTCGCTCCGTCCGTCGTACTGGAGAGAGATGAGGCCGCGCAGCAGGACGAAGTAGACGACACCGTTGTGGATGTGCCAGGTCGCGGTCCCTCTTGGGTTGAGCTCCGAGAGCTGGATGTTGATCCGTGACTCTGGGTCGCGGGGGAGGCGGGTTTCGATTTCATCGAGGAGAACCTGACGTACATGGTTGTCGCCCTCAGGTACCAGCCCGGTGGTTTGGAGCGCGAGTGTGGCGGGGTCGACGGTGAATCCGGTCATGTCATGCTCCTCCTAGAGCCTCGGACGCTTACGTGGCCCAGATCAGGTGATCGTTGCAGACTCCCTGCTCGGTGGCTGTGACACGCCTCTGGCCCCTCGGGCCTCCGAGGCCCGAGCCCTGACATACTGAAGATGTGCGGATCCGAACCGCCTTGGCCCTCGCTCTCGCGGTTGTCTCCTGCTTCGGAGACCCGCCACCGGATGCCGAGGATCTGCCGCTCGAGATCGTGGTGCACCCCGACGAGTGTCTGATCAACTACCCCCAAGTCGGTCCCGGCATCCATGAGGTGACGGTCATTTTCGAGGGCACCATCGGTTCGGTGCGCATCGTCGGGGAAGGCGAAACCGTGTTCGCGAATGACACCAGGACCAGTGGTAGCGCCGAGCTCGTCGTGGGCGATTATCAGGTTGTGTGCGAGGCCAACGGTGTCACCAGGCAGATTGCGCTGTCCGTACGCGAGGGCCTTCCGCCCGGCGGAGGCTGAACGACGCTCCCGACGACGTTCCGTTCAACCGCAGGGTTTTCCAAAATCTCTGTCGCGATCCCAGCGGGTACATTGCGAGGGAGTTTCAGCGAGAGATGGAGGCGGCGTCGATGAAGGCCGAAGTGATATCTGAGACCGCCAAGCTGTGGGAGGCCGAACCGGACAAGGCCAGGGGAACGCCCACGGTGAGGGCGCGTTCGGAGGGCGCTCTCGCAGTGATGGAGGCCGGAACATTCTCCTGGCAGGCCGACCTTCCGTCCCCCCTCGGTGGGTCGAACCAGGCCCCCAGCCCCACGGCCCTCCTGCTGAGCGCTCTGGCAGGCTGTGCGGTGGTGTTCATCCGCGACACCCTTGGTCCCCAGCTGGGCGTGAGCATCGAGAGCGTCGAGGCGACTGCCTCATGTGAAGCCGACAGCCGGGGGCTGCTGGGCATGGAGGGGGCCGAACCCGACCTAGGGAACATCGGAATCGATATCCGAGTGGTTTCTCCGGATGGCGAGGACGGGGTCAACCGGGTTATGGCCGCCTGGCAGGAGCGCTGCCCGATCTACCTATCCCTCATCAAGCCGATGGTCGTGAGGGTCGACTACGGCCTGGGGAACGCCTAGGGAGAAGGCAGTCGCGGGGCGAGCTGAGGTCAACCTGAGGTGGCGGTCGTCAACGCTGTCCCATCGGAGATTGAAGGGGGACTGAACGATCCGGGAAGACCCGCTCGCGCCTTGATAGCCGGGTAGCTTCGGAGGCGATGAGTTATCCGACGGCCACGGCCGCGGCACGGGCCGGGGTGAACAAGGATTCATTGAGTCGTTACCGCGACCTGGGTCTCGTCGGCACGAAGGGCGAGGATGTTTACTCCGACGTAGACATCCGTCGCATGCAGGTCTTCCAGATGTTGGAGGATGCGGGTATCCCGATCGAGGCGGTGGCCACGATGGCCGCCGAGGGTCATATGTCGCTGGACTTCATCGAGTCCGCTGGCCGGTTCGTCTTCGTACCGCTCAGTGACCGCACTTTCGGCGAGGTCAGCGCAGAATCCGGTATACCGGTGGAGACCCTGAGCGTGATCCGCGAGGCGCTTGGCGGCGGTTCCCCCCGGCCAGAGGATCGAATGGGGGAAGAAGAGTTGGCAATTGTGCCTCTGGTTGAGTTCCAGGTGTCGCTGGGGTTCCGTTCTCGGGCGATAGAACAGGCGCTTCGGGTGTATGGAGAAAGCCTGCGTCGCATGGCAGAGACAGAGGCGGAGTGGTTCAGGAGCGAGATAGTTGAACCGATGCTCGCCCGGGGTCAAACCGAGGACGATGTCGGTCGTCTCAGTGGGGAGATGTCACCTGTTCTCTCCGAGCTCTCGAACCAAGCGGTGTTAGCGATCTATCACCGACAGCAGAGACATGCCTGGTCGGTGAACATCATCGATGGGATCGCCATGAGCCTGGAGCGGGCTGGGCTCCGTCCACGGGACGAGAGGATCCCTGCGATGTGCTTCCTCGATATCACCGGGTACACCCGGCTCACTCAAGAGCAGGGAGACCTCGCCGCCGCCGACCTTGCCGGGGAGGTCCGACGGGTCGTGGAGCGGAGGGCGGTGGCGCACGGAGGCCGGGCAGTCAAGTGGCTGGGAGATGGGGTGATGCTGCAATTCCCCGACCCGGGATCAGCCGTTGAGTCGGCAGTCAAGATGGTGGCGGCGTTAAGAGAGGCGGGCATGCCTCTGGCCCACGTGGGTGTCCACGCCGGCCCAGTGATCTTCCGTGAGGGTGACTACTACGGCCAAACGGTCAACATCGCGTCACGGATCAGCGACTTCGCCCGGCCTGGCGAGGTCCTAGTGAGCCAAGCGGTGGTCGATCTGGTCACGGGCATCCCAATAGTTTTCAGCGAGATCGGTCCTGTCGAGTTGAAGGGAGTCGGAGATGCTCTGGTGCTGTATGCGGCGAGCCGCGGCTCTCGTGAGTTGAACCAAAGCTGACTCCGTTTCATGCTTTGTCCGCCGGTCCGGCTCTCAGGTTAAGGACCCACTCGGCGCATAGCGTGGCCGTCAGAGATCCGACCTGACCATCCGCGCGATAACGGGCCAGAGATCGCGGAAGAACGTCGACCGCTGATGGCGCACCGATGTGCCGATCGGGTACGGGATATGGGCGGAACCACAACTGAATTGTTGATCTGGGACGGGAGTGTCGGTATTACTGGGGCTGGATTGCCCGGTTCAGTGGTCTTGGCCAGGACGATTACCTTTTCGTGCGGAGGTTTCTCTTGACTGAGGTAGATGTCGTCGTCGTTGGAGCTGGCTTGGCCGGCCTCTCTGCTGCTCGAGACTTAACCCGGAAGGGTCTTGAAGTGGTGGTGCTAGAAGGGAGGGACAGGGTGGGGGGTCGCACCTTCGACCAGCCTCTCCGAAACGGGGTGACTGTTGAGTTCGGGGGTCAGTGGATCGGTCCTACTCAGGACGTCATCGCTTCTCTCGTAGACGAGTTGGACCTTGAGACCTTCCCGACCTATGTCCATGGTGAGGACATCACCTTCTACGACGGCGAGGCGATTCGTCATACCAGTGAGGACTTCGGCCTACCGGAGAAGACGTCTGCAGAGGTGGTGAGCGTTTGGGAGAGGATCGAGGTGTTGGCCGAGCAGGTATCGACGGCGTCTCCATGGACTGGTCCGGAGGCTGAGACGTACGATGAAATGACTGTCGCAACCTGGTTACGGGCTCAGACCGGCGACGAGCTGGCCCTGCGTTTCTTCGGCATGGTCGTTCCGGCAATCTTTGCCGCGGAGCCGGGGGAAATGTCGATGCTGCACTTTCTGTTTTACGTTGCCTCCGGGAACGGTCTCTCGATACTTGCCGCTACCGAAGGAGGGGCGCAGGAACGACGGGTGGTTGGAGGCGCGCAGGCGATTTCTCAGAGGCTGGCAAGAGAACTCGGTGCGGCTGTACATCTTCGCTCCGGCGTCCATGCCATCCGTCATAGCGACTCGGAAGTCAGGGCTATCCACAACGAAGGAGAGGTCGCTGCGTCGCACATTGTCGTCGCAATCCCTCCCACCCTCGCAGGACGCATCTCCTATGACCCTCCGCTTCCCGCACAGAGGGACAGCCTCACCCAGCAGGTCCCAGCGGGCTCGGTGATCAAAGTGAATGTCGGCTACGCAACACCGTTTTGGCGAGGTGATGGGCTGAGCGGCTTGGTGCTCGGATTGGACGACGAATTCGGGCTGGTATTCGACAACTCGCCTCCCGACGGCACCTGTGGCGTGTTGGTCGCTTTCGCCGAGGGAGATCACTCTCGACACGTGCGAGCGATGTCAGAGCAAGACCGGAACAGTCTCCTCATAGACACCGTGACGAGCTACTTCGGGCCGAAAGCATCCGATCCGTTCGACATCGTCGCGGTCGACTGGAGCACCGAGCAGTGGACCCGTGGCTGCTACGGCGCCCACATGGGTTCGGGAGTGTGGACCCAATACGGCCCGGCCCTGGCCGAGCCGATCGGGCGGATACATTGGGCCGGCACCGAAACCGAACAGGTGTGGAACGGCTACATGGACGGGGCAGTCCGTTCCGGCCTACGCGCCGCTGCTGAGATCGTCGACCACCAAAACGCCTCATCGAGTAGCCGCCGCTCAATACGCAGCAGGCCAAGTCTCTAACGAGCAACGTCCCCCGGCACTCGGCGTGGGCACCGAGCAAGAAGTGCCGATCGGGTGCGGGTTTAGATACGGCCCGATACCGCTCCGGAACTGTTGTTATGGGCCTGCTGGCGGCGGATTGATCCGATCTGCTTCGTACGTGATCGCATGGTCGATCTGTGCTGGCAGAACTTAGAGGCCGGGGGCGTTGGTCAATGCTTCGGCTAGCGCGCTGTTGCCCGCGACATAGGTCCAGCTGAAGTCGATCACGGTGGCAACACACCAAACTCAATCCTCGGGCCACCAAAGATTGGCCGATTGCCAGAGTGGACCCTCACACATCGACTCACTAATGGCCCCGATGGGGCCCGACAACAGACGTAGGAGCGGGTGCGCTTATCCAGTCGTTTCTAGGACAGGAGGACGATGGTTGCCCCAGTCAGGACGAACAGCACACCGGCGAAAAAGCGCGGGTTCATTCGCTCGAAGGGTTGGTGGAACATCATCGGCACCAGGGCGATGACGAAGATCACCGATAGTTGCTGGATGGTGATGGCGATGGCAATGGTGGTGAGATCAAACGACAACCATTGGGATGAGACGGCGATGGCGCCGCATAGACCAGCGAATGCAATCCAGCGGACGGCGGTGATCGGCATCGGCATCCCCCATCTGCCGGTGACGGTGAGCAGCAATGCATAGACGACCACGCTGGAGGCGAGACCGATGGTCAGGCCCTCCACCGGGTGATCGAATCTCTCCAGACCGAATCGAATCAAGATCGGTGTGGATCCCCAGATCAACGCCACGCCTAGCGCGAACCAGGGCCGGCGCCATTCGACGGATCCCGAAACTCGTCCGCTCAGCGAGATCAGCGCCACCCCGATCACGGCGAGTACCACGCCACCGGCGATCGTCGGCGTGAGGGGCTCGTCGAGAGCGATCGCCGCCACCAGGGTGCCGATGATCGGAGCTGCCGAGACGAGGGCGCCGGTGCGGGCCACTCCGATGGTCTGCTGGCTGAGAGCGAGCAGGGTCCATCCCCCCACGAAATGGAACAGAGTGGTCACCCCGAAAATCAGGACAGCCGACAGCGGCGCCGTGAAGAGCAGTCCGAAGTCGCCGAGGAGCGCCGCTCGGAGCAACAACACGATCTCGACCGCCACCAGGAGTCCGAAGGCGGTTCGGTAAGCATCGACAAGTTGATTCGCTTTTCGGTTGGAGACCTGGAGAAAGCCGAATCCGATCGCCGCCACCAGGGCCCAGAGGGGCCCCGTCAATCGACGCCGCTCAATGCTCCGGCAAGAGCTTCGACGGTGCCCCCATCGTGGACCCCGGTGAGTCCGAGGATCACCACATCGATCCCGGCATCGAACATGGTTGCCGCTCGTGATGCAACCTCGGCCGGGTCGGGGTTGGGAGCGACCGACAGGTGGCTCGAACAGGAGATCTCGCGGGGATCGCGTCCCACGTCCTGGCAATGGCGCCACAGAACCTCTCGAAGGCGGAGCCATTCGCTCTTTTCATCCTCGATAAAGAGAGCGTCCCACATCGAGGCGAAGCGGGCGGCGAGACGAAGCGTTCGCTTTTCCCCTCTGCCTCCGATCACAATCGGCGGGCGAGGCCGTTGGACGGGCTTGGGCTCATTGCGGGCATCGCTGAGCTGATAGAAGCGACCATCGAAGCTTGATTTCTCCTCGGTCAGCAAGAGGTGGATGACCTCGGTGCCCTCTTCGAACCGTGTCATCCTTTGATCAACGGTGCCGAGGTCCAACCCGTAGGCGTCGGCCTCCAATTCGTACCAGCCGGCGCCGAGACCGATCTCGAGACGGCCCCCCGAGAGAATGTCAAGCGATGAGGCCATTGATGCCAGGACGGCAGGATGCCGGAAATGCATGCCGTTGACCATGGTCCCTACTCGAATCCGATTAGTCGCCTGAGAAAGGGCGGACAGGGTCACCCACGCTTCGAGGCAGGGCCCATCGGTGTCGCCCCGGATCGGGTAGAAGTGGTCGAAGTTCCAGGCCGATTCGAAGAGGTCGATACTGTCGGCCGCTTGCCACACCTCCAGCATCCGATCCCAGGTGGTGTGATGGGTGGGGGTCTTGACTGCGAAACGGGCCATTGTCAAACCACGGGGTTGGTGAGGGTGCCGATCGGATCGATGGTGATTTCGACGACGTCCCCGGGACGGAGATAGCGGGGGGGATCAAATCCCGCCCCCACCCCGGGAGGGGTGCCGGTGGCAATCACATCCCCGCTCTCCAGGGTCATCACCGACGAGAGCGTGGCGATCAGGCTGGGAATGTCGAAGATCAGGTCGGCGAGAGATCCTCTCTGTCGGACCTCGCCGTTCACCGACGTGCGAATGGCGAGTTGACGAACGTCGCCGATTTCGTCGGTGCTGACTATGCAGGGTCCCATAGGACAGAACGTGTCGGGAGCCTTCCCGGTCAACCATTGCCCATGTCGCTTCTGCAGGTCTCGAGCGGTGACATCGTTGACGATGGTGTAGCCGAAGACGTGGCTCATGGCGTCCTCGGGCTGAATCCTCTTGCCGTTCTTGCCGATGACGACCGCGAGCTCGCCCTCATAGTCCGTGGTCGAGCTGGGGTCGTTGCTGGTGTCGATGCTCTCACCCGGGCCGATCACCGCAGTCGGCGGCTTGCTGAAGACGATCGGGAACGCGGGCGGCGGCTCCGCCTTGGCATCTGCACCCGGCAGTTCCCGTACGTGTTCGAGGTAGTTCTTCCCGATTGCGAACACGTTCTTTCGGGGGCGAAGCGGCGCAAGGAGGGTGACGTCGGCCAACGGCACCCGGGTCCCATCGAGGGCAGATCGGGATAGGCCCATGACCAGGTTGATCAGCGCCGCGGTGTCGTCCGGCGCGTCGAGGCTCGCCGAAACATCGAGGACATGACCGTCTTCCAGCAACCCCGACCGAGGGCCATCTTTCCCGAGATACCTCACCAATCGCAAAGCGATCCTCCTTGGGCACGACGGACCGGCGATAGTCGGCTTCTTTGCGGCCCGCGGGGCGATGCTATATCGTGCGAAGGCGGTTAAGCAATCGATTGCCTAACACGCTCAGGAGGACCGGATGGCACCGCGGCTTTCGACCGGATCGATGGAATACTGGTCGGCGTGACCTGGGGTAGGCGGCGCGCCAGCCGAACAGCGGGCGCGGTGGGGAATATCACGTATGCCTCTGAAATCCCCGCCTCCCGGCAACCTCAGGCCGGGTCAGGAACGCGGCCTCTTGTTGCCTCGGTCAACGATCTGAAGGTTCATTTTCAGACCAAAGCAGGGATGATCCACGCCGTTGACGGTGTCTCCTTCGAGATCCGGGATGGGGAGACTCTTGGATTGGTAGGGGAGACGGGTTGTGGCAAGAGCGTTACGGCGCGCTCGTTCATCCGGCTGGTCCCCACCCCGCCGGGGGTCTACGCCGGAGGTCAGGTCCTTTTCTGGTCTTCAGACGCCCGCCGAGAGGGGAGGGGGCCGATTGACCTTCTGACGATCCCAAAAGACGAGATGCTGGATATCCGCGGCGACCGTATCGCCATGATTTTCCAAGATCCCGGCAAGGCGCTTAACCCCGCACTCTCGATTCGGAACCAGATCGCCGAGGTCTTTTACCAGCACCGCTCCGAGGAGATCCTGCATTCTCTCGGCCCGTGGGCTCCACGCCTGATTCGTCGCGCGGCACGGCAGGAGTCCAGCGGTTTCGAGAGATTTCTCCTAACCCTCCCTCCCTTTCGCTCCCGGGCGGAGAAGCTCCGGGAGAAGGTCGACCAGCTCGTGGGCCATGCATTGAGCGAAGTTCAAATCGCCAATCCACGCAAGATCATGGAGAGCTACCCCCATGAGCTATCGGGGGGTATGAAACAGCGCGTTCTCATCGCACAGGCGCTGGCATGCAATCCCGACCTCCTCATCGCCGATGAGCCCACCACGGCCCTCGACGTCACCATTCAGGCCCGGATTCTCGAGCTGATCGCAGAATTGCAAGAACGACTCGAAACCTCCGTTCTCTACATCAGCCACGACCTGTCCCTGGTTAAAGAGATCTGCGATCGAGTGGCGGTCATGTACGCCGGTCGCATAGTGGAGACCGGAACTACGGACGAGGTCTTTAGCAATCCAAAGCATCCCTACACACGGGGGCTAATGGCGGCGGTTCCATCGGCTGCCCATCGACGAGGCGAGCTGGCGTCCATCGTCGGAAACGTCCCCGAGCTGCTCGATCCCGAGCCGTCTTGCCGGTTCAACACCAGGTGCCCCTACGCGGTGGAGATTTGTCGGACCGTCGATCCACGGACGATCCCAGTTGGAGAGAGTCAATCGGTCGCCTGTTTCGCATATGAGTCGGATGACACCGACGTCGTCCTCCCCCGGCTGGAAGCGTGGGTGTCGTGACGTCGCTTCGTGCTGCCAACAAAGAGCGCGAACCGTTGACGGCCGCCCGTTCGGTGATCTCACTCCGTGGTGTCGAGAAATACTTTCCGGTTAAGGAGGGCACCCTCCAGCGGGTCGTGGGACATGTCAGGGCCGTTGACGGCGTCTCCTTCGACGTACGCCCGGGAGAGACAGTTGGTCTCGTGGGCGAGTCCGGATGCGGCAAGACAACCCTCGGTCGTTGTATCAGTGGACTAACCCAGGTGACCGGGGGAAGGATTTATTTCCGCTTGTCTGACGCGGACGCAGCCCGGCTCGACGTGATCGAAGCTATTGCCGCCTCCGAGCGAACACGAGATCAGGTACGTGAGCTCAAGCGGATCGAAGAGAACCACCGGATCGACCAACTCGAAGGAAAGGCTTGGAAGACGTACCGCCGCAATTGTCAGGTGGTATTCCAAGACTCGTTCAGCTCGCTCAATCCCCGACAACTTGTGAAGGACATCGTCGGCCGACCGCTCCGGGTCTGGAACGAGGCCTCTGGTGAGGAACTCACCGAGCGGGTCGTCTCCCTCTTGGAAAGCGTCGGATTGAGGCGACAGCACATGTATCGCTATCCGCATCAGTTCTCCGGAGGCCAGCGGCAGAGGGTCTCGATCGCCCGCGCCCTTGCTCTCGATCCAGAGTTCATCGTCCTGGATGAGCCCACTTCGGCGCTGGATGTGTCGGTCCAGGCGCAGATCCTCAACCTCCTCTACGACTTGCAGCGCGAGCGCGGGCTCACCTATCTCTTCATCAGCCACGACCTCGGAGTGGTGCGATTGATGAGCGATCGGATCGCCGTCATGTATCTGGGGAAGGTCGCCGAGCAAGGCACTGCCACCGAGTTGTTCGAGGATCCGCGCCACCCCTATACCGAGGCCCTGCTCGCCGCCAACCCCGACATCAAGGCGAAAGAATCCGGAATGAAAGGGTTACACGGACACGT
Organism: Acidimicrobiia bacterium; assembly: GCA_025928935.1. GTDB lineage: Bacteria > Actinomycetota > Acidimicrobiia > Spongiisociales > ZC4RG35 > JARDZU01. Next base: position 13,372 of record JAICNB010000067.1, read on the forward strand.
GCCCGATCCGGCCAGCCCCCCCGAAGGGTGCCGGTTCCACACCCGCTGCCCGGTGGTGACGCCGGTGTGCGGGTGGGAAGTCGACGACGCTGTCGCTTGGCTGCAAGATCACGAGGCGTTGGCCGAAGGTCTCGCCGCCGTGGAACGCCGCACCAATTTCGACGCAACGCTGGTGTTCCACACGGAGGAAGCGGCGGCGTCCGCAGTCGAGGCCTTTCACAAGGGTGACGTTCCACCCGTCATGAGGTCCGCCCTCGAAGAGATGTCGACCGACGGCCGCAAGGTGAGCATCAAGTTCAGCCCGGTTCCGCCGGTAGAGCTCGAGGACATCGGCGGCGGTCGCCTCACTGCCTGCATCCTCCACACCTCCCGGGGTTTGCGGATCTAGCGGGGCCTTCAGCCGAGAGCGGACCAGAGCAGGCGAATCGCCGCGAACCCAAGCAGCACGAGAACGACGCGCTCGAACGTCTTCTGTTCGATCAGTCTCCCGATCCGAATCCCGAGCACCGTCATGGCGGCCACGGGGACGATGGCCCATAGCGCCTGAGTGGTTCGTTCAGGGGTGAACGCCCCGAGCACTAAGAGCGTCACCAGCTGGATCAAGCCGAAGACGGTGAAGGTGAGACTCATCATGTGGATGAACGAAGCGCGGCTCAGCCGGACGCTGTGGAGGAATGTGGCGATTAGGGGCCCGGCCGTGCCGGTGGCTCCGAGCAGGCCACCACCCAGTAGCCCCATCGGAGCGGCCACCCGGCGGGCCGTTCTCTGCTCCAGCCCGAATTGGGGATCGGCGAGATGTCGCCAGATGTAGAAGGCGATCACGAGGGCGATGACCACCGACAGGATCCGATCGTCAATCTCGGTGAGGATCCAGGTGCCAGCGATGACGGCAACAGTCCCGACGGTAAGAAACGGAATCATCACGAACCCCGTTCCCCTGGCCCCCGCTCGGTGCTCCCAGAGGAGCCACCCGTTGGAGACCATGTTCGCCAGAGATAGAACGACGACGGCGTACTCGACGCTCGTGAAAGCAGCAATGAACGGCACGGCCACCAACGGACCACCCATCCCCGCGACCCCCTTGACCACGTAGGCGACGGCGATCACCGCCAGCACCAGAGCGAACTCGGCCGTCACTGCTCGTCTAGGAGTTGGTCAGATCCGGAGGGTTGAGCGCCAGCGCTCTGAGCAGGCCCAGCTCGTCCCCGAAGTACCAGGCCTCGGCGATCAGTCCTTCCCTCACCCGCCAGAGGCCAACCTCGATGACATCGATGTGCCGACCCGTCTTCGGGATCCCATAAAGCGAGCCGGTGTGTGTGCCAACCACACGGAAGATCCCCCAGACCTTGTCGTTCTTGGCCGTCAGATCGAGAAGGACGTTCTCGCGATCGCGCATCGAATCGTCGTTCATTCCCCCCGGCCCCTCATGGGCCCACAACTCTCCGATGTGAGTGAACCCTGCTCGATGTCGCTTGAAGTCAGGGGCCAGGTAGGGGGCCCTTTCAGACACTTTTGCGACCCGATAGGCGGCCACCACCGCGAGCGCCTCCGCCTCCTGCTCGGTGCAAGTGCACGCGGTCGACCCGAATAACGAGATATGGGGATGCTCGACCAGGGACACTGTCAGATTTCCACGATGGGTCGGACCGCATCACGGGACTCGAGGGCGGCGAGCGCCTCGCCAACTGCCTCCAGGGGATAGACCTGGGTGATGAGTGGGCTCACGTCTACCTTGCCCGAGCGCATCAGGGCGATCATCGCCGGATAGGCATTCGGGCTGGACCGGATCCCCATGACATCGATCTCGTCGAGGGTGAGACGGTCGACGTCGATCTCCGACCGTTTTCCCCCGGTCAGCCCGAGGATTGCGGCCCTGCCTCCCCGTCGGAGAGCTCCAATCGCCTGGGCCGGTACATTGGGATTGCCTGTGCAATCGAAGACGTAGTCCACTCCCCGCCCGGCGGTGAGTCGCTTGACCGCAGCAACGGGATCCTCTTTCTCGTAGTCGACGACCTCATCGCAGCCCATCTTGAGGGCCAGGTCGAGACGGCTTCCCCGCCCGACCATGATGATCCGGGCCGCCCCGGAGGCCGAGGCCACCGCTGCGGTGAGTAGACCGAGGAGTCCCGGGCCGAACACCGCCGCCGTCGATCCGGGAAGGAACTCGACCCGGCGCAGGGCGTGGACACCGAGCGATCCCTGGTTGACCAATGCCCCTTCCAGCGGTCCAATCGACTCGGGGAGCTTGTGCAGCATCTGCGCCGGACGCACGGCGTATTCGGCCAAAGCTCCAGGTGCGGTGTGCCCGTAGAGGCGGTAGCCGGGAGTGCCCGCCTTCTCACAGAGGTTGTAGCGGCCCCGCCGGCACATCGGGCAACGGCCGCACCCGACGTGGTTTTCCGCCACCACCTTGTCGCCAGGCTGGAGCTCGAGGTCGTCGAGTCCCTCACCGAGGGCGACCACCTCGCCCGACCATTCGTGACCAATTACGAACGGAAGCTCTGGTGGCCAGCCCCGCTCCTGAAAAGCGCCGCTCACCATCTTGAGGTCGGTCCCGCAGAGTCCGCAGGCTCTGACCCTCAGCAGAACCTCACCCGGGGCGGGGTCAGGAATGGGTATTTGCTCGACGGCAAGGTCGTTCCATTTCCGTAATACCGCCGCGCGCATCGTGGTCATCGCGAGGAAGGATGATCGTCGTCGGGCGCGCGCTCCGCCAGACTCTTCCAGACCTCTTCCACCGCGCTCACGATGTGATCGGCGACCGCGTCGATGATTTCGCGAGACCGCTCCTCCGGGACTGCGCTGGGCGTGCCGTACCAGCCGGTGGCGGCAACTTCCCGGAAGTCCTTCATGACCGGGAAGACATCGCGCCTCCGGAATATGGCGTGGCCGTCGCTTCCTGATTCGACCAGATCGCCTTCGGTGCGCTGGTCCAGCCGAACGAGGGAAGGGTCGTAAGCGAAGATCGCCGCGGTCTCCATTGAGCCAGCGTGGGTGAACTCCATCTCCTCGGGGAAGAGTCCGTTGGTGATGATGTGTGCCTCGGCGACGATGACCCTGACCGGCAGTTGCGCTTGGATCTGGTCGGCTGCGATCCGTATCGAAGCGGTGTTGCCTTCATGCCAGTTGACCACAAC
>JAICNB010000037.1 GCA_025928935.1 Acidimicrobiia bacterium
AGGTCAGCTCCCCAAATGGGTGCGGGAGGAGATTCAGCGGTCGACCCCGAAGGACCGCAGGGACCCCGCCCTCAACCACCTGGCCAAGGCGCTGAATCAATTCGCCGACGAGCGCTACTCGGCCGCCCTTCCCGAGCTGCGCAAGGCGAAGACCCTGGCACCACGGTCGTCGACAGTGCGAGAGATGCTCGGCCTCTCCGCCTACCACACCCGCCAGTGGGAAGAGGCGTTGCGCGAGCTGCGAACCTTCAGACGGATCACCGGGGACGTGATCCACATGCCGGTCGAGATGGACTGCCTGCGGGCCCTGGGCCGGCCATCCGACGTGACCAAGACCTGGAACCTGCTTCAGGATCTCGACTCCCCGGCGTCGGTGGGGCACGAGGCCCGGGTCGTGTACGCCTCATTCCTCCTCGACCAGGGCAAGCCTCGCGATGCGTGGCAGGTGATCAAGCCGGGTCGACTGGTCGCTTCGCCATCGCCTGGGGAGCTGCGTCGCTGGTATGTGGCCGCCAAGGTGGCAATAGCGGCGGGGGACAAGGACGCCGCCCGGCGGATCCTGGCGGCGCTCGATGAGCAGGATCCCAATTTCGAAGGTGTGGACGACCTCCGCGCCGTCCTTCTCTGATCATCCCCGTGACAGGTCCGAGCACAGGTTTCAAGGATCGCTTCGGAGACCTGCTCGGGCGGCCCGTAGTCGCCACCGAGATCGACCTCGAGGACTTCGCCGGGTTCAAGTGCCTCTACCGAGACGAGCGGGCCATGATCGACGACGCCAAGATGCTCGAGTACTACATCAGCTACCGCTGGCTGGATCTGGGCCCTGACGACACCTACATCGATATCGCCGCCCAGGATTGCCCCTTCGCATTCTTCGTCCGGGACCACTTCGGTTGTCGCGCCTACCGGCAAGACCTCTTCTATCTGGAAAAGGGGATCCATGGCGCGGACATCGGCGGGAACGCGGCCAGGATCCCACTTCAGAGCGGGTCGGTCTCGAAGATGTCCCTTCACAACTCGCTGGAGCATTTCGAGGGCCGGAGCGACATCCGCTTCTTCCGGGAGGCGCAACGCCTCCTCCGCCCCGGAGGTAAGTTGCTGGTCGCCCCCTTGTTCATCGGCGAGGCGTATTCGACCGTCAAGGATGCCGGCTGGGTGGACGAAGACGGGGTGAAGCACCTCTGGGGAGAAGGAGCCCGATTCGCCCGTTGGTACGACCTCGCCCACTTCAAGAGCCGCATCCTCGACAACAGCCGTCATCTGAGGGTCGAGGTCTATCACGTCGACAACGCCGCAGCGGTCGACCCCCAGTGTTTCCCGTTCTTCGCGATGTTCGAGAGACTGGTCTGAAGCACGGCAACGAATCAGGTGAATCTGTCCCCGGGCTCCGGCACACTCGACACATCCGCATTTCCCCGACCATGAGAAGGGGAGAGTGTCATGGATCTGAATCTGGTCGTGTTGTGCGGCCGTCTCGCGGTGGAGCCGGAGCTCAAGGTATTCGGCAGCGGGACCCGTCTCATCCGTTTCCTGGTCACCATTCGGAGCGACTGGCCCAAGCGCCGGGTCGATGTGATCCCGGTCACCTTGTGGGATCCGCCCGACGATCTGGTGGACGAGTTGCCCCCGAAAGGGCAGCGGGTCTGGGTCTGTGGGTCGGCCCAGCGCCGGTTCTGGGAGGCGCCGGACGGGCGTCGGTCCCGGCTCGAGATCGTAGCCGAACAGGTGAACGTCAAAGACGTGGAGGAGCTCGAGCCGATCGCGATCTAGCCCGGTTTCATTGAGGATTTCCCAGCTTGACATCGGGGTTACAGTGGGCAGGTCCCCGTCCCCCCGACGTGATCTGGAGGTTTGCCGTGCCCTGGTACTGGACCGACGACATCGCCCGAGCACTGATCGAAGCCGGTCGGCTCAACGTCGAATCCGCCGCTGCATTGCTGTCCACTCCGGTCGCGTTGAAGAGATCAGAGCCCGACATCGACACCGCGATCCAGGCGATGCTCGACGACGATGAGATCCCGATAGCCGCCTGAATCGGTGAGACAGCTGCTGACCCCGAGATGGGTGGCGGCTCACGTGGTCGTCGTCGGTCTGGCCATCCTCTTCGTCAATCTCGGCTTCTGGCAGCTCAGGCGTCTCGAGGAGAGACGTCTGGAGAACACGGTGGGGGAGTCGAGGTTCGTCGAGGAGCCCCAGGACCTCACCGCCCTACTCGAAGCGGCAGACGATGACTACGAAAGCCTCGAGTTCAGACGTGCCACCTTCACCGGTCAGTTCCACGCGTCGGACGAGGTGTTGATCAGAAGTCAGGTCTATCAGGCGGTGGCGGGATTCCACGTGATCACCCCCCTGGTGGGGGAGGAGGGCAGGGCAGTCCTGGTGGATCGGGGATGGGTGCCGCTGGATGCCGACGAGGTCCCTGTGGTGGCGGCATCGCCGCCCGAAGGAGAAGTGACCGTGACCGGCTGGGTCCGGCCAACCCAGACCCGGGGATCCCTCGGCCCGGCCGACCCCGACCAGGGTCGTCTGGTCACCATGAACCGGGTGGACATCGAGCGCATCCAGGAGCAGATGCCCTACGAGCTCGAGCCCGTCTACCTGAGCGCGCTCGAAGAGGCCGACGGCTTGCCGATCCCGGCCCCGGATCCCACTTTCGACGAGGAGGGGCCCCACCTCGGCTATGCCATTCAATGGTTCAGCTTCGCCCTCATCGGGGTGATCGGCTACATCTTCCTCATGCGAAGGACGGCAAGGCGCTCATTGGGTCGGAAGACGCCCTAGCCCTTCGACGATCTCGAACCCACTCGAGCTCTCCAGTTGGGCAGGGTCGATACGGATCTTGGCGGTGCGAGTGCCCGCCCCGATCACCACCCAATCGTTGTCGAGCACGCGGGCGTCGACCCAAACCGGTACCTCCGGGGGCAGGCCGAAGATGGTCACACCGCCGATCTCCATGCCGGTGAATTCCCGGGTCGATTCGGCATCGGCGAAGCTCGCCTTTTTGACACCCATCCGCTTTCGGACCAGGCCATTCACGTCGAGCCGGGTGTGGGCGAGGACCAGACAGGCCACCATCCGCCCTTCGGGGCGGCGGGAGGCGACGAGAATCGTGTTGGCAGACTTCTCCGGGGGCACCCCGTAAGCCTCACAGAACGCGGCAGTGTCGGCGAGATCGGGATCACAGGGCATCTCCTCGAACACGATGCCACGGGCCGTCATCGACTCCAGCACCGCGGGATCGATCGGCATCAGGCAGGGATCAGGACAGGCGGAGAGGCCGATCAGTGGGCGTGCTGGTGCTCGTCCTCTTCCTCGTGTTCGTGATCGTGGCCATCGTGCTCGGCGTGGTCGTGGTTCGCCATCTCGGCACGGACCTCGTCCATGTCGACTTCCCGGACCTTGCCGATCAGATCTTCCAGCATGTGACCGGGGATGGCACCAGGCTGGGCGTACAGGATCACCTGGTCCCGGAAGATCATCAATGTCGGTATGGATCGAATCCCGAAGGCGCCGGCCAGCTCGGGCTGATCCTCGGTGTCCACCTTGGCGAACACGATGTCGGGATGACTCTCCGAGGACTGCTCGTAGGTGGGGGCAAACATGCGGCAGGGGCCGCACCATTCCGCCCAAAAGTCTATGAAGACGGTCTCGTTGTCCTGGATGGTCTGGTCGAAGTTCTCTTTGGTCAGGGCCACAGTGGCCATCTCGAATACCTTTCCTGGGTGCTGTGCCCGGTACAACGGAGAGGGAGAGGGGTTTGTTCCGCTCCCGGTGGGCCCAATAGCCCATTCGATCGAACGCCCATAATCCACGTTATGTCAAGTTGGTGGATAGCTAGCTTATGTCAAGTTGGTGGATAGCTGAGCTTATGTCGAGTTGCGGCAACCCTGGGTTGGCGGTGACTGCCAAGGACCACTACTGCAACCGCGGGTCGACACAGAGACTGCTCCCGATCCCGGGCTGTGGGTTGAACACCCTGGGTTCGGCCACGTAGCCGGCGCCCGTGGCCTCGGTGGTGAGATAACGGTCGACGGCATCGGCCAGGGCGGCCGATACCGCCTCCACGTATTCCGGAGTGGCGAGAAGCTCCGCTTCTGCCGGGTTGGAGAGATAGGCGAGCTCGGCGAGGACGCTGACGGTCCTGGGGCCCCGCAGCATCCCGTAGGCGTCATTCCCCCGGGTGCTCAACACGGTGAGGACCCCTGCGTCAGGGGCCGCGGTCCATTCGATGTCGAAATCGGAAAGGGCGCCCTTCACACGGGTGTAGACGAGGCCACCGAGACGGCGGGAGCCCTCCGAGGCACTTTGGATGAAGACCTCGGTCCCCGGTGACGGTGATGGGCCTGGGGTGGGCGCGTTGTGATGCACCGAGAGGAGGATCTCGGCACCGACCCGATCTGCCAGGTCTCCCCTCACCCCGAGCCTGGTCGCATAGTCGCCGGTCCGGGTGAGAAGGACAGGGATGCCCCGCCCGATCAGATCGGCTTGAACTGCATGGGCCACATTGAGATTGAGATGTTTTTCCATCAGGCCGTTGGCACCGACGGCACCGGTGTCGACGTCGCCCCCGTGGCCCGGATCGAGCACGACCGGCGTCACCCCCACCGGGATGCCCTCATCCACCAGGGCTTCGTTTCCGCAAGGCGTGGTGACGCGGAAGCCGGCCGGTGTCTCCTCCACGACCGCCACCACCACCCCGGTGGGGGTCACCAGGGCACGAGCCTCAGCGGGGATCGTGGTAGTCGGTGCGATCGTGCTGGTCGACGTCGTGAAGGAGGTGGTGGTGGTGGTGGTCGAGGACGTTGTGGTGGTGGGCGGCCCGGTGGTCGTTGTGATCAGGGCTCCCGCCCCATTGGAGCAGGCCACTGCCAGGATCGACACGGCGAGGAGAAGAGATCTCATCCCGAGCGGGGCCAAGTGCCGGCCAGCGGATATCCTGAAGAGATGTTTGGCCCGCTGAACGGTGTCCGGGTGGCCCTGGTGTGCTTTGCAGTTGTGGCCGCAATCGCCGGTCTCATCGCCGGGTATCCGTTGGTCTCTGCGGTGCTGCTGGCCGGTGTCGCCCTCCACGGCCTCGGGTGGCTCTATCTCTATCGGCAGCACGTTCGTCGATTCCCCAACTGAATGCCGTCACAGCCCCAACCACTCCCCCACTTCCACCGCGAGCGAGCGTGCCTCCTCGGACAACCGTCTGTGTGCCTGCTCGTGATCGTCGTCGGGCTCACCGGATAGGTCGACATAGATCTTGAGCTTGGGCTCGGTGCCGCTCGGCCTCACCAGGACGCGCCCCCGAGAGCCGAGGGTCAGCTCGATGAGATCCTGCCGGCCCAGCCAGACGGGACGACGCTCCTCCCCGACCCGATAGTCGGTTACCTCGGTGACCTCGACCCCGCCAATGACATCCGGCGGGCCCGATCCCACTCGGTCGACTGCCGACAGCAGCTCGTCCCGACCCTCGGCTCCTTCCCGCACGATCGATTGCTGGGCACTGACCCACAAGCCCACCCTGTCCCACAGGTCGTGGAGCCGATCCATGACTCCGCGACCCGCCCTCGCCTCCTCGGCAGCCAGGTCCGCCATCACGATCGCCGCCCCTATCCCATCCTTGTCCCTGACGGTGCGGCCCACGGAAAAACCGAGTGCTTCCTCGTACCCGAATGCGAATCGCCCCTCCCCTTTCTCCTCCAGGGCGAGGCCGGCATTGATTATCCATTTGAAGCCGGTCAGGGTCGCTTCGTGCACAGCACCGCGCTCGGCCGCGATTCGGCCCAGCATGGGACTGGACACGACCGAATTGACCACGATGGGAGGCTGGGGATGCTTCCAGTACCTGAGCACGTAATCCCCGAGCAGGGCACCGAGCTCGTTGCCGGTGAGCAGCCGCCAGTCCCCCTGCAGGGGGACTGCGACCGCGAGACGATCGGCGTCCGGGTCGTTGGCGATGAGGAGGTCGGCCCTGACCTTCCTGGCCAGATCGAGCGCCATGTCCAGGGCGCCAGGCTCCTCCGGATTTGGGAACTTCACCGTGGGGAAGGCCCCATCCGGTCGGCTCTGCTCGGCCACCGGGATCAAGCCCGTGTGCCCGGCTATCAGGCACATCCGGAGCAGGCTGTCCCCCCCGACCCCATGAAGCGGCGTGTAGACGACGGCGAGATCGGATGTCTGGGGATTGGGCCGGGCCTCTGTCACCTCCCGCGCATAGGCGTCGAAGACATCCTCGGGCATGGGAGTGACCAACGGGGACGAGCCCGAGAACACGCCCTCGACACGCCCTACCGCCGACGCCGGGCCCACCATCGAGATGGCCTCTGCGATCTCGATGTCGGTCGGTGGGATGATCTGCGCGGCGTTCCCGTCGTACACCTTGTACCCGTTGTCCGCTGGAGGGTTGTGGCTGGCGGTGATCACGACGGCGGCGGGTGCGTGCAGGGCCTTGGCCGCGAAAGCCACCAAGGGAGTCGGAGTCACGTCAGGGAAGAACCTCACCCCGATCCCGGCCGCGGCCAGGACACCCGCTGTGTCCTCGGCGAAGGTGCGGCTGTCGGGCCTGGCATCGAATCCGAGGGCGACGGCCCGCTCCGGTGGCCCCCCGTGTTTGGCCAGGAGATGGTCGGCCAGTCCTCGGGTCACCCGAATGACAGTGGCGCGATTCATCCGGCCCGATCCCGGGCCGACCTCGCCGCGGATGCCGGCGGTGCCGAACGTGAGCGGCTCGCCCATCGCCTTCTCCAACTCGCCCAGGTCGGGAGACGAGATGATGGCTTGTAGCGCCTCCCGGGTCACCGGGTCGGGGTCGCCCCCCACCCAGCGCCGCGCCGCAGCGATCAGATCAGTCACCCGACGGCCAGCCCGATGGCCCGCGGGTGGTAGTACGGCTCAGCGGGCGTTCTGCTGCCACCGCCACGAATCGGCACACATGTCCTCGAGGCGCCGCCCTGCTTCCCATCCGAGCTCGCGGGCTGCCTTGCTGACATCGGCCCAATTGGCCGCCACGTCCCCGGCGCGGCGATCCACGATCTCGTACGGGATGGGGCGCTCCGACTGCTGCTCATAGGCGGCGATCACCTCGAGGACGCTGTGACCCTGTCCTGTCCCCAGGTTGTACGTGAACACACCTGGCTCACCGGCGTGGCGCTCCAGGGCTCGCACGTGGCCCTCCGCTATATCCACGACGTGGACGAAGTCCCTCACCCCGGTCCCATCCGGGGTCGGATAGTCGTCGCCGAACACCCGGACCCTGGCCAGCTCCCCGGCGGCGACCTTGGCGACGTAGGGCATCAGGTTGTTGGGCACACCTGAGGGGTCTTCTCCGATCAACCCCGAAGGATGCGCACCCACCGGGTTGAAATAGCGAAGGATCGAGATCGACCACTCGGCATCGGAGACATGTGCATCACGCAAGATCTGCTCCATCATGATCTTTGTCCACCCATAGGGATTGGTCGCCGCCCCGATCGGCGTCGACTCGATCAAAGGGAGCGATGCCGGATCGGGGTCGCCGTACACCGTCGCCGAAGAGCTGAACACGAAGGTCTTCACGCCGGCCTGGGTCAGGGCCTCGAGCAGGGCGAATGTGCCTCCCACGTTGTTGTCGTAGTACAGCAGGGGCTTCTCGACCGACTCACCCACCGCCTTCAACGCGGCGAAATGGATGCACGCGTCGAAACCGGACTGCAGAACCTTCTCCATCGCGTCCAGGTCACGGACATCGGCCTCGATGAACTCCGGCTCCTCTGCGGCGATCCGGGCGATCCGGCCCAGGACCGAGCGCTTTGCGTTGGTGAGGTTGTCGACGATCACGGCCTCGTGACCGGCCTCGCTGAGCGAGACCACGGTGTGGCTCCCGATGAAGCCTGCCCCGCCTGTGACTAGAACGCGCATTCAGCGATGGTAGGAGTCACCCACCCTCAAGCCGACGGCAGCGACAGGACGAACTCGGACCATCCGTCCTCGTGCCGATAGGTGAGGTCTCCGTCCATGAGACGGGCGAGGCGTCGGGCCACATTGAGGCCGAGCCCGACCGAGCCGGAGTGTGGCGTGCCGCGGCCGCGCTCGTATGCCCTGAAGATCCGCTCCACGTCTGCGTTCGGAATCGGCTTCCCCGAGTCCTGCACCTTGATCTCGAGCCGGTCACCGGCCTTGTCCAGGCTCACCTGGATCGCATCTCCCCCATACCGCATCGCGTTGGAGATGAGATTGCGGAGGATCTGGCGGGTGCGACGGGGGTCGGCCAGGATCAACGACGAGCTCTGGTGCACCTTCACCTCGACCGGGTAATCGACCACCTCGAGGACCCTCTCGATCTCTTTGGTGACGTCCAGTTCCTGGATGGACACCGAGACCTGGCTCATGTTGTCTCGATAAGCCACCAGGAGGTCCTCGATGAGCCACGAGGCGTCGTCGGCCTGTCTGGCGATCATGTTCGCCATGTCCCGTCGTTCGACATCGCTGAACGAGTCGTAGTGATCGGCCAGCTCCTGGCCCAAGCCCAGCATCGCCGCCAGCGGGTTGCGGAGCTCGTGGGAGACAGTGGCGATGAAGTCGTCCTTGGCCCTGCTCGCCTCGAACTTGTCCGTTACGTCGACCAGCGAGCCCTCGTAGTACTGGACCTGGCCTTTTTCGTCCCGGATCGCCCGTGCCGAGTCGCGGACCCAGATCGTGGAGCCGTCAGGACGGGAGAGCTGCACGTCGAAGTCGAGGATGACGCCCTCGGTGGCGATCCGTTGCAGCCAGTCGGCCCTCTGGGCGGGATCCATGTAGATCGTCTCCACCGTGGGAAGCACGGCCAACATCTCGTCGACCGATGGGTAGCCGAGGAGACCGGCAAGAGCGGGGTTGGCCGCGATCAACTCGCCCGTCATCGACGTGCGATAGAAGGCGACCGGCATTCGCCTGAAGAAGGAGTTCAGCTCGTCAAAGCCGTTCATAACGACAATCCATCGGCATTTGGCCCCGAAATCTGCAACGACCGCCGGGCTAGGCAGCGGGCCCCGACCCGCTTCCTGGCATTGGGATGACCTGATCTTGGTCGATGACCCATCTTCCTGTCGACCCGGACGGCAGCCGCCCGACAACGATAGGGCACACCGTCCCATACAGGCGATTGGCGACCAAGGAGCCGATGACGAGGATCGAGTCGGGTAGGTCGAGAATGAAGCCTGCAGGCCCGGTGCCCAGCCGCAACGCCTCTGCCAATACCGACGACGACGAGCTCGACCCGCGCCCGAAGGGCATGGTGACGATGGCCCCTGTCATGCTTTGGCCCAGCTCCGGGTGGCTCCGATCGATGATCAGCCCGGTGTCCGGATCGAGACCGCCCCATAGAGAGAGCGGTGCGGTGAGGTTGAGCAGCTCCCCGGTCGCCGACCCGGCGACCAGCGCCCGGAACTCCTCCCGGCTCACCACACCTCCCCGATCTCGACGCGTCCCGATACGGCCGAGGAGACACATGCCTCTAGCCCGGCGAAGACCACCCCCACCCCGAGGTTCCCCGGCGCATAGAAGGCCCATTTGGCGGAGTTGGTCATCACCCTTCCATCGACATCGCCCATGATCGGCGTTATGTAGGTGCAGGTGTCGGTCACGATCGTCGCGCCGAAGGCTTCGATGGCAGCGATCGATCCGGTGTGCTCGAACTCGTCGAGGACATCTCGGGACGTGTTGACGTAGAAGGGGACCTTGCTGACTTTCCCGGCGACCATCCGGCCCAGATGATCGAGCTCGTGTACCGAGAAATGCGGTGTCCCCACGCTGATCGCACCGAGCGGCCCTTCGCCGTGGTTCAGAGACTCCCTGGCCCTGATGAGATCCGGGATGCCGAGTGTCACCTGGCGCGACGGCGCCCGGTGGTGTGTCGCCGCCGCGACGGTCCGTGCCTCCGGTGTCACCCCGGCGACGTGGAACATGGCCACCGCACCCGATGAGGCCGCGGCGGCCCCGAGCGACTTGAGACGATCCTCGCCGGCGCGGCCGTCGAGACCGGTGATGACCGCCACCTCCGCCCCTGCTATCTCACCGAGGGCGTGGCCCAACGCTGGGTAGAACAGGTCGTCGTCGAGCATCCGATCGGGCACCTCGAGATCCACGAGCAGCGTCGCCCTCCTCCCCTCATCGGTATGGAGGCCAGTCGCCGGGGCACGACCGGTGAGGGCGCAGCAGATGTCGAGAAAATCGCCGTAACGGGCGGTCCGCGCGCCGAGGACCGAGTTGGCGAAGACGATGGCGTTCGACTCGCCCCAGGCAATCTGGTCGCCGGGCCCGGGCCGGGACACGAGCTGGTAGGGGGCGCAGGTCCAGGTCGGAGCGCACCCCATCGCGACATAGGCCTCCATGAGGGCACGGGCCGCCTTCGCCGTGGCGGGGTCGCCGCGGTAGAGCTCGGGGTGGAGCAGGTCGAGGGAGGAGACATTCAGCGTCGTAGGCACCACCACGCGCCCTCCACCATCGACCAGGCCCCGGGCGAAGTCGAGGCCGGCCTCGCCGTGATAGAGACCGCCATCGATGTGAGCTGCGCTGATGTCGAGAAGGGCGGGGGCCTCCTCGGACTCGGCGACGGCGATCAGCAACTCCATCGCAGTCCTCACCGCCTCACCTGAACGCCCGGTGAGCATGGCCCGGTCCTGATCGCTGAGGAGCATCGAACGTCCGTCGGGCCTGTCAGCCCTCGAAGGGGAGCGCCATCTGTGCCTCTGGCCGATGATGACGTTGGAGCCCGTTCCACATCAGGTGGTCCATGAACACCCAGGATCTGCGGTGTATCGCCGACGGCCCCCAGGCCTGCAACGCCGACTTGTGCACGGGGCACGGATAGCCCTTGTTTGCTTCGAAGTTGTAACCGGGGTGGTGGTCGGCGACCTCTCGCATCATTCGATCACGGCTGACCTTGGCCAGGATCGAGGCGGCTGCGATGGAGAGCGAGGTCAGATCGCCACGGACGATCCGGGTCGCCCCGCCGACGAAGTCCCACTTCCCGTCGAGAAGGACGTGGTCGGGCACTGTCCCAAGCCCGGCCAGGGCACGCTGTGCGGCCAGACGCTGTGCATCGGACATTCCCAGCTCGTCGCACTCTTCGTGGCTGGCATGGCCCACCGACCAGGCGGCACACCATCCCGCGATGCGGTCGAAGAGCGCCTCCCGTTCGTCTTCGGTGAGCAGCTTCGAATCCCGGATCTTGTAGACCCTGCGATCGAGGGGGACGATCGCCGCTCCCACAGTGAGGGGCCCGGCCCAGGCCCCTCGGCCCACCTCATCCATCCCGACCACCACTTCGAGCCCTCGGTCTCGCAATCCCCTCTCCACCAGGAGGCCGGGTGCCTTTCGCTTCAGGCTGGGGCGGAGTTTGGGGGCGGTGGTGGTCATCGGTTTCCAGAGTAGGTCCCGGCAGTGTCGACCGGGGGCAACTGCGCCCGATCAGTTGCTGGAGACATCATCGGGAAAGGTGGACACGAGCGCCAGATGGCCTTGCTGGCGACGCAGCACTCGCGACCACTGCCCGTCCGGGCGATCGAATGGGTCGTCCGGCGATGCCGGTACGACGTACCAGGAGCCCTCTTCGACCTCCGCCTCGAGCTGGCCGGCTCCCCATCCCGAGTAGCCGGAGTAGATCCGGACCGCGCTGGTGCCCTCGCCAGGCTCCTGTTCGAGGTCCACGATGGTCAGGCCGGGAACACCGGTGGGCGCTCCGGCCGGGCCGGTGGCGAGCCCGATGGCCACTCTGGGATCCACCGGCCCACCGACGTGGACCGTCCCGGGCTGTGCAGCGAACCGACCCCAACCCGGGATGTGGCTCTCGACTCGCTCCATTGTCGGCCGATTCAGGATCAGCCCGAGGCTTCCCTCGTCGTCGTGCTGGAGGATCAGCACCACCGACCGCCAGAAGTTGGGGTCGATCAGGAGCGGTGTCGCCACCAGGAGCTGCCCACTCAGGCTCTGTTCCACCAGGACATCGTGCCACAGCCCCCGAGATTCATGCCATCAGAAGCCCGGGCTGCTTATCGTTCCCCTATGAGGGCCCTGGTGAAGCATCCCAACGAGGTCGGGTTGCGGCTCGACGACGTGGAAGTCCCGGCCCCGGGACCAGACGACATCCTGATCAAAGTGCTCACCACCGGGATCTGCGGGACCGACCTCCACATCTTCAACTGGGACGATTGGGCTCGGGCGACGGTGCCGGCGCCGATCACGGTTGGCCACGAGTTCTCCGGCGAGATCATGGGCGTCGGCTCGAATGTGTCGGGGTTCGAGATCGGTGAGCTGGTCGGAGCCGAAGGTCATGTGGTCTGCAACCGGTGCCGCAACTGTCTCGCCGGTAGGCGCCATCTCTGCTACGACGCCCGTGGCATCGGGGTGAACCTCCCGGGTGCCTTTGCCGACTACGTCACGATCCCAAAGTCCAATGTCTGGCGCCATCAGGAAGGTCTCGACCCTGAGATCGCCGCTCTATTCGACCCGTTCGGCAATGCCGTGCACACCGCCCTCGAGTTCGATGTCCTTGGTGAAGATGTCCTGATCACCGGGGCGGGCCCGATCGGGTTGATGGCTTGTGCCGTTGTGGCCCACGCCGGAGCCCGCAACGTGGTCATCACCGACGTCAACCCCTTCCGGCTCGATCTGGCGAAGCGGATGGGTGCCAACCGCGCCGTCGACATCCGGGTGGAAGATCTCCACGACATCCAAGTGGAGCTCGGGATGACCGAGGGATTCGACGTGGCCCTCGAGATGTCGGGCAGCCCATCGGCGATGGAGGACATCCTCCAGAACACGATCCACGGCGCCAACATCGCCATCCTCGGTATCCCCTCCGACCCGTTCCCCATCGACTGGAGCGTGGTCATATTCAACATGCTCAATCTGAAGGGCATCTACGGGCGGGAGATGTTCGAGACCTGGTACAAGATGAATGTCCTGATCCAGTCCGGTGTGGACATCAGCCCGGTCATAACGCACCGTTTCGAGGTCGATGATTTCGAGGCTGCGTTCGAGGCCACCGCATCGAAGGAATCGGGCAAGGTGTTGATCAGATGGGCCGACCCGGCGTGAGCAACGGGAGCAGGGCGAACTCGTGGACGTCGATAGCCTCGAGGATCGGCCGGACGACGATCGGCATACGTCTCGAGCCCTCCTCCCCTATCAGCTGCGGTGGGCCCACCCGGTAGCGTCTCCCCCTCGCAATCACCTCTCCGCCGCCGCCGGCTTCCAGGTTCTTCAACCAATCGGTGCCCGGCCCGTAGGTCAGTGCGACGATGACAGACTCCTCGTCCAGCCAGGCGTTCACCGGTGTGCGGTACACGTTCGCCGACCTACGTCCCCGGTGAACGATGAGAGCGAACCACGGGATCCGGCCGGCCAACGGCTTCGTGATCCGGTTGGTCGCCACCCGGTTGAACCGGGCGACCGACTCAGGGATGGGCACGCTCAGACCCGGGCGTCGATCCAGGCAATGATCTCCGCGACGATCTCCGGGCCCTCCGGCTCGTTGAGAAGCTCGTGACGCAGCCCTGGATAGAGGCGTCGCTCCACACCGGGCAGCTCCCCCAATGCGGCAGTGGACTGTGCGGGGACGATCGTGTCTGCTCCCCCATGCAGGACCAGGGTGGGCACCGAAAGGTCGCTCAGGCTCTCGTTGAGCTCATCCATTGCCTCGAACAGGGCGGCCCCGAGGCGGACGGTGGATTTCTGGAAGGCAAGTGGATCCGTGAAGTAGGCCTCACCCACCGCCGGGTCACGCGACAGCTGATCCCCTTTGAGGGAGTTGGGCACCGTCGCCGTCGGGGCGATACGGGCACCAACTGCGGCGAGGGCGCGTTGCCAGGCCGCCCCACCGCCCAGGGCCGGGGCGGACAGGACCAGCAGATCCGGTGCAGGGCGACCGGTCAGGGCGTAGCCGAGAGCGAGGTTGCCTCCCATCGAGTGCCCCATCAGCACGACCGGGGCCCCCTGCGCCCTGGCCCACTCCATGTGTCGCTGGATCTGATCGTGGTACCGGGCCCACTCCTCGATGTCCCCACGTGGGCCGCCCGACCCGCCAAAGCCGATCAAGTCGAAGGAGTGAACATGAAGTCCCGCCTCGGCGAGCAGCGTACCGGTCCGCTCGTACCGCCCGCAGTGCTCGGCGATGCCATGGACGAGGACGACAAAAGCCCGGGGTGCTCCTTCGGGCACCCAGTCCCTCACCAGCTCGATCCCGATGTCGTCCACGGGCACCGGGCGGGCCACGCCTGCCATCGTCACTCCTCGGTCGGGTGTGATCCTAAATCGGCTCAGTCGAAGGCATAACGAGTCATGTCATCGGGAAACCGGGACCAGGCGATGCCCTTCTCCGGTGTGAGCACGCACATTCCCCCCGCCGCCTCACCCGACCAGGCATCGGCGCCGGGCTCGTACCCGAGCCTCTTGTACTTCCGGGAGTATTCGGCAGAGAGACGCTCACCCAGATCGCCGCTGATCGGGTCGGACGGCCGCGAGCTCCCCTCGACGATTGTCACCGTGGTGCCGCTCTCCAGGTGCAGGGCACAGGCAGGGTTGGTGGCCAGGTTCCGGGCGTGTCGTGTCTGCGGTGATCCGTCGTACCAGAAACGGTCATCCATCCAAACTCCCCAGCGTGGCACGACGTGTGGGCGCCCGTCGGGCCGGGTGGTTGCGAGCCAGTACTCGGTCGACTCCACCAGCCAGTCATGGACGTCGGCCCAGGGCAGGTAGGCGCCTTCTTCGGTCACGCCGTACCCTTCGGGGATCTCGGGACGGCCGAGGATTCGCGGGCTCATCTCTTCTCCCTGTGAAATGGGGGCTCCGCGATCCGGGCGGGAACCCAGCGATCCCGGATCTGCACCTCGAGTTCCGCCCCCGACGGGGGTGGCGAGACATAGGCCAGCCCGATCCCCGTGTCCAGCATCGGGCTGATGTTCCCCGAGGTGACCTCTCCTTCTCCCTCCGAAGTCCGAACCGGGTAGCCGTGCCGGGGAATCCCCTTGTCCTCGAGGACGAACCCGATCAGACGTCGGCTCACGCCCCTCGCCAGCTCGGTCTCCAGGGCCGATTTCCCCCGAAACTCGTGACCAAGGTCGACGGCGAAGTCCAGACCCGCCTCGAGGGGTGTCGTGCCCTCGTCCAGGTCCGCCCCCCATAATGGAAGACCCGCTTCGAGACGCAGCGTGTCGCGAGCAGCCAGCCCGCATGGCGTCGCGCCGGCGGACACCAGGGCCTCGACCAGACGCTCTCCGATGTCAGGTTCGACACAGACCTCTCCCCCGCGCTCGCCGGTGTACCCGGTCCCGGCCATTCGGACCTCCACGCCCTCCCATGTGGCGGTTGCGGTTCGGAACCTCTTCGGAGCCAGGCCCAGAAGTGTCTCGAGGAGGTTCGCAGCCTCCGGCCCCTGGACTGCGATGAGGACCGACTCCGACCTGAGGTCGCGCACCGAGCACCCAGGCTCTGCGGCGAACGCGGCCATGACGTGATCGTGATTGGCCGCGTTTGGGAACACCCAGTATGTCTCCGGCTGCCACCACCAGACGACGAGATCGTCGACGATGCCGCCTGATTCGTTCAGCAGCAGCGTGTACTGGGTTCGCCCGGGGTCGATCGAGGTCACGTTGTTGCTGGTCAGAGCGAGCAGCGCAGATTCCGACCCTGGCCCGCTCAACTCGAACCGGCCGAGATGGGTGACGTCGAACCAACCACAGGAGGTTCTCACGGCCCGATGCTCGGCCAGGACCGAGGTGTACTGGACCGGCATCTCCCATCCGCCGAAGGCGACGAACTTGGCGCCGAGACCTTGGTGGAGGTCGTGCAGGGGCGACCGGTTCATCCGGTCAGACGCTCGCCACGCTCCTCGAGGCGAACCACGGCCGGCCGGCCCGGGATCCGGGTCGGGGCCGGTGATTCGTCCATGTTCTCCGGTCCTTCCAGGCCGTACTTGACCACCAGATTGAGATAGTCGCGCTGATAGAACAGCTTGCAGTTGATCTCCGGGTAGAGCTCCTTGAGACGCCGCAACTTCCCGTTCTTCTTCGTCACCAATTTCTGACTCATGGTCGTGATCTCGATGTAGAGGTCATCTTCGGGTAGGTAGAAATCCGGAGTGAAGTACTTGGTTGGGGTCCCGTCGATGTCCCAGGCGAGGGGAAACGAGCGTGGCTCGTAGTCCCAGGGCACCTCGTAGAAGTCCAATAGGAGTGCGAACTGGCGCTCGCTGTTGTGAGCGAACTCGGTCTCGTGCGCCGAAGGACGTTCGCTGATCAGGTGGCTCCTGCCTCGACTACCTCGCCAAGCTCCTCGCCGGGAAAGAGCTGGTGTATGTCTCCCTCCACCTCGTCCTGCACCGGCCCGATGGCGATGCCAAAGACGCCCTGTCCTCGCCGGAAAACATCCACGACCTCTTGCTCGGAGTGGGCGGCATAGATGGTCTGACCGTCACTGAGCAGGGTCACATCGGCGAGGGGTCGCTCCGAATCCAACTGCTCGGCCAGGATCGTCACCGCGGAGCGGATCTTCTTCAGGCTCATGCCGGCGTCGAGGAGCCTCTTGATGACCTTGAGCTGAACCACATCTGAGAAAGAGTAGAGCCGTTGTGATCCTGAGCCGGTGGCCTGTTGCAGCGACGGCCGGATCAGGTTGGTGCGCGCCCAGTAGTCGAGCTGCCGGTAGGTGATCCCGACCAGCTTGCATACCTGTGGGGCGCGGTAGCCCAATTCCCGCTCCTGGGTCATCTGAGTCCTCCGGGTTACAACCGTGTAACTCTGCCGTCGAGGGCAAACTAACGCCGTTGGGGTGGGCGTGTCAATGAAATCTGTGGATAAACCTGGGGAAAGCGTCAGTGATCGCTCTCAGTCACCACTGTCCGGCGCCCCGCCCAGGAAGTCCTCCACCGTGGCCTCTTCGAGAAACTCCCGGAAACGGGCCACCTCTTCCTCCTCGTTCTCCGACTCCTCATCGAAGACGACGCCGGCGTCATCCAGAACCGCAGGAAGGGCGAAGACCGGGGTACCGGTGCGCACGGCCAGGGCGATGGCGTCCGAAGGGCGGGAGGAGACGTGGACCTCGCGGCCCGAGATATCGAGGGAGAGGTCGGCGTAGAAGACCGAGTCTCTCATCTCGGTGATGATCACCCGGACCGCCAGCGCGCCAAGGGCGTCGATGATCGAGCGCATCAGGTCATGGGTCAGCGGACGGGGCGGGACAACTCCCTCCAGGGCGGTGGCTATGGCCGTCGCCTCGGACCCGCCGATCCAGATCGGCAGATACCTGGGGCCTTCGGACTCGCGCAGGAGGACGATCGGCTGATTCGAGGGGAGCTCCACTCGCACGCCCACCACTTCCATCGCGATGAGGGCCTCTTTGTCACCCGGCATTTCCCTCTGCAGGTTATCACCGGGTCTGCTTTGCCCACCGGGGTCGGGCGGCCATGCCCAGAGATCGAGCCAGGACCGCCGGGTCCTCGACGAAGGACTCCATGTCGAGAACGGCCCAGATCGACCTGAGGTTGCGGTAAAGGCCCTGCCAATCCATGCCGTAGCCGACCAAGTACTCATCGCCGACCTCGAACCCGCGGTACTCGATCGGTACCTCGGTCACACGACGTGCCTTCTTGTCCACGAGCGATGCGGTGGTCACGCTCTTCGCCCCGCGATCCATCATCATCCGCCTCAGCACCGAGAGGGTGAGGCCTGTGTCGATGATGTCCTCGACCAGGATGACATCACGATCGAAGACCGGCGTCGACAGGTCCATCGCGATACCAATGTGCCCGCTCTCCCCGAATCGATTCAGACCGAGGAAGTCGACCTCCGCCGGAAGCTGCACCGAGCGGACCAGGTCGGCGGCGAAAGGAACCGAGCCGGTCATCACCACGGCGAACAGTGGATCACGCCCGGTGTAGTCCTCGGTGATCGCCTGACCGAGCTCCCCGACTCGTGACTCGATGTCGCTTTTGGTGACGACCTCGACCGAATGATCGAATTCGGTCATCACGCCCCGAGGGCGAGATCCAGCCAGAATCGCATCGTCTCCCCCACGGTCCTCGGTCCCGGATCGGGACTCCTCGTGACCTCGACGATTGGTGGAGGTGCCGGCTCGGGGATCTCACGGAGCGGGCCCGGGCTCTCCAGCATCAAGCCCTGGCCGGCCAGATGCAGATACGTCTCCATGTCGGCGAGGGACTCCATCGGATCGGTCGACCGCCTTGCCTGGACGGGGGCGTACGGAGCACCGGTCGAGGCGTCCCCGAAGAAGCCGAGCTCCTCGAACCCATAATCGAACAGTGCGGTCGCATCTGAGAAATGAGCCCTCTCCCCGTCGGAACCGAGCACGACCGCATAGAGACGCCGGCCTTCCCGCTCGGCAGAGGCGACATAGGTGAGGAGGGCTTGTGCGGTGAACCCGGTCTTTAGCCCGAGCGTGCCGGGGTACGACCACAACATGAGATTGGTCGAGCTACCGGTGCGTGGAGTGCCGTCGGGGGCGGGTGGGAAGACCAGCTTCTTGGCCTTGACCACTTCGGCGAACTCAGGCATCGCCATCGCGATCCGGCCCAGCTCGAGGAGGTCCCTGGCGCTGGTGTAGTGGTTGGGTGCGTCGAGGCCGTGGGGGTTGGCGAATGAGGTGTGTGTCAATCCGAGC
Source organism: Acidimicrobiia bacterium (assembly GCA_025928935.1). Classification (GTDB taxonomy): domain Bacteria; phylum Actinomycetota; class Acidimicrobiia; order Spongiisociales; family ZC4RG35; genus JARDZU01. The sequence goes on from JAICNB010000037.1 coordinate 18,616, forward strand.
TCGGCCGCCCTCTGGTTCATCAGGTCGACGAACGCCTCCACCGAGCCAGAGATGTGCTCGGCGATGGCCGTGGCGGCGTCGTTGGCCGAATGGATCATCAGCGCCTTGAAGAGAGCGTCCATCGCGATCGTCTCGCCCGGCACCAGCTCGATCTCCTTCTCACCCGTGTCCGCGGCGCGTTGTGACACGGTGACCAGATCCTCGGGCTCTGTGCGTTCGATGGCGAGCAACCCCGTCATGATCTTGGTAACCGACGCCATCGCCCTCTCCTTATCGGCGTTGAGCTCGGCGATCACGGTGTCGGTGGATTCGTCGTACAAGATCCAAGACGCTGCGGTGACCGGCGGCGGCCCCGAAGTGGGAAAGGTCTGTTGAACAGGGGCCGGGTAGGTGAAGGGGGCGGCCGAGGCCGGGGCGGCCAGGGCCGACAGGACGAGCACAAGGGCCCCCGAGAGGCGAAGCGATCTCTTCATGAAGTGACTTGTTGTTGCAGTTCGAAGTCGAGCATGGCCCGATGCATGGCCTGAACGGACCCACCGCTCAGCTCGAGGAGGTCCACGGCACGTGCCCGCGCCTCGGGGTTGTTGGCCCGAAGAAGCGGGGCAGCGAGCTGACGAAGCAACTCGGCCTCACGGTCCACGGAGAGGCGGACAGCGCGGAGATGCCTGGCCTCGAGGCCCTGGTCCATCAGCCTCTTCGCCTCCGTCGCGACGATACCTGTTTCCGGGGCGAATACCTCGGGCTCCCCCACCGGCCTGACCACCCCGACCTCGAGCAAATCATCCAGCTCCTCGGACGAGAGCCCGGAGCGCCTCAAGATGTCCTCCCGGCTGAGTGGCTCGCCCTTGGGCTCTAGACCCGGGGTGGCAGATGCGGTCCGTGTTGCGATGTCCTCCCCACGCTCCCATAGGGTCAACTTCGACTTGATCACCTTGAGCGGGAGGAAATGGTCTCGCTGTTGCTGAAGGATGAACTTGAGACGGGCCATGTCCTGCTGGTCGAACTGGCGGTAGCCGCTGTCGGACCGACCAGGGTCGATGAGACCCTGGGACTCGAGGAAGCGGATCTTCGACACCGAGACATCGGGGAAGTCGTCCCGAAGGAGATTGATCACCTCCCCTATGCTCAAGGGGCGGCTGTCAGTCATCGCCATGGGCGACCACGAAGTGGAATCTCCCGACGAGCACCTCGTCCCCCGCTTTGAGTGTCGCCTGGTCCACCCTGGCGTCGTTGACATAGGTGCCGTTGGTGGAGCCGCTGTCCTCGACCATGAGGCCGTCGTCGGCTACGAGAAACCGGCAGTGTTGGCGGGAGACGGTGACGTCGTTCAGGAAGATGTCACTCTCGGGATGACGGCCGACCGTGGTGTTTCCCTCGGCGAGGAGATAGGTCATCCCGGTCCGGGGGCCGCGCTCGACTATGAGGGCGTAGCCAACGAATCCTTCGAGGCCGGAGGCCTCCTCCCTGGTCATCGGGTGATCGGCCCGATCCTGGATGGGGACGTAGACCACGGTGGGGTCACCATCCACCTCAGGTCGAGAGTTGGCCTGGCCCTCTTCCGCCGCTGGTCGCTCGTCGGTCACGGGGGGATGATAGGTAGGCGCGGCCCTTGAGCCGGGTGACCCTATTCGGTCAAATCACGGTATCCGGCGGCATCGAGGAGGCCGTCGGCCGGCATCTCGGCCGTCAAAGTGAGGACCACGAGCCAACCATCCTCGTAGGGGCTCTGATTGACGAGCTCCGGGCTCTCCGATACGCCCTCGTTCACGTCGCTCACCTTTCCGGCAAAAGGCGCATAGACCTCACCGACCGACTTCGTGCTCTCCACCTCGACCAGGACATCGTCCTTGGCGACCTCCTTGCCCACTTCCGGCAGCTCGACGTAGACCACGTCCCCGAGCTGGTCCTGGGCGTAGTCGGTGATCCCGATCCGGACCAGGCCATCGCCCACTTTGCGGATCCACTCGTGCTCCTCCGTGTAGAGCAGATCATCGGGAATCTCCATCAAGCCTCCTCGGGATGCGGCGGGGACTCTAACGCCGCGATCTTGGCCCGACTGTCTCCGATGTACAGGAAGGCGACGTACCAGTACAGGACGAGGCCGATGATGCCGAGGAGCCAGCCGACGGGCCGCAGCAGCCACTCCAGGACCCCGGCGGCGGCGAGGTAGAAAGCCGGGATCGCGCCATAGAGGGCAAAGGTGGCGGCCTTGCCCAGGAAACGCACCTCTACCGTGCCCCCGCCACGCAGGGCGAGATTCAACGCGACGAGCCCCATGAGGATCTCCCTGGCGATCAGGCCCCATCCGAGCCAGGCCGGCAGGACACCCGCGATCAGCCCTCCGATGACCGCCGAGGCGATCAGGAGACGGTCGGCCACCGGGTCGAGCACCTTGCCCAGCTCGCTCACTTGTCCGAGCCGTCTGGCCAGGTAGCCGTCGACCCAATCCGTCCAGCCGATTATGAAGACGATCCAGGCCGCCAGGGTGACGTCGTCCTCGACGAGCAGGACCCACCAGAAGACCGGGATGGCGAGAAGGCGGACAAACGAGACCAGGTTGGGGATCGTCAGGATTCGACTGCTCGGAGCCGCCTCGGTCACGTCTCGCAGGCTAACCGTGCTGATTCGGGCGATTGGTTGGAGCCGGGGGGTCAGGATTGGGGGCTGAGGTCTTCGAGACCTCCGAGCCGACCCTGGATCCCTCCCAACACCCCATGCTCCCCGAAGCCGACCCGGTCCGAGCGGTACGCTTCGACGATCTCGGGGTGATAGAGCACCAGATAGGGCAGATCCCGTGCCACTGCCTGCTCCATGCCCCACAAGGCTTCCCGCGCCGCCTCCGGGGCCGTCGCCTCTTGATACAGGGCCAGGTCGGCATCGAAGTCGGGGGCGGAGTAGCCGGTGGAGTTGGCTGCCGCGCCGGTGGCGAACAGCCAGCGGTGGTAGTCGGGCAGGACGGGATTGCCCAGTGTCCAGCCCAGCACATACATGTCGTACTGTCGGGCACCAGCGGAGTCTTCCGAGAAGGCGAGGTCGACGACGGTGTCGAAGTCGGTGACGACCGGCCGTACGTCGAAGCCGAGCGTCTCGAGGGTGGCCTCGATCCGTGATGTGTAATCGGGTCGGGCCGGGTCGTACTCATCCCCCGGGGTGAGGATGGTGAGGGGTGCCGGCGGCCTCCCCTCGATGGTGAGCCCGGTCCCTGGGGTGAGGGCTCCATCGACGACCGTCGGGGGGGACTCCCAGACGTATCCGGCTCCTTGCAGCCCGGAGACAGCTTCTGCGACACGGTCTTCCAGGCTTCTCGTGTAGGGCGAGGAAATCGCCACGGCTTGCTCTTCGTCGAACCAGGAAGCGTTGGCGGAGGACAGCATCGTGTAGGCGGTGTCCGCCTCCTGGGCCAGGGTCTCGGTCGCCGCTCCTCGATCCAGGAGGAGCGCCAGGCTCCGGCGGAACTCCGGACGCGACATGGGGTCACGGGTCAGGTTGAAACCGAGGTAGCGCACCGAGTTGGCCGGGCTGCGCTCGATGGCTACTCCGTCCAGGCCCGCCAGGGTGGAGGCTCCCCCGGCGCTGAGGCCGTTCGGGTCGAGAATCGTGTCGATGGCGCCGGTCTTCACAGCGGAGACCGCCTCGTCCTCGTCGGGAAAGATCATGTAGACCACCCCATCGGCACTGTTGCCGGGATAGCCCGGGTTGGCCACGGCTTCGATCCTGTCGGCACGGACGGTCACGATCTGCAGCGGCCCACCCGAGACATCGGAGTCATCGAATGCGTACAGCTCGGCCGCGGAGCCGACGGCCTCGGACTGCTCCGCCCAGACGTGGGCGGGCATGATCGGGGCCAGGCCCAGCCCGTAGGGCCAGAGCCCGAGTCCGGGCCGCGCCGCGAACTCGATCCGCAGCTCGGTCTCCGACTCGGCCACCATCTCCTCGATCCCGTCCGGGTAGGCGTCCGCCCAACCGCCGCCCAGATCGAGGCGACGCACCGTCTCGAAGGTGTAGACCACATCATCGGCGGTGACAGGCACGCCATCCGACCACGCCAGGTCGTCGCTGAGCCGGATGCGGACACGCCAGCCTTCATCGTCCCAGGTCGGATCGGCCTCTCCGGCGGCGAGCTCGGGGACGAGTGTGTTGGCGGCGGGATCGATGGAATAGAGGGCGGGCTTGGTCGGGCCGAGTACATAGGCGTTCCATGCGGTCGGCTCCGCCCCTATGTACTCCCAGTAGTTGGTGGTGGTGACGCCGGCGAGAAGGCCGACGCGATATACGAAGTCAGGTTCGGTGGCCTCGGTGGGTCGTGACGGCGCTTCCGGTGGCTCCGTGGTCGGGACGGGCTCCGCCAGCTCTGTTGGCGGGGCGTCTTTCGACTGGATCTGGATGACGGCGGCGACGACGACACCGATCAGCACCACGCCGGCCGCGACGGCCCTGAAGGTCTTGCTGGGCATGCTCAGATGGAATCGGCAGTGACTGCATCACACTTGACGTCGATCTGCAGCGGCCCCGTTCCTTTTCGACCGGTTGCCCCGCTACGATTGATTCGTTCGACGACCCGGGCTGTGGCGCAGTTTGGTAGCGCACTTGGCTGGGGGCCAAGGGGTCGTGGGTTCAAATCCCGCCAGCCCGACTCTCCGACCGGCGCACCTGGCTCAACTGGTCAGCGGATGAAATGCCAGGTCACGATGTTGTCGAGAGATGGCGGCTCGGGTCGCTGACCAGAGGACCCGCGGACCTCGTACGGTGCCTGGCTCGGGCCCAGCGCGGCCACGACCACCCCACGAAGTGCGAGCGCGTCGATCTTCGACATCTTCGTGGGCTCTCCCGAGCCACGCCATGCCGAAAATCCCAGCCCGATGGCAATTGACGAGACCATCCCGTGCACATGATCGGCACACTTCGGTCGATCTTTAGCCTCAACGCGGGAACGGCATCCGGGGGGTCACCTCGAAGAAGTCGGCTCCTTCCGACGGCGTGGGCACGAGCTAGGTCTGCCACTTTGAACGGAGGTGGGCAATCGGGTTGCCGGTAGATGAAACGTGGGAGCGCACTCGATCGCTGCTGGAATCCCTCCGTGCCTGACCAGTGCCGACCTCAGGTTTGTCCTCGAGCATGACCTTGTTCGCCCTTGTCCTCGCTCTCCTCGCGGCGGTCATGCACGCTGTGTGGAACCTGCTCGTCAAGCGGAGCGATGACCACCTCGTGGCCGGCTGGACGGTGGTGGCGGGCGCCGCCGTCATCGCTCTGCCCATTCTGGCGATCAACGGTTTGCCCGATCGCTCCGTATGGGACCTGATCGTCATCTCGACGTTGATCCAGGTCGGCTATGTGCTGATGCTGACGACCGCCTATCGGGTCGGGGATCTCTCCTTCGTCTATCCGCTCGCCCGTGGGACCTCGCCTGTGCTCATCGCCTTGGCGGGAGTGGCGTTCTTGGGTGATGAGATCTCTGTCGCCGGGTGGGCGGGGGTGACCTTGGTGACGGCCGCACTGGTGCTGCTCGCCTGGCGACGCGCCGACAGGTCAGGAATGGGCGCTGCGCTCGTCACCGGCATCCTCATCTCCGGCTACACCTCGGTGGACACCGCGGCCGTTCGGGAGCAGGGAGAGGCGCTTTCCGTGATCGGGGCAGAGTTCGTCCTGCTTGCCCTGGTTCTGGGTCTCGTCGTCCTGGTCGTGCGGGGGCCGGGTGCGATGATGGGGATGTTCCGGTCGGATTGGCGTTCCGCCGTCATCGGCGGCATTGCCACCGGGACTGCGTATCTGTTGGTGATGATCGCGGCCCTCAGCGCCCCCATCGGGTTGGTCTCAGGGGTCAGGGAGACCTCGGTGTTGATCGCCGTCGTCGCCTCCCGTCTGCTCCTGCGCGAGGACGTGAGCGGAGCGCAGATCTGGACCGTTGCCGCCGCCACTCTCGGCATCGTCCTGATCGCGTTGGGCTGATCCGCCTCGAAGTGGTGTGAGATGGTCGACTGCCGGCACCACGACTCTTGCCAGCTCGCCAACCTCCGGGTCCACATCACCCACCAACACCGTGCCGGCCACGCCTGCGGCCCGTCCGGCCTCGGCGTCGACCCAGGAGTCACCGACGTACAGCATTCGGGAGGGGGCGATCCCCATCATCCTGGCCGCCTCGATCAATGCGTCTGGGGCGGGTTTCGGATCCAAACCCTGATCGCCCGCCACGACCGCCTCGACGAGATGGCCGATCCCGAGTGCGATGATGGCGGCATCGATGGCGCTGCGGTCGTCGCTGGAGACGATGGCGAGCCTGATTCCTTCCCCCCTGAGCGCCTCCAGGGCCATGGCGACCTCTCCCAGCGGCACCAGGTTTCCCTTCTCCCCCGCCAGGGCGGAGGTGTGGCGGGCGGCATCTGCTACTGCCTCGCCGTCCGCGGAGCCGTGCTCGCCGAGCACCTCCAGTGTGGCCTCGTAGAGCTGGCCAACCGTCCCCACCGCGAACAGGCCGCCCGCGACCAAGTGGTCGTGGTCGAGGTCGAGCCCCATCCTCGCCGCCAGCTCGGCCAACAGCCTCGCATCACCCGCTGCCGCAGTCTCGACCCAGGCGCGGGCCGCCGGGCCCCAGGCCGCATCCAGGTCGATGAGGGTGCCGTCTTTGTCGAAGGCGACCGCATCGACGTCGAAGGCCACTCCCCCTGCTGTCAGCCTCGCCATCGACGTCAGGCCATCACCCAGCAAGCATGGGGTGGGAACGAGATCCGGGTCGAGTCCCCCGCCTCGGGGAGCTCGAGGAGGCGCTCGTTGAACAGGTCTGCGATGACCTTGCTCCCTTCTACTCCGACCTGCACTCTGACGATCGACCCCAGGAATGTCACTGTCTCCACGATGCCCTCGAGGACGTTCTCCTCCGCGTCATCGAGGGTGATCTCCTCGGGTCGCATCATCAGGGACACCCCGGCCCCGGTCGGCGCCTCGATCATCGACGTCGTCCTCAATTCGTTCCGCCCCATGCGGATCCGGCCCAGGGCAGGATCCTCGACAGTCACCGGGAGCCTGTTGAGCTGGCCGACGAAGGAGGCTACGAACCCCGTGGCCGGGTTGTTGTAGATCTCGAAGGGCTCGCCCACCTGCTCCATTCGGCCCTTGCTCATGACGACGACACGATCCGAGAGGGCAAGTGCTTCCTCCTGATCGTGGGTGACATAGATCGTGGTGATGTTGAGCTGGCGTTGGATGCGGCGAATCTCTGCCCTCAAGTCATCGCGGATCTTGGCGTCGAGTGCCGAAAGCGGCTCGTCGAGGAGGAGCAGCTGGGGTCGGATCGCCAGCGCCCGCGCCAGTGCCACCCGTTGCTGTTGGCCACCCGAGAGCTCGTTGGGGTACGACTTCGCCTTGTCGGGCAGATGGATCAGGTCGAGGAGCTCGGAGACCCGGTCGGAACGGGCAGAGCCTTCCTCCTTCCGGACCCTGAGGCCGAAGGCGATGTTCTCGGCGACCGTCATGTTGGGGAACAGGGCATACGACTGGAAGACCATGCCGATGTTCCGCTCGTTGGCCTTGGCATACGTCACGTCTTTGCCGGCCAGCCGGATCGTCCCTGCCGTCGGCTGCTCGAAACCGGCCACCATCCGCAGGGTGGTCGTCTTGCCGCAACCGGATGGCCCGAGGAAGCTGACGAACTCACCCGGCTCCACGTCCAGGTCGAAGGTATCCACGGCCACGACCCCGTTGAACTCCTTTCGGATCCCGTGCAGGCTCAGGAACCCGCTCATCCGCGCTTCCCGGGTCTCGTGATGAGGGCAATGGTCCCCATGGCAGCCCAGGTGAGGGCGAACGCCACCACGGCCATCGCCGATGGCTCATAGACCTTGCTCCTGGTGAGATTCGCCATGTAGGGGCCGAAGGTCTGTTGTGCCATGAAGAGGGCGATCGTGAGCTCACCGATCACGATGGCGAAGGTGAGCAGAGCGCCGGAGAGCAGTGCAACCCGGAGATTCGGGAAGATGACCCTGCGCAGGATCGTCGGCCAGCCCGCTCCCAGGCTCTGCGCCGCCTCGGTGAGGGAGCGAACGTCCATCGCTCGCAGTCCGTTGTCCACCGAACGGAACATGTACGGGAACGAGAGCGCCGCATAGGCACAGATGAGGAGGACCCGTGAGCTGTCATAGGTGGCAGTGAGCAGAAGTGGGGGCCGGCCGTAGAGCCGGATCAAGCCGAACACCAGGACCACCGCCGGGATCACGAACGGGAGCAGGGTGATGAACTCGACGACGGGGCGGAGCCGGGGAAGCCTGAGGGTGACCCAATAGGCGGTGGGCACGATTATCAGCAAGCTGAGGAAGATGGCCGCCACCGCATTGACCACCGACTCGGTGAAGGAAGGCCAGAAGTTGGCATCTTCGAATAGACGGCGATAGGCCTCGAACCCGAGCTTGTCGGCTTCGGCCCGCAACGACCACCAGAAGGTCGCCCCCAGCGGAATCAGGAAATAGACGGCGGTCATGATGAAGATCACCCAGGCCCAGAATCGATTCCGCCTCGCCGGGGCCTCGGGTGCTTCTGCGTCGGTCGAGACCGGTATCGGAGCGGTGGAGATGGTCACCCGAGCCACCTCTCGGAGCGACGCTGCAGGATCGAGTAGAGGACGATCGACAGTCCCATGATGAAGACCATCCCCATTGCCACCGCGTACCCGAGACCCGGGTTGTTGAGGACATCGCCTGAGATCTGCTGGCCGATGAGGAGCGTCGCCAGCGGGAGAAGCCCACCAGTCAGGGCGTAAGCGGTGGCATGGGCGCCGAATGCGTTTCCGAAGAGCAGGATCATGGTCCCCAGGATGGACGGCAGGAGCACCGGGAGGGCGACACGTCGCCAGTACTGGCCCGGAGTGGCTCCCAGGTTCTCCGCCGCCTCCCGCCAGTCCTGCTTCAGCCCGTCGAGTGCCGGAAGCATGACCAGGACCATCAGCGGGATCTGGAAGAAGAGGTAGACGAGGGAGAGCCCCCAATAGGAGTAGATCGTGAAACCGCCTCCGTAGAGGTCGACCCCGATCAGCTGGAAGAGCGCTGTGAGCACTCCAATCCGGCCCAGCGTGAAGATGAATGCGGCGGCCAGAGGCACGCCTGCGAAGTTGGAGGCCACCCCGGAGAAAGTGGTGAGCCCGGAGCGAAATGGCCGGGGCAGCCCCCCCATGGAGACCGCCCAGGCGAGGAAGAAGCCGACCAAGCCGCCGATCACGGCCGTGGTGAGGCTGATCCTTACCGACATCGAGTAGGCAGCAATGACGGTGTCCGTGGTGAGTGCCCGGTAGTTGTCGAGTGTCAGCGTGCCGTCGGGCCCTTCGAGGCTCCGGTAGGCGAGGATGATCGCCGGGGCGATGAGGAACATCCCCGAGAAGAGGAAGAACGGGAGCACCCCGAGCCAGCTCCCGAGACGGGCACGTGGGGGGCGCCGGGCGCCCCCCACTGCTGTCGTCGATCCCGCTGTGTCAGCCGCCGCTTGGGCTTGGCTCAACGGTCACACCAACCACGCTCGGCCAGCCTTCCACGATGACCGCGCTCGCGGCCTCGATCTCCTCGATGGAGGGGAAGAAGGCGCCCTCGGTGCTGGGCAACTGCTCGGCGATCTCGGCCGGGATGGTCCCGGCTGCCGTCATCGCCTCGAACCTGATGGGATGGCAGAAGGCCGATGCCCATCCGAGCTGCCCCTCGTCGGAGTACAGGTACTCCATCCAGAGCTTGGCTGCGTTGGGGTGGGGTGCAAAGGCGCTGATCGCCTGGACGTACACGCCGGCGATCCGGCCCTGCTCGGGCACGATGGTCTCGATGTCCGGGTTCCCGGCCAGATTCACGTCGTTGGCGATCGAGTTGTAAGACCAGTCGATGAGGATGGGGGTCTCCCCGATGCCCACCGTCCTGGAGTCACCGTCGATCGGCACGAAGTTCCCCGCCGCATTCAGCTCGGCGAAGAAGTCGAGACCGGCCTGAGCCGCTTCCTCCCCGGTCGCCCCGGTGGCGAGACCCGCGGCCCACACCGACAGGATGGCGGCATTCGAGGTGAGCGGATCACCCGAGAGCGCCACTTGACCGTTGTAGGCGGGGTCGAGGAGATCCGCGTACTCGGCCGGCGGCTCCGACACCGACGAGGTGTTGACCTCGAGGGAGAGCACGCCGTAGTAGTCGCCGTACCAGTAGCCCTCTGCATCCTTGGCATCCTCCGGGATCTCGTCCCAGGTCGACACCATGTAGGGCTGGATCAAGCCGGCTTCCTTCGCCTGTGGCCCGAAGGCAAGCCCGACGTCGACGACATCCGGTGCCTGCGGCCCCGGGTTGTCCCGGTTGGCGTCGATGGCCTCCAGCTCCTCTGCAGACCCGGCGCCTGGATCGAGCTCGTTGACTTCGAGACCGTAGGCGGTCTTGAAGCCCTCGATGACAGCGCCATAACCGCACCAGTCATGAGGAAGCGCGATGGTGGTCAATGTCCCTTCCTCCTGGGCGGCGGCGATCAGCTCCTCCATGCCACCGGCCGCCGCAGCGGTGGTGTCGGTGACGCCTGCCGTGGTGTCGGTGGCTCCCTCAGTCGTGTCGGTACCACCCGACGTGGTCTCGGTGCCACCAGCGGTGGTGGTGGTGCCCGAATCGCCTCCACAGGCGACGAGCAGCATCGCCAGGGCGACACCGATTATCAGGTATCTCTTCATGGTTCTCCCTCAGTTCAGTCGACCGCCGGTCGGCAAGCGTACTCCCCGGTCTTCGGCCCCCGCCTAGATTCGCACGAACCCGCAGAAAAGAGCAGATGGCGAACAGGCGAATCCAGCCTGAACACAGATTCCGGCCCCGGGGGATGTCCCGTGGCGGGGTGACGAGATAGCGGTGGCCTTCGACTTCACGGTCAAGGGTGGCCTACTCGTGCTGCCCGAGGGATCCCACACCGGTGACCTGGGCATCAGGGACGGGAAGATCTCGGCGGTGGGTGACCTCCCGGTCGCCGGGGAGGTGCTCGATGCCGGCGGTCTGATCGTCCTCCCCGGGATGGTCGACACCCACGTGCACCTCATGGACCCGGGCCCAACCGAGCGTGAGGACTTCCCCACTGGGACTGCCGCGGCGTCGGCACGGGGTGTCACCACCATCGTCGAGCACACCCACGCCTGGCCGGTGAGGAGCCCGGGCGACCTGGCCGAGAAGCGTCGGCATCTCGAAAAAAGGGCGAATGTCGACTACGGCCTGGCCGCACACCTCTGGCCCGAGGACGTCGGTGGCATGGATACGTTGTGGCGAGCAGGGGTGGCGTTCTTCAAGATCTTCACCTGCTCCACCCACGGTGTTCCCGCCGTGGAGGGCGATGACCTGCTCCGGGCGTTGGACACCCTCGCCTCCTTCGGGGGCAGTGCGCTGGTCCACTGTGAAGACGAACAGCTCACCCGGTTCGCCGAGACGAGGCTGAGGAGTGCCGGAAGGGCCGATGCGGGACTGCTGATCGATTGGCGATCACGTGACGCGGAGGTCGTCGCGATCGCCGGCCTCACCGCGCTGGCCGCGATGACCGGGGCCAAGGTCAACGTGGCACATGTCTCGAGCCCGATCGGGGCC
>JAICNB010000110.1 GCA_025928935.1 Acidimicrobiia bacterium
TCCGCGTCGCCGTCCCGCTCGGACACGAAGGCGATCTGGGATCCGTCGGGGGACCACACCGGGTCCAGGTCTGGCCCGGCGCTATTGGTGAGACGGGTCTGAGCAGAGCCATCGGCGTTCATGACGTAGATCTCTTGATCTCCTGCGTCCCGCTCCGACACGAACACGATCCGAGACCCGTCCGGAGACCAGTCCGGGGAGCGGTCGGCGCCTGCGTTCTCGGTCAGGTTGACCGGATTGGATCCGTCGGCGCCCATCACGTAGATCTCGAAGTTGGCGTCACGGTCGGTGGCGAAGGCGATCTTTGACCGGTCGGGTGACCAGTCCGGGTCCAGGTCGGTGCCGGCATTCTGGGTGAGACGGGTCTGGCTCGACCCGTCAGGGTTCATCACGTAGATCTCTTCGTTGCCGTCCCTTGCCGACACGAAGCTGATTGGCCCGTCATCGACCGTGGCAGAGGCGGGGACGGCCAAGACGACTACTGCCATCGCGGACACGAAGGCAGCGGCCAGGGTCTTGGTGAGGGGGGGTTTGCTGGTCTGCATCGTTACCTCCGATGCTCGCGTGCGTACGAGTGTGTACCCGGATCGGATATAGCGGTAACAGGCCCGTCAGCTGTCGTCGGATCGGAGCGCCGGCCAGAGCAAGGGCAGGGTCAGCGCAGCCATCACATAGAGCGGGTAGGCGTACCTGAACTCCTGGGCGGGGGAGGTGGCCATCACGTTGAGGATGTGGGCCAGGAGGAGAGCCGATGGGAGGAGAAAGCGTCGGGCCCGGAAGGCGAAGACCACCACCGCGCCGAGGGCAGGGAGCAAGACGATCGCCGGTCTCCAGGTGAGCCAGAGCCGGCTGTCGATCTCGGCCCATCGCCAGAGGGCGTCGGTGACGGCGAAGGCACGGTCGGAGATCGGGGCGCGGGCCAGCCCGACGGTGTTGGGTGGGAAGTCGTAGGGAGGCCGGTGGAAGAAGGCATCGGCCGGTTGGGCGGGGGCGAAGACGAAGTTGGCGGCGCAGAGACGATGGGCCAGCACCGAGTCGGGGTCACGTAGAAGCACCGCCAGTTCGAGACTCCGATACTCGCCCGCCCGTTCGATCACCGGGGTCTGGTCGAACATCGGGTTGAACAGCAGCGGGGTGCTGTCACGACAGTCGTAATGGGTGTTCCAGATGATGGGTGGGGCCACCGCCTCGAGAAGGTCCACGTCAGCCTCGCTGAAGGTCTCCGGCTCGGCGTTGTAGGAGGCGGCAACATCGGGCAAGAAGACCTGGGCGGGCTCGATGCTGGCCCCCTGGACATCGAGGATCGAATAGAGGGGACCGACTGTGAGGAAGACGGAGACCACGATGGTGGCCAGTGCGATCCCCACCACCCGCAGCCGTCTCCGATAGACCCAGGCCAGGACGAGGAGTAGCGGCAGGACGGTGATCGGGCCGTTGCCACGTAGGAGCCACACCCCGGCCAGCGCGAGACCGAGCCTTATCGCCGGCCACGGCCGGTTGGCGCGGTCCGGGTCGACGGCCAGGGCGAGAAGCTCGATCCAGGCCCACAGCATGAGGAGCGAGAAGGGGACGTCCTTCCACAGGGCGAGCGTGGTGGGGGCGACGGCAGGTGAGAGACCGAGCAGCCAGGCGACAGCCACGGCCAGCCAGGTGGGGACGCCCGCGGCCACCAGCCAGCGGGCGGCGTAGGCAAGCAGGACACCGAAGACCAGCACCTGGAAGAGGGCGACCAGACCGGGTTGGGTTCCGCCCAGGCTGAGGATGTCGAGATAGAGGGTGTGGATGGCGGGGTGGTGGTTGAAATAAGTCCCCGCAGCCACCTGCCCGAACTGATCGACGGTGTCACTCGAACCGAAGCCCGGGTACCAGCCCAGCCACCAGACGAAGACGGGCAGAGCAGCGGTCCCGGCGAGCAGCCAGGAAGGCAAGGCGGGACGGGGGAGACGCACCAGCGGCAGGATAAGGGTGTCCCCGTCGCTCAGACGGGCGGCAGCTCGAAGGTGCAGGTAGGGCCTATGGCGGTCGCCAACCTTCGGTCCAGCGTCGCCAGGCTTGCCTCCAGCGCCTCAGCCAGCGCCACATACCAAGCGTCGTAAACGGTGACATTGTCTCGCAGCTGCCAGACCCGAGCCGCGAACTGCCCGAAGTCGTGGAGCTCGACCCGCATGTCCAGGAGATCCATACAAGCTGTGGCCGCGACCTCGGTGGAGATCTCCCCCCGCAGTTCGGCTCGACGTAGCACATTGACGGCCTCGGCTTGCATCAGGTGGGGAGCAGCCAGTAGATCGCTATCCAGCCGATCTTCGGCCCACACCCCAATAGGTCCGGTGTCTATCAAGGCCGCCGCCACGACCGAGGCATCCAAGACGAGGGTCACTTCCGGTCGGCGTCCCGGTACTCCAGGATCTTCTCAGCGGAGAGTGTCGTACCCGTGGCTTTCTTGCGAGCGTCGATCCGGGCTAGCACTGTCGGCATGTCAGGTTTGCTGGCCATCGTGATCAGCTCTCCCCGCAGGAACTCCTGGAGGGAGCGGCCGCTTCGGGCCGCTCGAGCCGCCAGCTCGTCACGGGTTTCCTCGGGGACGTTGCGGATGGTGATGGAAACCATGCATGCATTATGCATGTGCTGCATGCAAAATGCAATCACCTCAGTCGAGACAGCGAAACCGTCTCGTTGTGGATGAAGAAACGCCCAACTGCCCGAGGGAGGGGGAACGAATACCCGGCCTCTCGGGTCAGGCGATGCTCTTCCTCGATGCGGGCCAGGTCGTCGAGGTCGAGAAAGGAGACATGGGTGGGGTCGGATCTGAACCCGGCTTCCTGGGGGACAATGACCACCACCCTGCCCCCGGGTCGGAGGTAGGGGAGATACCGGCCGAGCAGACCCGAGGCCTCCGACGGAGCCATGTGCTCGAGGACATGGGCGAAGAGCAAGGTGTCATACCCACCGGGCATGGCGTCGGCCGAGTCGGCGAACTCCTCGGCGGAGTACGCTGTCAAGCCACTGCGGCGGGCCGCTTCGATCGAGTGCGGGTTGGTGTCGACCCCGACACCCCGTCCGTCGAGATGATGCAGGTTGCGACCGATCCCACAACCGACATCGAGGACCCGCCCTTCGACCACCCGCCGGATGTGATGGCGGTAGGGCGCCTGCGCCCCCAGTGCCCGTTTCCACCCTCTGGCGGTCTCGGCCTCGAGACGTGCGGTGTAGTCCCGATCTGCGGTCACAGTGAGCAGGATAAGGGGAACATCGCCCGATACCCTGCCCGCCGATGCAGCCGTCGGTGACCGTGATCCTTCCTGTCCTGAACGAGGCCGGGCACATCGACGAGGTGATGGGCGATCTCCTGACCCAGGACTACAAAGGCCCGTTGGAGGTGATCGTGGCTGATGGAGGGTCCACAGATGGCACCAGGGAGAAGGTGCTGGCCGTGGCTGGCGGAGAAAACCGGGTCAGGCTCATCGACAACCCGGAGACGAGGCAGGCCTTCGGGCTCAATCGGGCGGCCGCCGTGGCCACCGGTGAAATCCTGGTCAGGGCGGACGGCCACACCAGATTCGCCCCCGACTACGTCCGTACCTCGGTGAGGGTGCTCGAGGAGGTCGGCGGCGCTGTCGGCGGGAGGATGAGCCCACTGGGGCGATCTCCATTCGGTGACGCGGTGGCGGCGGCGATGGAGAGCGCGCTCACGATGGGCCCGGGCCGTTTCCATCACGCCACAAAGCGTGAGGAGGTCGACACCGTCTACCTCGGCGCCTTCCGTCGCGAGGACTTCGAGGCGTTGGGCGGGTTTCGCTCGTTCCCATCGGGGAGCTCGGAGGACGCCGACTTCTACTACCGCTGGCGCAGGTCGGGGCGAAAGGTCCATGTCGACCCCTGGATCGTGTCCAGCTACACCCCTCGGGACACCGCTCGGTCGCTGTGGCGTCAGTACTTCGGATACGGACAGGGCAAGGCCGAGATGCTCTGGCTCAACGGCGAGCTGCCCTCGCCACGCCCGCTGGCGCCGATGATCCTGGTCCTCGGCCTCCTCGCCCTGGGGGTGCTCGGGCTCTTCACCGGTCTGTGGTGGCCGCTGCTGGCGGCGGTAGGCGGGTGGCTCCTCCTCCTCATCTGGGTCGCCCTGCGAAGCAAGGGGTCGCCGTTTCGGGTGGTGACAGCCGCCGCGATCATGCATCTGGCCTACGGGGTGGGGATGGTGTGGGGTCTGGTTCGGGGCCCAGGCCCGATTCGACACCTCCGGGAATGACCCCGGTATGAGGGGTGTGGTACCAGCCACGAACCCGGCCGGAGAGAAGCCGGATCGGGATCCAGAGACCGGCCAGGATCACCAGCAGCGGATAGCGGGCGAGACGTCTCGGCTCCACGCCGTCCCGGGCCAGGAACGGGATCGGCTCCAGCACCTGAACCGCGGTGGCCACCCCCCACACCTCCCAGGGGAGGAGCCATTTGGACCTGGTCACCAGTGCCAGCGCCGTCATCGCCGCCGAGACCAGGGCCAAGAACGACCTCCCCGGTTGGACCAGCCGAAGCGCCTGGTCCAACGCCGACGGGGAGCCCTTCTTCACCAACGCCTTGAAATGCTTGTTGGCCGCCTCACGTTTCCCCGCCATCCACCGGGCCCGCTGTCGTATGGCCACCCCCACCGACTCTGGCTTCTCGTCACGGATCCTGACGTCGTGTAGCCATTCCACCCTCAGCCCGGCGAGGACCAGCCTCGATCCCAGCTCCTGGTCTTCGGTCAATGAGTCACCGAACCCGCCCACCTCGTCCAGGGCGCCGGCGGTGAAAGCCATGCCGGTGCCGCCCAGGTCGGCCGACCACCCCAGATTGGACCGGGCCAGTTGCACCATGCGGTTGCCCGCCCAGTAGGAGAGGGCCGAAGCCTCGGCGAGCAGCGAACCGTCCGGGTTGGCCACGTCGAGGTAACACTGGACCACCTCGTTACCAGCCTCCAGCTCGTCGGAGATTCGGCCGAGGGCTTCCGGGGGAACCCGGTTGTCGGCGTCGAAGACGACCAGCGCCTCGTCTGGCTCGAGGGGATGCCTGTCGAGATACCACCACATGGCAGCGCCCTTCCCCGGGGATCCGTCGGCGCGTTCGGCAACCTGTGCTCCGGCGCTCCGAGCAACATCGGCGGTGTTGTCGCTGCAGCGGTCAGCGAGAACCCAGACCTGGTGAAGGTCGTCGGGATAACGGGCGGCGGCCAGGTCGA
>JAICNB010000028.1 GCA_025928935.1 Acidimicrobiia bacterium
GTCGTCGACACTGCCATACCTACCCAGGAATTCGGCCCGGTTCCCGGTGATCGTCACCTCGCCGGTTCCGAGATCGGCAAAGGCCACCCGATCTCCGAAGTCGACGTTCCACGGGTTGCGGGCGAGCACGGCCCCGGTCTCCTCGTCGCGTTCGGTGACGATCTGCATCGGTGAAACGGCTCTGGTCGTTCCCAGCACCCACTCCACATAGGCGGTGATCGACAAGCGGCGTCGTCGGCCGGTCAGGTTGCGAATACGCAGACGTGAGATCTTGATCGGATCCTCGAGCGGCACCGTCTGATGGAGGTGGAGGGCAATCCCCCGGGACCTGTGCTCGAACTCGGAGTAACCCGGACCGTGCCGGGCCAGGTAGCCAAAGGCGTCATCCCTGATCGGCAGGGCGGTTGGCCCCCAGACCTCGCCACTCTCCTCGTCTCGAACATAAAGCACCTCGCCGGGACGGTCGGAGACAGGATCATTCGACCAGGGAGTCAGCTGGTTCTCCCGGCTGTTCTCCGACCAGCTGTATCCGGAGCCGGACTCCGAGACACAGAACCCGAACCGTCGGTTGGCGACGACATTGATCCAAGGGGCCGGCGTCGATTGGCCTTCTCCCAAGACCACCACGTATTCGCTGCCGTCGCCGGCGAAACCCCCGAGACCGTTGTGGAACTCGCGGTCCGGTCTCGGATGCGACCCACCCGTCAGGTCGGGGGCAGACGCCTTGGCGCGTATGGTCGGGGCTAGCTCCTTGGTCGGCCGGCGGGCCAGCTGGTCAGCGAGTGTCCCGTGGTGACTGAGCAGCACCGCCCGGGCCGCCGCATGGAGGGTCGTCCGATCCTCGATGGTGAGCAGCGGCCCGTTGAGAACAAAGACTCCACCGTCGGGCTCCTGACCCACCAAATGGCCACTCTCTCTGATCAACTCTTCGATGGCCCCGTGTAACTCCTGGGCGTACGATTCGGCTTCCTCGTTGATGATCACCAGGTCGGCCACCAGCCCTTTGGTCCGCCAGTACTCCTGAGCCCGGAGCAGGTCCCGGACCAGTCCCCGCTCCTCGGGCCGGTCGATTCGGACCAGGACGATCGGGAAATCACCAGAGATACCGTGTCGCCACAATCCATCCCGGCTCACCGAGGACATGGTCGTCGGAGCCGGTGGGGCTCTCAGCGCCGGGTCGAAGTAGATCAATGATCCGGCGAGCTGTTGGAAGATGTGGGCCTGATCCGGCTCGATGCGAAGGTGATGGAGTCGGACTTGGGCCTGAGTCCAGGCCAGTGTCGAGATTCGCTCGAAAGCCGCCGTCTCGGAGAACTTGTCGACAAGATCGAGGGCCTCGTCCCGGGTGGGAGCCACCACGGTGGTGAAGTCGAGGTGAGCGGTGGCGCCCGGCTCGATCCGCACCTTCCTCCGCAGGCTGAAGACCGGATCGAGCACCCGGCCCGCGGTGTTCGACAGGGGACGATCGACTGCGGCGGCGTGGTGGACCTGGTTTCCGCGGCCGAGAAACCGGGCCCGATCAGTTTCATATTGAATCCCACCGACTACCTCGCCGGTGACCGCGAGGACATGACCTGCCCACACCGTCTCCTCCTCGTCCGAGCGTGGTCGGCGGCTGGCGAGCAGCGCGTCGCGTCCGGTCACCACCTCGGTCTGCACGAAGAGATTGGAGAAAGCAGGGTGGGCGGCATCGGCCCGGGCCGATGCCAGAACAACCTCGGCGTAGGAGGTGACCTCCACTTCTCTGGCCACCGAGCCCAGATTTGTGAGGCTCACTCGACGGACCTCGGCGTCGTCCTCTGCGGACACCACCACAGTCAGCGTGGTGGAGATGTTGCCGTCACGACGCGAGATCTCTGCCTTGTCTTCGCTGAAGGCCACCTGATAGGAGTCGGGCTCGGCCAGAGTCGGTTGATACCCGGCCGACCAGGCGCGCCCCGCCCCGTCCTTGATGAAGAAGTAGCTGCCGAAGTTGTCGCGAGTGGCGTCTTCCCGCCAGCGGTTGACGGCCAGCCCCTGCCACTGGCTGTAACCGGAACCGGCGGCGGTGATGACGGTGCTGAGACGACCGTTGGACAAGGCATGAATGGCCGGGCCCGGGCTGTGTGGCGACGAGATCCGACGGACCACACCCTTGGCCTCTTCCAGGGGATGGGCCGACTCGGCGACCTCCTCGGCACGGGGACGGGCCACCTCCACATCGCGGGGAACCCGTTCATGCAACAACAGCTCGGCCGCCCGAACCCACGGGTCGGAATGAAACAGGTCCCTGCAGAGCCCGGCAAAGATGACGTTGGTCACGGAGATCAGTGACATCGCCTGATGGTGGGCCATATAGGCTCGCACCAGGACGGACTCCCCGTCCTCGGGCAACCGGCTGGGTGTGAAGTCGAGCGACTCGTAGTACCCGTATCTGCCCTGCGCCCCCAGGCTGTTGAGCCGGACCAGGTTCGTCACCGCGTCGCCCGGCTCGACCATGGTCGCCAGCAAGGTTGCATACGGTGCCACCACCAGGTCCTCGCTGAGACCCCGTTCGAAGCCGAGCCCCGGGACCCCAAATGCCCGGTATTGGTAGACGAGGTGGATATCGCGAGCGGCGTAGGCCGCCTCGGAGATCCCCCACGGTATCCGACGCTCGTTCCCGTACTCGATCTGGCGTCGCACGACCGCCCGGTAGGTGGTTTCGAGAATGCTCTCGGGTGGCGAGCGCATCACCAACAGTGGCATCAGGTATTCGAACATCGAGCCCGACCACGAGATCAGGGCGGACTCGGCACCCATTGGAGTCATCGACCGGCCCAGACGGAACCAATGGCTGGGGGGAAGGTCGCCTTTGGCGATGCCCACGAAGCTGGCCAGGCGGGCCTCCGAGGCCAGCAGGTCGTAATGGCTTTGGTCGAGGGCGTTCTCCCCGACGCGATAGCCCACTGCCAGCAGCTTGTTGTCACGGTTCATCAGAAACGAGAAATCCATGTCAGCCGCTAGCCCGGCGGTCGCATCGGCGAGGGCGGAGAGACGACTGGAGAGAAGCTCCCGGCTGATCGCATCGTCGACTGCCTGCTGGTCGTGAAGGTGGCCCCGCACCGTCGCCAACAGGGCTTCGGCCGAGACCGCCAGGTCCTCGGCACCCTCCCTCGTCGCCATGGTGCGTGCGATGTCGGCCACCGTCTCGGCTTCGGCGAGGATCTCGGCCAGCCGATCCGACCCCTGGGCTCCCCGGCTGCGCAGCGAGCCGAGAAACTCGACCAGGGCTCGATCGAGCTCCCGGGGCGATACGACCTCGATGCCCGCATCGAAAGCGACGGGGTCGGCCGCCTCCCGCAACAGCAGCGCGCTGTCGCGGATGCCTGCTGCCACCTCCGGGCCTGAGGCGACCTGGCGGAGGCGTTCACAGCCCTGGGATACCGCGAGGAGGTGGCCGGCCAGGTTGCCGCTGTCCACGGTCGACACGTATCTGGGCTCCAAGGGCTCACACGAGCTCGTGTCGTACCAGTTGAGGAAATGACCCTGATACCGCGCCAGCCGACTGAGCGTGGTGACCGTGTTTTCGAGCCTGGTCACTGTCTCTTCCAGCCCAATCCAGCCGAACTCCCGGGCCGAGAGCACCGCGAGCAGATAGAGCCCGATGTTGGTAGGAGACGTGCGGTGAGCGATCTGTGACAAGTCCTCTTGGAAATTGTCGGGTGGCAGCCAGTTCTCGTCGCTGGTCACGAATCTCTCGAAATAGCGCCAGGTGCGCCGGGCGATCAGCCGCAGCGCCTCCTGTTCCTGAACCGTGGGTGGGTCCGCCACCTCGGCAGGGCGTGGGGTGCTGACCAGGTGGGCGATGAGGGGAGCCAGCACCCACATCCCGGACCAGGCCAGAGCCGCCACCAACGCCTCAGGTTTGACGACTGCGGCCGCGGTGCTGCCCGCAATCCCGACCACCATCGAGGGGGACATCCGCCGGATGAAGCCCGTCAGCTCCAGGTCGAACTGCCGCTCCGCTTCCTCGGCCGTTACCCACGTCAGCAATCCGCGACGAGTGAACATGAGGCGCCAAAGGGTCACCACGATGGCTTCGGTCATCCTCAGCGCTTGGTGGGCGAGGAATGCGGCCTGCAGAAGCGTCCGTCCCAGTGCCCTCGATGCATCCGTTCCCCAACGTCTCAGCCGCACCGCCCCCGGCGTGCTGGTCCGGCGCGGAATGATCCGCTCGAGCAGGGGCAGCATCCCGGGAAGCGCCAACGCGACGAGGATGAACGCGGTCCATGGCCAGACCGGGACCCCGGGCAGAATGAACGAGGCGATCAGGGTGAAGAGGGCGGCCGGCCCGCTGAGACTGCGGCGGAGATTGTCCACCATCTTGAGACGAGCCACGGGAGGCAGCGGTCCGTGAGTGCCGAGGATCCAAGGGAGGAGCTGCCAGTCGCCCCGGACCCAGCGATGCTGGCGTGACAGCGCCACCTCGTAGTGACTGGGGAACTCTTCGAACACCTCGACGTTGCTCACCAGACCGGCCCGGGCGAAGCTTCCTTCGAAGAGGTCGTGGCTGAGCAGGGCGTTCTCGGGGATTCGACCCTCCAACGCCGCCTCGAAGGCATCGATCTCATAGATCCCCTTGCCGGCATAGGACCCTTCGCCGAACAGGTCCTGGTACAGATCGCTGACGGCAGCGGCATAGGGGTCGATCCCGCCAGGCGGGAAGAAGACACGCTGGAAATAGCTGATACCGCTGGCTCTCAGGAAGGCGGTGACTCGCGGTTGCAAGACTCCATATCCCTCCACCACCCTGCCGAGTGATTCATCGACGCGAGCCCTGTTGAGTGGATGGGCGATCGTCGCCACCAGCCTCGTCGCCGCCCCCGGCGGGAGCCGGGCGTCGGCGTCGAGAGCGATCACAAAACGAACGCCTGCTGGCACCCGGTCGGATGGGATGAAGCTGGTGTCGGAGGCTCCCCGGAGAAGCCGGTTGAGTTCGTGAAGCTTGCCCCGCTTGCGCTCCCAGCCCATGTGGAGTTCCTCGCCGGGATTGAACAATCGCCGGCGATGGAAGAGCAGGAACCGATCCGCCCCTCCCGGCCCCGGTCCGTGTCTCTCATTGAGTTGGAGCACGCCGTCGGCCGCCGCAGCCAGGAGCTCGGCGTCGTCGGCCAGCTCGGGACCTTCGGCGTCTCGCCAGTCGCTCACCAGGGCGAAGTGCAAATCGCCATCCGGATTGGCCAGATAGTGGACCTCGAGCCGTTCAACCAGCTCCTCGACCTGGTCGGGTCGCGTCAACAGGGCAGGGATCGCAACCAGCGTCCGCAGGTCTGCGGTCGGTCCATGCGCCAACGCCAGTGAAGGCAGCTCCTCGGGCCGGGTCAGGGCCGCGATGGCGCGGTTGACGAGGATCACGCCCATATCCGAAGCTGGGATCAAGGCCAGGCCGGCCATCACCCATCCCCATGGAGACCACTGCTCGACGGTGAGCAGGGGCAAAGCCAGGAGGAGAGCGCTGACCACGGCAACCGAGCTCAGGTACACGGCGGCCGCGTGCCTCCTGACGAATCGGGATGCAACCAGCCCGACACCGGGACGAAAGCCGATCCGAGCCTCGAGCGTGGTCCTGCCCTCTCCAAGCAGGTAGAAGCCGGGATCGCTCTGGCGACGATCGGCGAGTTGAGGGTCGGCCAGCCGGAGTGTGGTCTTCGTCACGTCGAGCTCGGAGGTCCCGGATCCCTTCGACAACTCTTCGATGGCGTGCCGATAACGATCCCGGGTGGCGAAGCTCATCTCGCTGTAGGAGCTCTCCGCGGCCAAGGCATGATCGACGAGGCTGACGCCCTCCACGAAGTCGGCCCAGTCGAAGAAATTGACCTGACGGAGGCTGGTAACGATGTTGCGTACCGTGACGTTGGTGGCCGCTTGCCGACGATGGGTTTCGCCGACTATCTCGTCGGGTGACGTCCCCTGGGCGCTGAGACGATCCAGCAGCCAGGTGAGGCCCGGGGTCGTCTCCGGGTCCTGGTCGCGAAGACGCTGCAGCAGTTGGACGGCAAAGGGCTGTGGCAGCTTGGCGGGGCCGTAGCGGTCGAGGGCTGCCTGCGTCTCGCCGGGACGGCCGGCGCCGACGCCGAGAAGTCCGTCGGCGATCTCCTCGGCCTCCCTACGAAGTCTCCTGGCCCAAATGATCGACTCCGTCATCCGGCGCAGGTTCTCGATCAGGATCAGGCGAAGGGTGATGGGGATGGCCCACAACTCACCGATGGTCAGGGGCGCAACGTCCTGGTATGAAGCCACGAATCTGCGCAGCGCTTCGGGATCGAAGCGACTGTCCAGGTGCGAGACGTATGCCCACACGATCCCGTAAACCCGCGGGTAGCCGGCCAAATGACCACCGTCGAGCTTGGGAAGCTCGCGGTAGTAACTCGAAGGGAGGTTGTCCCGTATCTCGTGCAGCTGGCTCTCCACGAGATGGAAGTTGTCCACCAGCCATTCCGCGGCGGGGGTGAGCAGTGCCTCTTCCCGGATCGCCTTGGACAACTCGCGGTATGAGGAGAGAAGAACCTCACCGTTGTCCACCAGTCGCCGGGAGATGGGGCGGAGTCTCCCGTGGCGTTCACTCAGTTCCTGGGCTTCGGCGAGACTCCGCCCATGCTCCTCCAGCCGTTCGACGCTGAACAGCTCGGCCCGGATCGGCTCGTCGATCGGCTCGTATCCCGAGCCTCGGGTGGCTGGCACGATCGCACAATACGTGAGCATCGACACCGTGAACTCGACTGACGAGAGTCGCTGAGAATTGGTTAGCTACTCGAAATGGGCCGCTCGCCGAAGGGGCAGACAAGTCGAGGAGACTCGGTGGCGATGTTCAGCCTTGACCTACCCCCCGGCCAAGTTGATGGTCGACCTCCAGACCGTTGCGTTGCCGGATACCAGCGTCACCTCCATGTGAAGCTCGTAGCCAGGTCGCTTCGGGCCGGTCGCTCTTGACACAGGGCCGGTGGCCCGTAGGGTTGCATGAACGGGTGTTTTTCCTGTCGGCGTGACTTGGGAGGCATGAGCCGAGGAGGACTCAGTGCCTGTCTCGTGTGGCCGTTATGTGGATGCCCTCTGGTGTAACGAGGAACGCTCCAACGCCTGGGTCTGGCTCCGCCATAGCGGTTGGCGCAAGCTGGATGATCGCAACGACGACGCCACCATCAATCTGCTCGCGATCGCGGCCGAGGCCAAGTCGAAGGGCCGATCCGTCTCGGTGCACGAGGAGTTCCGCAGCGGAACCTGGCGGATCACCGAGATCGCAGACTTCCACACCGGCACCCTGGGGCCGACCTTCAACGTCAGCTTTGCGATGTCCGAGTGCATCTACGGCTGGACCGCGGCGTTCGACCAGAGGGGCACGACCATCACGGTGCGGATTCGGCTCGTCCCCGACGCCGGGATCACTGCGGCGACCATGGCGACACTGCGCACCCGTTGGCAGACCGGGATCGAGTCCAAATGGAGCAATCGATTCGGCTGCTGCATCTCCCCCGATTGTGTCGGAGGATGCGCCCTCAACTTCCGGGTCGAATGGGTCAACACCAACGAACATCACACTGTCAGGGTTCGCCAAGGCCCGGCCGGGACCAACATGACCACCTGGGATACCTCCGATTCCGGAGATGTCGCCTCCCACGAGTTCGGCCACATGCTTGGTTATCCCGACGAATACACCTCCAATCTCTGCCCCTCTCGCAGTCCGGTGAACACCGGGACTGTGATGGACGACAACACCGAAGTGGTGCGGAGGCTGTGCACCCCATTCTGCGACCGGCTCGGGCAGCCCACTTACACAGTGTGAGGACGCGATGAACGACAACGAGAAGGCCACACCGGGAGGAATACCTCAGGATCCCACCCCTCTTGCCGCCAAGGTCGGGGCGGGCCGTGTCGCCCCAGAAGACGTGTCCAGTCTTCGAGTCACCCTGGACATAGAGGGAGGGTCGGCCGACGATCGGTACGAGTTCCACTTCAGGGGGTCGGGCAGCGGCGACACCCAGGTGGAGGTCAAGAACCGTCTGCGACAGCTGGAGATCCTTCCTAAATTCGGTGAAGTGAGCGCCGACGAAATGATTGACGTGTTCACCAACCTCGACGTCAGCCAGATGAGCGTTGTCGGCCAGAGCTTGCCACCGATCCCACCGGACAGCACTGTGGGCATCCTCACCGTCTCAGACGGCCGGCAAGAGGCCACGGTCGTCTTCATGGCCGACGAAGGTCAGGCGAAGGCGGCCGGTTTCGAGCTTCCCGAGGACCTACGCAGGGCGGTGGACAAGATCTTCGAGATCGGTGCCAGACAAGTCGATCTCGAAAGTGTGAGGCCTTGAAAGGAGATACTCGATGGCCTGGCTAAACAACAAGAGGGTCATAGCCTTGTGGGGAAACTGGGAGGATTCCAACGTCTGGGGCTGGATCGACGGCGCGTGGCGCAAGTTCCACGACGACAACGACGACGCCACCACCAACTTTGCCATCTTGGCCGCACACGCCAAGGGTGACAATCGGAATGTGAACGTGCGGATCGATGGTGATCGAGTCAAGGAGATGTACGTCTGGTGAGCGCCAAGGCTGATCGAGGCCGGGGTGAAGGGGCCCGAGGCTCACCGGCCCCCTTCCGGCAGGAAGACATCGAGCGGCTGGCAGCAGGCGAGCTGCCGGACGAGGTCGTCACCAGGATCCTCGAATCCGGGCAACCCCCGGCCAGGCCTTCACGTGTAACCAAAGGAAAGAAGCTGGCCCCGGTTGAGCTGACGCCCGAGGAGATCGAAGCTCTGGCCGGAGGTGAGCCGATCTCCGAGCAGCTGGCCGGAAGGTTCGAAGAGGCCGCCAAACTGGACATGAACCGGAAGCGCGCCGCCGGAACCGGGGCGGAGAGGCCGGACGTGACGCCCCCAGGAGAGAAGCGAACGAAGCGCTGAGCCCGGGACTGGTCGCCATCTGACAAGCTGGCACCGAAAAGCCGCCGACCTCGTCCCCCCGGGGGCCCTGAGACGTCGGCGCCTGCCCCGGTAGGCTGGTCGAAGATTGGCCCACGTTCTGGTTCTCGGCGGTGGATTCGGGGGCGCACAGGCAGCCATGACTGCTGGCGGGCTGCTCGGGGAGGAGCATCACATCACCGTCGTCGATCAGGCCGACGCCAGCTATCTGTGCGGAGCCAACCCCCTTCTGGTGGTGGGGAAGAGGCCTCGGGAGGGGGTGACCCGGTCGTTTTCGACCCTCGCCGAGCACGGGGTGGAGCTGGTGCGGGATGAGATCCTCGCCATCGACCTCGACGCACGACGCGTGCAGACGACCCGACGGGACCTGCCCTTCGACTACCTGGTGGTGGCCCTCGGTGCGGTCTACGACTGGGGGGCCGTGCCCGGGTCTGCGGACGCCGGCTCCTTCTACGACCATGCCCATTCGGTCGCGCTTAGAGAGGCGGTGGGGCGGTTCGAGGGCGGGACAGTGGTCGTGGCCGTTTCCGGGGTGCCCTACAAGTGTCCGCCCGCGCCCCTCGAGGCTGCCCTGATCCTGGAGTGGCATTTCAGGCAACGGGGTGTCCCCGCTGAGATCCATCTCTGCATCCCGGAGCCGGCCCCTCTCGCCGTGGCCGGCCCGGAGACGGCGAAACGGATGGCCGATCTGCTGGTCTCGCGCGGGGTAGTCCTCCACACCCAGGCCACGGTCACTTCGCTCGACGACTCAGGGCGAAGGGTTCACCTGAGCGACGGGTCGACCCTCGACGCCGACCTGTCAATCGTCGTGCCGGTGCATCGGGCTCCGGCCGTGGTGGTCGAAGCAGACTTGACGATGGGGATGCCGTGGGTGCCGGTGGATCCGCAGACGCTCGAGACCAGGGCAGCTCCGGGCGTATTCGCGGTGGGAGACGTGAACTCGATACCGATAGGGGGTGAACGAGCGCTCCCCAAAGCCGGTGTGTTCGCCTCGGCGCAGGGCAGGCTCGTCGCGGAGGTGATCGCCTCACGGATCCTCGGAACGTCTCCGCCAGCTCCCTATGACGGGGCCGGCAGCTGCTTTCTTCACCTGTCAGGCGAGGAGGTGGCGGAAGTGGGTGGCGTGTTCCTCGCTCCCGGCGGGCCGCAAGTCGGGCTCGGCGACCCTCGGCCTGCGTCGTTCAAGGTGCGTTGGGAAGCCGACTGGCAGCGCTTCGAAGTCTGACGATGTTCTCCCGGCGAGGCCGGGATCCGGTCATGACCAGCGGCGATACAGATCGTGTTCGATTCCGAACTGGTCGAGGACCTTGCCCGCGGTGTGGTCAAGTAGGTCGTCGATGGTCTCCGGACCGTGATAGAAGGCCGGGACTGGTGGGAGCACCGTGGCCCCCGCCAGGGTGACCGTTTCCATGTTGCGGATGTGAATCAGGTTGAGCGGGGTCTCCCTGGGGACCAAGACCAGACGGCGTCGCTCTTTCAGGCAGACGTCGGCGGCTCGGGTGATCAGATCGGAGGCGTGGCCCGAGGCGACGGCGGCGAGGGTCCGCATCGAGCAGGGGACGATCACCATGCCCATGGTCAGGAACGAGCCCGAGGAAACCGACGCCGCCAGGTCATCGGCTCGATACACAACATCCCCCAGTGCCTCGATCTCGGAGGGGTCGATGTTCATCTCCAGCTTGATGGTCTGACGGGCCCCTTCGGAGAGGATCAGATGGGTCTCAATGTCGTCGATCCGGTGCAGCGCCTGCAGCACCGCCCGGCCCAGCTGGGGAGCACTCGAGCCACTCATGGCCACGATGAGACGGCGTGGTGTCATGTATTGCCCCCGCGTGTTGCGGAAGCGGTGTTCGCCGATTGCCAGACCGTCAGCAAATCCTCGAGCCGACGTTCCCTACCTCCAGAGAGCAGGGCAACCGTCACCCGATCGGCGCCGACGTCGGCGATCTCCCTGATCCGGACCGCACACTGATCGACGTCGCCTGCCACAGCCAGGGCAGCCGCCAGCTCGTCTGAGACCACCGCGGCATGTGGGGCGGAGACGGAGAGATGCCGTTCGAAGTCGTAGGTTTCCGCTGCCTGCCTCATCTCGGCCTCGAAGCGGAGCAAACTGGGTGGCAGCTGCGCCCACTTGGTCAGCCATCGGGCTTGAGCCGAAGCCCACGACCTCACCGCATCCACACCGCGCTCCTCACAGTCCACCGCCATGGTGACCCAGGCGTCACGTAACACCTCTGTAGGGGAACGTCCTGCCTCCTCCACCCCCCGGTCGACATGCTCCATCTGGGCACGCAGCACGTCGGGGTCGGCCGGGCCCATGATGATCACCCCGTCGGCCACCGCACCGGCGAGCTGGAGCATGCGGGGCTGGCTGGCGGCGAGGAAGATGGGCTCGGCTGGACCCTCCACACCGCTGAGCCGCACCTCGTCATTGGGACTCTCGATGGTCTCGCCGGCGAGCAGGGCGCGGAGATTCCCAATGCCCTCACCGAGCCGGACGACCGATTGGGGTTTGAGACCCAAGGGATAGACCGCGCTGTCACCGGCGCCGACACCGGCGAGCACCCGGCCCGGAGCCAGCGAGCGCAGAGTAACCAGGGAGTTGGCCACCACCGTGGGATGTCGGGTGATCAGGTTGGTCACCCCTGGTCCAAGGCGGATGCTCGTGGTCTCCCGGGCGATGAGGCCGAGCATGACAAAGGCGTCACGCATCGCCAGCTGCGAGTCGATCACCCAGCAGACGTCCACCCCTGCGGCCTCCGCCTCCTGGATCAAGGAGATGATCCGGTCGGCGGGCTCCCGGTGGCTCCAGCCCAGCGAGATGCCCAGCTCAGTCATCGGCTGGGTCGGTCTTCAGCGAGGCGAACGTCGAGGCCGGATCGGTCAGGGGCCGGTACAGCTCGGGGCGCCGGTCCCGCATGACCGGGAACACCTCGGAAGCAGCGTCAAGGTCGGCGCCGGGGAGGTTGGCCACCACCACGCCCTCCGAACCGTCCGCCACGGCGACCACCTCGCCGGTGGCGGTGACCGCCCGGCTCCCTCCGTACAGGCTGAACCGGTGACCACGGGCCTCCAGGTCTCCCACTCCGTTGACGAAGAGGACATGGGCGTGGGACTCGAGGGCCCGGGCCACCGGCAGCACCTCGCCGAGACGGCGGAGGTGGGCGATGTCGAGCCAGGTGGACACCATGACGATGATCTCGGCGCCTCCCAGCGCGGCGATGCGGGTCACCTCGGGGAAGAGCAGGTCGTAGCAGATCATCGGGGCGATCAGCCCCGCCCTGGTCTGGGCGAGCACCACCTCGTCTCCGGGCATGAAGTAGTGGTTCTCCTCGACCGGGAGGTGGATCTTGCGGTACACCGCGGCGATCCTCCCGTCGTCGAGGACGGCCACCGAATTGTAGAACTCGTGACGCATCGCCGCCGGTTCCATCAGCCCCACCACCATCACCGACCGCCGCCCCTTGGTGGCTTCCAGCAAACCGGGCAGCGACGACCCGGTCGCTGCCTCGGCGGCTGAGGAGAGGGTCCGCTTGCGACGCTGGTCGTAACCCTTGAGCGGGATGTACCCGGTCAGTGCCAGCTCGGGGAAGACCAGGAGGTCGGTCTCGTCGGCATGCATCTCGTAGAGCGAGCGGACCGTCTTGGTGTTGGCCTCCACCGCGCCGTCGTCGGCCCATGCCGGACGGGCCGGGATCTGGGCCAACGCCACCACCAGATCGCGGGGCGGGCCGGTGGCCGGCTCAGGCATCGGCCGACTCGAGGAGCAGGGCGTCGGTCTGGCCGAACCCGCCGCAGATGGCCACCGCCGCCCATCTGCCACCGGTCTCACGCAGCTGCCGGGCCGCGGTGAGAACCAGACGGGCTCCGCTGGCCCCGACCGGGTGGCCCATCGCCACCGCGCCTCCGTTCATGTTGGTCCGTTGCAGCAGCTTCTCCTCCAGCGCCGGGTCGTTGTCGGCGAGACGACGGATGCTGACCAGTGGTGTCGCCGCGTAGGCCTCGTTGATCTCGATCACGTCCAGGTCCTCCGGTCGCAGACCTTGCCTTTCGACCAGCCGGCGGATGGCCAGACCGGGGAGATAGGCCGAGGAGATCGGCGACTCGGCGGTCTGGAGATAAGCGGCGACCCGGGCCAGCGGCACCCGGTCACCCGCCGAGGCCCGGTCGGCGACCACCAGGGCCACGGCACCGTCGTTCAAACCGGGGGCGTTGCCGGCGGTCACGGTGGGGCTGTTGCGCACGGTGGGGAGCCGGCCCAGCGCCTTCAAGGTGGTGTCGGGTCTGGGATGCTCGTCCTTCGAGAAGGGCCCATCCGGTGTCTCCACCGGAGTGATCTCGTTGGAGAAGTAACCACGCGCCGTTGCCTCGGCGTGACGCTGCTGGCTGGTCAGGGCCCAGCGGTCCTGCTCCTCGCGACCGATACCGTGCTCCAGGGCGACGCGGCCCACATAGGAGGCGATCGGCTCGTCGACGACGGGGGAGTGCATCAGGAGCAGGTCTTCCACATCGAGCGACCCGAGCCGGGTGCCCCAGCGGGTCCCGTGGAGCAGACGGGGAGTGAGGCTCATGTTCTCCACCCCGACGCACAACACCGACCCCGCCCCACGTTCGATGGACCGGGCGGCGAGACCGACCGTGGTGGCGCCGGAGCAACAAGCCCGGTCGACGGTCAGCGACGGGAGATGCTCGGGAAGACCGGCGGCCAAGGCGATCTGTCGGGCAGGGACCATCATCCCCGCCTCGATCATCCCGATCCCGACGTACATCTCGTCGAGAGCGTCTGGCGACCAGTCCAGACGGTCGAGGGCGGCTCCGATCACCTGGCGGGCCAGGTCCACCACAGGCACCTCGCGCAGGGCGCCGCCGAAGCGGCCGAGGGCGCTGCGGACACCGCCGACCAGCCATACGTCGTCGTATGTCTCCGGCCGCACCGTGCTCAACTCCTTCCGGTCACGTGTAGGAGTCCATTCTCTCGTCTTTGGTGTACTCGAAGCGGGGCATGATCACGCAGATGTGGACATACGGCTCGTCCCCGATCTCGAAACGGACCCGGGCCCCGTCGGGGATGACATAGGTGTCGCCTGCCTGAAACGTCTTGGCCACCTGCTTGCGATGGTTGGGGCCCAGGGTGTAGGTCACCTCGGCCCTCCCCCGGGTGACGATATGGACCTCATCGTGCCAGAACGCCCAGTTGACCACGGTGTTGGGGAGGAATGCCTCGTGGGCGATCACCCCCCTGGGGTCGTTGACCACGAACTCGACCTGGAACCGCTCTTCGTCCCCCACCCGGGGGCCGCCGAAGGACCGGACCTCCGAGGAGAGGAGTGTCTCCTCGTCGAGTCTCACGTTGTTCATTCGCTCACCTCAATGTCTCCACCTGGAATCGCTTGATCTTGACGAATCCCTCCGGCACCTCGCGGGCCAGGGTGCCCGCCGGCTCGATCTTCACCTCGACCCGGAGACCGGCGACCCGATGCACCGAGGCGGACACCGCCTCGGCCAGGGCATCGTGATCACCCTCGCCTTCGGCGCGGATCTCGACCCGCTCGTTCCCATCGTCGTCCACCCAGACCCTGCCCCTGTAGTCGCTCACCGTTTCCACGGCGAAGACCGCCCGGTCGAACGAGGCCGGCCAGACGTTGACTCCCCGAATCTTCATCATGTCGTCGTAACGCTCCACCTCGCCGGCGGCGATCCCGGCCAGGGGACGCCCACAGGGACAGGCCCCTGGGGCCATCCAGCGCACCCGGTCCCCCGTTGCGTAGCGGATCAGCGGTGAGGCATCGGCACCGAACGGGGTGATGACCAGCTCGCCGATCTCACCGTGGCCGACCGGCTCGCTCGAGTCCGGGTCGATCACCTCGTAATACCCGCTCTCCGCGGGGAAATGGAGCGCACCCAGCGAATCCCCTTTGACCACCCCTCCCGGGCAGGTCCAGGCGATTGCCCGCTCGGTGCATCCGTACTGCTCGTAGAGGGTGGCACCCCACCGGGTCTCGATGGCGAGGGCCCAGGGGAGCGAGAACGCCTGACCCGCCACGATCAGGGTCTTCACCGAGCTGGTTTCCGGCGGGAGACCCGCGTCCTCGCAGGCGACGGCGAGACGTTGCAGATAGGTCGGGGTCCCCACCACCACCTCCGGCTGGAACTGGCGGAGCAGCTCCACCTTGCGCTCGGTCGGATAAGGGCCCACCGAGAACACGTTGGCCCCGATGGCACGCAGGGCCGAGGAGTACCAGAGACCAGCGGCGGTCATCCCGATCGGCAGGGTGAGCAGGACCCCGGTTCCTTCCCGGATCCCGGCCCAGAGAAAGCCGACGGCCTCGGTGCGGACGATGGCTTCGAGGTCGGCCGAATCGAGGGCGTAGACCGCCATCCCCTGGCCGCTGGTGCCGCTGGTGTGCACCACCATCCGGATATCGGCCGTGTCGACCACGGTGCGGGACCCGTAAGGGGGATGGTCGGCGCAGTCCTCCACCACATCCTGTTTGGTGGTCACCCCCAGCGCCCGATAGGCCTCGGCGTCGCGTTGGGGAGGGGGCCGGAGCCGGTCGCGGTAGAAGGGATTGCCCTGACCGAAGGTCTCGGCCTGGCGCCAGGCGCGATCCAGCTGCCATGCGGTCAGCTCGCCCGGATCCCGTGGAGTCGACGGCGACCAGGCTCCCATCCACTCGTCGAATGCTCCGAGCCGGACTTCGGGGTCGCCGGTCAGGGTGGTCATCGGCCTATTTTGCGATCCGGCAGTACCTGAGGGCGGTGCGGGCGTACACCCTGGCTGTTGCCCCCAGCTCGGCCACCCCGACGCTGAAGTTGCCGCCACCGGTCGACGACGACGGCCCGTAGGTGAGGCTGGGGATGCCCGCCTCGTTGAACGGTGTGATGTCCCGCCACATCGAGGTCACCGGGGGGGCGGGATCGCCCGGTTCGGTGCCGAACTCGTCCACATGCGACTGTCGGGTCGCCGCGGCCAGAGGCTCGATGTTCTGCGCCTCGTAGCCGCGCCGGTGAAGGAAACACTCCAGATCGAAAGGCACACCGGTGGCGCCCAGTGTCTTGGTCAACTCCCGCTGCAGGTCCATCGGGTTCTGGTTGGGGATGGTCCGAATGTCCAGGTAGAGGACGGCCAGCTCGGTCGACTTGGTGATCTTGTCGGGCCGCCCGGAGCGGGCGGCGCCGATCACCGCCTTTGGGACCACGGTCCCGCCGGAACACCGGTACACCCGCTCCGAGTAGGTCGCGGCCCACTCGTTGAACGTAGTGATCACCGGGGCGAGCCGGACTATTGCGTTCGGGTTCTTCACCGGGTCGGGCTCGGCAGGCGTGAACGGGGTGTAAAGGGGCTCGTCGCCGAACACGGTCAGCTTGAAGAACGCCTTCCCCGCCTGGACCCAGCCGATAGTGTTCCCGGTCGCCTCAGCGACCAGGGCGGCGTCGCCGACGACACCATGGGCGATGGCATAGCGGGCACCGAGATCCTTGCCGAGATGGTCCGGGCCCTGGAACTCGTCCACCGGCTCCAGCCCGATCTCACCGGGCACCGCGTGCAGCACCAGGTCGCCGGCCAACTCCACGCCGCTGCGGGCGATGGCCGCGGCGGCGATCAGGAAGCAGGCCATCGGCGCCTTGTCGTTGACCACGCCGTTGCCGAAGACCCGGTCGCCTTCACGCCACGCCGAGATGTACTTTGGCTGGGCGGGGTCGATGTAGGTGAGGGTGTCCTCTCGTCCGATAGCGGTGTCGAGATGGGCGTTGAACACCAGGGTTGGCCCGTCTCCCCGGCCCTTGACCCGGCCCACGATCGAGGGCCGCTCCTCCACCAGCCCGATCCGGCGGGGCCGGAAACCCTGTTCCCGCATCCAGGCCTCGACTTCGTCGGCGGCGGGGCCCTCGGCACCGGCCGGGGCCTCGATGGCTCCGAGCCGGTACGCCAGCTCGGCGACCTCCTCGTCGTCGACGAGCCCGACCACCTTCCCGAACAGGTCGTCGCTCAAGCGGTCTCCTCCGGTTCCCATATCGTGATCGGGACGTTGGCGTTGGTCACCTGTGCGACCGTCTTGGAGCGGGGAGAGTCGGGAGGCTCGAAGTAGAAACCGCAGTGAGTGCATCTCAGTCTGATGGTGCCGATCTCGTACAACCCGCCGTCGACGACCGAGATCTTCCCGCAGCGGGGGCAGGTCACCTCCTTGATGTGCATCAGGCCTCCTTCAAGGTGTAAGCGTCGAGAGGGAACTGGCTCACCGCCGCCTCGGGCACCCGGGCAACGGGAGGGCGGGTTTGGCCCACCCGCCAGGTGGCGTCGATGACGAAACCGGCGGTGGTCCCGAAGCCGGGGTGTGAGGGGTCGAGGAGCGACCCCTGCAGCCCTTTGAGCATGATCACATCCTCGTCGGCCCGGACCCGGGTGGAGATGGCCCACATGACGCTCTGTGCGTCGAACACGTCGATGTCGTCGTCGACCACGATCACCTGTTTGATCAGGTTGCCCGCAGAGAGGATGGCCATCGCCGCTCGCATCGGCTGGCCGTCCGCCGACTTGTCCAGGGCGACGACAGCGGTGGTCGGGCCGCCACCCTGGAACCAGCCGACCCGGGTCACCTGGGGCACCGCGGTCCGGGCGGCGGCGAGCAGGCTGGCGTGGATCGAGACGTGAGCGTTGAGGTGGTCGCGGTGGCCGGCGAATATCTCGAGGATGATCGGCTCGGGGCGGAAGGTGATGGCGTCCGCCTCGAAGAGGTGGGACAACTTCTGCGGTCCCAGATAACGCATGTACTCGCCGAAGGGGCCTTCCACGACGCGGTGGGCGGCGATGAGCCGGCCTTCGATGATCATCTCGGCGCCGGCGGGCACCATCAGGTCTTCTCCGAACCGGGCCGAGGGGGCCACCTGGAGCGGCTCTCCCATCAAGGCACCGGCCACGTGGTACTCGTCGATTTGGATCGCGGTGAGGGCGGCGGCTGCCAGGTTGAACGCAGGATGATGACCGAGGACCATGGCCACCGGCAGGTCGTCACCAGCTTGTTCGGCCTCCCTCTGGAACGACCAGAGCTGACGCGGGGAGATGTGGACTCCGGCGTGGATGGGGTCTAGGTACGTGACACGGTTCCAAGAGAGGTTGTACCGGTCCGAGCCCGGCTGCTTGGCGGCCAGGATCGGGGTGAAGTAGAGACCTCCCTCCATCTCGACGTGCCTGGTCCAGGGGAGGATCCTCAGGTCGAGGTCGTCACCCTGGATCACCGTGTCCTGCACCGGCACATCGGCCGTCTCGATCGGCTTCTGCAGGTTCGCCGAGATTTGGGGGAGCGCCTCGAGCAAGTCGTTCCAGGTATCGGTCTCGACTCCGAGGGCCAAACCGACGCTGCGCCGCTTCGAGTAGGTGTTGAACAGCATCCTCGCCGGTGAGCGTTCTCCGCTGAGATTGCGCAGATTGGCGAAGAGCACAGGCGGCCCTCCGCTCGGGGTCTCGAGTTGGGCCAGGATCGCGGTCGCCTCGTAGACGCCAGGGTCGACCGGATCTTCGACGGTGAGGAGACCGGTGGCAGTCGAGTGCTTCTCGAGCCAGTCACCGAGGGAGGAGGCCGTGGCCGGACTCATCCAGGCCAATCCTGTTCTGCGCCCGAACTGGCCGCGAAGAAAACCTCCTCGGATCTGAGCGGGAGTCGAGTGATCCCATCACCCCTCGATCCGAGAGCGTCGGCTACACCGTTGGCCACCGCCGCTCCGGCCCCGATGAGGCCAGCCTCACCCGCTCCCTTGGCACCGAGTGGGTTGCTCGGGCTGCCCACATCGAACACGTATGCGTGGATCTCGGGGGCGTCGGAGGCGTGTGCCACCAGATAGTCGGCCAGGGTCGCCGAGACCGGGATCGACTCTTGGAACACCAGCCGCTCGTATAGGGCGCCTCCCACCCCGGCCAGGGCGGCTCCGACCAGCTGATCCATCACATTTGTCCTGTCGATGGGGACGCCGCAGTCGTAGCCGACCCAGAGACGCTCGGGGCGGATCTCACCGGTTTCGGGATCCACCTTCACTTGGGCCAGATGCACGGATAGGCCGTAGGTGGGTCGCTCCATTTTGAACTCTCCGGTGGCTTTGAGCGGGGCCAACTCCTTCCAGGTGAGCGCCTCGCCGTCTGCCTCGGCTCCGGCGCTGGTGAGACGTACCCCTTCTTCAGGCACGCCGAGACTGTTCCCGGCACGTTCGCGGGCCATGCGCTTCAGCTGGTCCACTGCGGCGATGGTCGCATTGCCGACGAAGATGGTGGACCGGCTGGAAAATGTGCCATTCCCCGCCACCGAGGCATCCCCGCTGACCACGGTAACGCCTTCCCGGTCCACACCGAGCGTGTGCGACAGAAGCGACGACACAGTGGCGTCGAGACCCTGCCCAACCTCGGCCGCGGAGGTGTGCAGCCGAAAGGCCCCGTCCTCGTCCAGGACCAGGGAAACCTTCTCCTCCCGTCCCAGCCCGGAATGCACCACGCTCAACCCCCAGCCCAGCCCCACCGCCTCGCCCTCGGCGCGGCGCCTACGGATCTCGCCGAGAAGTCCCTCGAAGCCGACCAGGCTGGCGAAACGGTCCAACACGCCTTGGAAATCTCCCGAGTCGAAGACGACCGGTTCTGCGGGCGGCTCGAAAGGCACCTGGTACGGCATCGCAGCCGGTCGAATCAGGTTCCTCCGCCTGGTCTCCAGCGGGGTGAGACCCAACCGGGCGGCAATGGCTTCGATCACCCTCTCCCGGACGAAGGTGGTCTCGAAAGCGGCCGGGCCCCGGATCGTCCCGATCGGGGTCTTGCTGGTTGCTATTCCCCTGCAACGGAGGTCTACCGCCTTCCAGGGATAGGGCCCGGGCAGGGTCTCCACGATTATGTGAGGGATCCGGCTCCCGATCGGCCTCGGGTATGCCCCCATGTCGAGAACTACCTGATCCGCCAACCCGAGGAACACCCCGAAGTCGTCGACGGCGACCCGAAGCCGGTGATGCTGCTCGCCGGCGTGATTGATCGAAAGCAGATGCTCTCGTCGCCCTTCGTGCCATCTCACCATCCTGCCGCTGGCACGGGCCGCCCAAGCCACCAGGTAGTCCTCTGGGTAGACCTCACCACGGACCCCGAACATCCCACCCACATCGACCCGATGGGGCACGACTCGCTCCGTCGCCATGTCGAAGAGATCGGCGAGGGTGCGGCAGGTGAATCGAAGGAACTTGGTCGGTCCCCACAGATGCAGTTCGTCGTCGACCCACTCAGCCAACAACTGCCGGGTTTCGATGGGTAGCCCAGTCCGACGCGAGGTGTCGAAGACGAAATCGTACAAATGGTCAGCCGCGGCCATCACCTCCTCGATCGGCCCATATGTCGCCTCCACCTCGACGAGCGTGTTGTCGGCGTCCTCGTCCCAGAGGGCGGGCCCGGAAGTCGTGTCGACCGGGTCGAGGGGAGAAAGGTCGACACGGATGGCCTCGGCGGCGTCGACCGCGGCTGCCGCACTCTCGGCCAACAGTGCGGCGATCGGCTCGCCCACGTATCTGACCTTCTCTTCTGCCAGCACAGGCTGAAGCCGTGACTCCAGCCTCGGCGTCGGGCCGACCCGGATCGGGATCCGGGGGAGTGGGTCGAGATCGTCCGCGGTCAAGACCTGCACCACCCCGGGCCGCTCCAGGGCTTCGGACACGTCGATCCCGGTGATCAGAGCATGGGGCAGGACGCTGCGGACGACGACGAGATGCAATGCATCGCCTCGAGCGAGGTCTTCGGTGAAACGCCCCCCGCCCCAAACGAACCGAGCGGCTTCGTCAGACATGGAGCCTGGCCCTACCCCCGAGCACCATGCACCAGCCCCGACGCGGCCGCCTCGACATATGGTATACCATAGCTGCCGGTGGCGTCCCGCCACCCGGCGGACTACGGAGGAAGAGGATGAGAGCCCGATTGACCACCGCCCTGCTGCTAGTGCTGGCGTTGGTTGCGGCGGCATGTGGCGGGGACGGGGCCGCCACCACTACCGGCGCCCCTGACACCACACAAGCGGCGGGCGAACCGACCACTACTGCGTCCGAAGAGCCGGCGACGACCACGACCGCTGCGGCGGAGCCGGTCGAGCTGACCGCGGTACACGGGAGCAGTCCCGACTACATCGCGCTCGTACCGGCCGCGGGCTGGGATGTATGCGCCGAGCAGGGCATCAACGTGGACCAGCAATACGTCGAGGACGGTTCGGTGGCCATCCAGGCCATCGCCCAGGGTGAGGGTCAGATCGCAACCAACATCGGCGTGAATGTCGGCCTGCTCGCCGTGGACGAGGGCGCGGCCATCGTGGACGTGATGGCGACCCAGCGGCCCACTTGGGCGCTGGTCAGCCGCAACGAGATCGGGACGATCGAGGAGCTGGCCGGTCTGACCATGGGTGTCCATGGCGAGACCTCGTTCACCAAAGCCATCGCCGACTACTACGACGCCCAGTACGACCTGGGAATGACCCAGGTGATCATTCCGGGGAGCGAAGTCAGGGCGGAGGCGCTTGCCAACGACCAGATCGACGCCTCGGTCATCGACCTGCCCGACATCGTCACCCTGGAAGCGACCTATCCGGACTCGTTCGTCGTTCTCGACACCATCGGTGAGAACCTCCCCGATCTCATCGAGCAGGACATCTGGATGAACAAGACGTGGGTGGAAGAGAACCCCGAACTGGCGCAACAGGTAACCAACTGCCTGGTCCAGGGACTGCGCAACCTGATCGATGACCCGGCGTACGCCCTCGAGCTGGCGAGCGAACTGCTTCCCGATGTCGACCCCGCCATCCTCGAGGAGCTCATAGCCGAGTATCAGGAGCGTGGGATCTGGGATCCCAACGGTGTCCTCAACGAGGAGACCGCCCAATTCACGGTGGAGTTCTTCGCTGATCTGGGTGAGATCGACGTCGACCCGGCCACCGTGAATTTGGAGGACTACTTCAACTTCGAACTGCTCTCCAACGCCGTCGCGGAG
Organism: Acidimicrobiia bacterium; assembly: GCA_025928935.1. Taxonomy (GTDB): domain Bacteria; phylum Actinomycetota; class Acidimicrobiia; order Spongiisociales; family ZC4RG35; genus JARDZU01. The sequence goes on from JAICNB010000028.1 coordinate 21,928, forward strand.
TTGGGTGAGCGGTGACAACCGACCACGCAGTGCCGGCCCATCCCAAAAGAGACGGGCCGGCACCGCGGGACTGCGTCGCGAAGAATCTAGGATTTGGGTCGCTTGGTGACTGACCAGGCCGCCGGGGCCACCGACGTCGAGTTGACACTGGCCGCCAGGGGCGGATCGAGCAGTCGTTGGACACCGTGGCTCTTCCGAATCGGGTCGGTGGGTCTGGTCCTTCTCATCTGGGAGCTATACGGGCGGGCGCAAGACACCACACTCTTTTTCGTCCCGTTCACCTCGGTGGTGACCGCGCTGTGGGAATTGGTGCAGACCACCGAGTTCTGGGATGCCTTTCGTCAGACCTTCATCCCTTTCATCTGGGGCTGGCTCCTGTCATTGGTGGTCGGCATTTTCCTCGGACTGCTCATCGGCCGATTCCCGGCCTTCGACGCCCTGACCAAGCCGTACGTCACCTTCCTCAACGCTCTTCCCATCTCCACTCTGGTCCCCATCGCCGTGATCCTGTTCGGCATCGGATATCCGTCCAGGATCCTGATCGTCTTCCTCTTCGGTGTGATCGAAGTGACCCTCAACACCGCCGCCGGCGTGCGTTACGTGAACCGTGACCTGGTTGAGATGGGAGAGTCGTTCAACGGCACTCAGTGGCGGCTGTTCAGAAAGGTCATCCTTCCCGCGTCGGTCCCTGGGATCATGGCCGGAGTGCGCATCGGGACGGGACGGGCAGTCGTGGGCATGGTGGTGGTCGAGATCTTGCTCGTGGCTGTGGGCATGGGTCGGCTGATACTCCGCTATCGAGGGCGTTTCCAGAGTGCCGAGCTATACGCGGTGGTCCTGGCTTTGATCCTATTCGGGATCCTCCTCCAGGTGTTGGCGAGGCGTATCGAGCTTCGTGCCTCGAGGTGGAAGTCCGAGATGGAGCAGGTGGCTTGATCGAGATCAGGGAAATCGGGCGGCAGTTCAACACGCGGGACGGGGGCACCTTCGAAGCGCTCAAGGACGTCAGTTTCTCGGTGAAGGACAAGGAGTTCTTCTCGATCATCGGGCCGAGCGGCTGTGGCAAGACCACCCTGCTCAAGATGGTCGCCGGCCTGGTCAGGCCGACTTCCGGTCAGATAGTCATCGACGGAAGCCCGGTTTCCGGGCCTGGCAACGATCGAGCCATGGTGTTCCAGCATTTCGTGCTCCTGCCCTGGGCCGACATCCTGACCAATGTCGGCTTCGGCCTCGAGATGAGAGGCCTCAGCCGCAGGGAGAGCCGGGAAGCGGCTCGGCCATTCTTGGACCGGGTCGGGCTGACCGGGTTCGCAGAGCACTATCCCCACGAGTTGTCGGGTGGGATGCAACAACGGGTCGGGTTGGCTCGGGCGCTGGCGGTTTCACCGGACATCCTCCTCATGGACGAGCCGTTCGGCGCTCTCGATGCCCAGACCCGTCAGCTGATGCAAGAGGACTTGATGCGTATCTGGGACGTGGAACAGAAGACGGTCATCTTCGTGACCCACAGCATGGACGAGGCTGCCTATCTCTCCGATCGGGTCCTGGTCATGGACACCCACCCCGGGAAGGTTCGGGAGGTCCTCGACGTGCCGCTTCCGCGACCCCGAGACGAGGCCGTGAGAACGACTCCGGTGTTCAACGAGCTCACCTCGCATATGTGGCATGAGCTTCGCGGGATGATCGGAGATCCAACCGCGCCTGCACCGGAGTGATGCGATGCGCAACATGACCAGGCAAAACCGGAATCGGCTGCTCTCGGTGATCGGCTTGCTCGCCGGGCTGGTCCTCTGGGAGGTGATCGGACGTCTCGAGCTCTCGCCGGCATTTCCTCCGTTCAGTGCGGTACTAGCCGCGGTCGTCGAAGTCTGGAGCAGCCCGCGCTTTCTCGAGGCCCTCAAAGAGAGCTTGATCAGCATCGCGATCGCTCTCCCGCCCTCGATCGTCCTCGGCGTCGCCATCGGCCTGCTCATTGGGCGATACAGGCGGGTGGAATGGGCCCTGGATCCTCTGATCAACACGTTCCTCTCGCTACCCCTGGTGGCGCTGATCCCGGTGCTCTTTCTCATCTTCGGCCTGGGCCGGGGCAGCATTCTCGCCACCATCGTCATCTACACCTTCTTCATCGTGGTGGTCAACACCGCAGCGGGGGTCAAGACAACCGATCCCGAGATCGTCGAGATGGCCAGATCCTTCGGCGCCGGTGAGGCTCACGTGATGAACCGGGTCATCTTGCCCTCGGCCCTTCCTCTCACCTTCGCCGGGATTCGCATTGCCACAGGACGGGCCATCCGTGCGGTGATCATTGCCGAGCAGGTCATCGGGTTGATTGGTTTGGGTGGGCTGGTCCAGCGGTTGGGCGGGGCCTTCGCAGTGGAACAGCTGTACGCAGTGGTGCTGTTCGTTGGGCTGTTCGGCCTGGTCAGCATGGAGGCGGTTGCGATAGCCGAGCGCAAGGCTCTTCCCTGGATCATCGCCCAAGAGGAGACAGAGCCGGCGTTCCAGGGGGCTTGAAATGACCGCCGCCGGCAGCGAGCAGGGGGGCAGGGGAAGCGACGGGCAGATCATCGACCTCCACGTCCACTACTACACGCACGCATATCTGGATGCGGTCGAGTCGGCTCCGAGCACGCGCGTCTACCGTCGGGAGCACGACGGGCGGTTCGTGTGCAGCTGGCGCAGCGGGATTGCCCTCACCGTGCCCCAGCCGCATCCCGGTGTCGCGCAACGTCTCGAGTTGATGGACCAATCTGGCATCGAGACCCAGGTCCTGTCGATTCCGTCACCGAGCACCTACTTCCTCGACCCTCCGGCCGCCGACACCCTCTCCCGTCAGGTGAACGAAGAGCTAGCCGCATTGTGCCGGCAGTACCCGGGACGGTTCGAGGCCCTGGCTGCCCTGCCCATGCACGACACGGACCGTGCGCTCGACGCTCTCGACCACGCTCTGGACGATCTCGAAATGGCCGGTGTGATGATCCTGACCAACATCGACGGTGTCCCTCTCGACGACGAGCGTTTCGAGACTTTCTGGTCGGCAGCAGACGAGAAGGCCTTGCTTGTCTATGTCCATCCGACCGTGCCCGACGCTGGCCATCTCGACGACTACGCCCTCGCCATCGGCGTTGGCTTTCTCGCCGATACCAATCTGGCGTTGGCACGGCTCGCCTACTCCGGTGTCTTCGAGCGTTATCCGCGTATCCGCTGGGTGTTCTCCCATCTCGGCGGCACCCTTCCATTCATGCTGCCCCGGCTGGACAACTACTACCGCCAGTTCCCCGAATGCAGGGAGAAGGCGCCGCGCACTCCGACCGAGTACATCAAGGGTCTGACCTTCGACACGGCGAGCAGCCATCGCCCGGCAATCAGATGTGCTGTAGACACCCTCGGCCTCGACCGGCTGGTCTTCGGTAGCGACTACCCGCATGTCCCGGGCGGGGTGGGCCCGTTCATCGAAGCTCTCACCGACGTCACCGGCGGCCAGGATGGCGACGAGCTGATGTCGGGAAGGGCCCGCCGCTTACTCTCGGGCGAGAGGATCTGAGAAGCACATGTGCGGGCCTGCGCTGATCGACGAGGAGACCAAGGGCCAAATAGCCGCGTTCAATGCAGTGAGGGGCGAGCCGTCGCCGAGCCCGTTCGGCCCAAACGACCAGATCGGGATGTTGAATCTGCTCAGTCCCGATCTGGCCCGAGACCAACTCGCCCGGGCGGACGGCAGCAAGGTGTTCGATATGTCGGTGGATCTGTTCATGGGGATGCCGACCTGGACCGCTGGAGGCGAGCCGCCGTACAGCATCTGGATGGTCCATACTCCGAGAGGATCGGTGGTCGACGACCCGATCGGGGTCGGTGCGGAGCAGAACGACTACGTGGCCTGGTCGGCGGACGCCGTCTCGATGTTCACCCACTGCGGGACTCACATCGACACGCTGAACCACTTCGGATACCGGGGGCGAATCTGGAACGGCTTTTCCGCGGACGAGCATCTGGGCAGTCTCCACTGGACGGTCGCCGGGGCCGACCGCCTTCCGCCTCTGATCGGCCGGGGGATCCTCATCGACGTTCCGGCAGCCATCGGGGTGGACGTGCTGCCCGACAGCTTCGCCATCGGGCCGAAGGCATTGGGTGACGCGCTCCGCCGTCAGGGCACCGAGATCCGTCCTGGAGACATCGTCATGGTCCGGACAGGTCGAATGCGCTACTGGCCCGATCCGGCGACGTACCTGCCTCGTGAGCCGGGGCTCGATCGCCAGGGCGCGGTCTATCTCGCCGAGATGGGCGTCTCGATGATCGGCTGCGACAACATCGCGGTGGAACAACTCCCCTCCGAGGATCCTGACAACTGGATGACAGTCCACACCTACTTGCTGGCCGAGGCCGGAGTGCCCATGGCGGAAGTGGTTTACCTCGAGGAGCTCGCCTCTGAGGAGATCTACGAGTTCGTGTTCATCGGGGCCAGTCTACGGATGAGGGGCGCCACCGCCGGGCCGATACGGCCCCTCGCCTTGCCGCTGCGCTGACGGACCGACCCTTGGGCAGTCGGGCTCAGCGCATCCCGGTGGTACTCGCCGCCCGTGACCGAGGGTCGCGGGTCCCCCAGGACCCCGTCAGCACCGACGTTAGGAAGCTCTCGACGGTGGAATTGAACAAGCCCGGCTCTTCCAGGTTCAGAGTGTGGCCGCTGCGGGGCAAGACCATCAGCCCAGAACTGGGGATCATCCGTTTCAAGGCGACGGAAGCATCCACCGCTCCCTCGTCTTCGTCACCGACCAGGATGAGCAAAGGCACCGAGAGCCCACTCAGCTGATTCGTGAAGTCAAAGAGGGAGGGCCTCTCCTTCTGGAACCCCCGCATCGTGAACGCCGAGCCGACGTTGGAGTGCTCAGCCAGCATCGCGGCGAATTCGGCGTGTCCGAGCGGATCCTTGTTCTGGAACTGGACGCGGGCAGGGCCGACCACGTAACGGTCGGCCACCGCGGCCGAGCCCTGTTCTTCGAACGCTCGTGCGATGAGTTCGCATTCCTCGCGAAAGGCCTCCCTCTGGTCGTACTCCGCTCCGTAGCCGACACCGGCGATAGCCGCAGATTCCACCCGTTCCGGGACCTGCAAGGCGAGATGGAGGGCACAAAAACCACCCATCGACAACCCGACGACGTGAGCCGATTCCACATCCAGGGCGTCGAGAACGTCGAGGGCGTCCTGAACGGCATGCTGTTGTGAGTACAGGGAGGGGTCGGTCGGCACTGAGGACGGCGGGTAGCCACGAGCCGAATACGTGATGCAGCGGAACCGTCGGGCGAAGTGTCGGACCTGAAGGCTCCAGCTGCGAAAGTCGCCGGCGAACTCGTGGATGAACAGAAGAGTGGGACCGCTGCCGGTCTCCTCGACGTGGAGAGAGACACCGGCATTCGCCGATGACTTCACACGATGAACCGGCACCGTTAGGGGGCCATCCCTTTGTGGGCCTCGACGATGTGATGACTTGTCGCGGCCGCGGCCCGATCACCGTCCCTTGCCCGCAGAGCTTCGATGATCTCGGCGTGTTGGCGAACGGACTCGGCTAAGGGGCGGTCAACGTGAGGTCCGCTGCCCAACGTCCGCCAGAGCAGGTTGAGTTGCGCCAGCAACACCGGTGACTCCGTCAACTCGTAGATCCTGAAATGGAAACGACGATTGGCCGCCTGCGCAGACTCCTCGTCGTTGCTCTCGGCCAGTTGCCGATTGAGCTCCTCCAACTCCGCGAGCGCCTCTTCGGTGACATGGTCCGCTGCCAGAGAGGCGCCGAGGCTCTCCAGGGCAGCACGGATCAATGCGTTCTCATAGAGCCGGGAGCCCTCGGAACGGACCACCATCGACGCTCGGTGCGGCTCGGTGACGATGTATCCCTCACCCTCGAGGCGCCGAAACGCCTCACGAACCGGTGTTGGGCTCACTCCGAGGAGCTCGGCTACGTCACGCTGGCGCAGGTGAGCGCCCGGCCCGAGCTCGCCGGTTTCGATCATCCGGCGCAGGGCGTCGGCAACGAGCTCGGATTTGCTCTGATACTGGACGTGGGTGGTCGAGGCAGCCGAGATGATGCCAATATGATATACCAAGTCCTCCGGCCGCCAGCAGGGACCGATATGACCGTTGCCCTCAGCCAACCCCTCCCCGGGGTCGTCCAGGCCCTGCTGGACCGTCCCGAATCACGAAACGCCATCGACCTCGACATGGTGCGCAGCTTGCTCGAGGTGGTCGGCGACGACCAGGCACGGGTGATTGTCTTGGGATCCACGAGCGAAACGGCGCTGTCCTCCGGAGCCGACCTGAAGCTGTCCGACCCCGATCGCGCCGAGGTGAGCAGAGAGCTCTACCGCCTATACGAGCTGATGAGAACCACCCCCGCCATCATCATCGTCGCGCTTTCCGGGCACGCGGTAGGTGGGGGAGCACAACTGGTGGTCGCCTCCGATTTCACCGTCGCGGGTCCTGACGCGACGATCCGGTTCCGGGGTCCGGGGCATGGCATCGCCGTGGGCGCTTGGGCGCTTGCCGAGCTGGTGGGGAGGGGTAGAGCCATCGACCTGGCACTGAGCATGCGGCCGGTGTCTGCCGACGAGGCCCTCGAGATCGGCCTCATCCAGAGGATCGACCAAGACCCTCTGGCGTATGCCCTCTCGCTCGCCGAGGAAATCACGTCTCTCTGGCCTTCCGCCGTCGCCGCGGTGAAGAGGATCGTCGGGATCCCGGATCCGCTCCAAGCCCTGGCCGCGGAGAGGGACCACAACGAGAGCTGGGATGGCGCGGTCCCCTCGAATGCGGAAAATGGCCCCGATCTCGCTGGATGACCCCACCCCGTCAGAGGACATGCTCGTCGCCTGGTCGAAGCACGTCGGCCGCGCTGTAGCCGACCCGAAAGCCCTTCACCGTGAGCTCACCAGAGGCCCCACCCTCCCTGCGGCCTTTGCTGCGGTCTCGCGTCGCCATCGCACGGCGGCGGCCCTCACCCTTGGCAACACCACACTGACGCATGGTGAGGTCGAGGAGCAGTCGGCGCGGATCGCTGGCGTCATGGCTGCTTGGGGGGTGGGTCCGGGCACTCGATTGACCCTGCTCGCCGAGCCTGAGATGTCGGTGGTCTTGACGTATCTGGCCGCCCTCAGGTCTGGAGCCGTCGTCACCCTGGCACATCCTTCCTATACCCCGGTCGAGATAGGCCGGACGCTGTCGGCCAGCGGAGCAGAGCTGGCAGCCGGCACCGGCGAGTCCCTGCGACGCCTGGTGGAGAGTGATCCCGATCTTCCGGTCCTCGGGCTGGAGCCGGCGGATCGTGAAGCCACAGCGGAGATCCTCGCCGACAGGCCACCGATCCGCGACCCCCGGCCGAGAGGGGACGGCGAATCCACCGCAATCCTTGCGTTCACTTCGGGAACGACTGGCGAGCCCAGACCGGTGCCTCTCTCCCATCGCAGTCTCCTCGCTTCGATTCGCGGGGTGATGATGGCGTGGCGATGGCGCCCGAACGACAGGTTGGTTCATTGCCTCCCGATCGCCCACCAGCACGGACTCGGCGCAGTCCACATCGCTCTGCTCACCGGGAGCCATGCCGTCATCCTCCCGAGATTCGAGCCGTCTGGCCTCATCGAAGCGATGCATGATGAAGAGGCAACGGCGCTGTTCGCAGTCCCCGCCATCTATGACCGGCTCCTGACGGAGGTCCCGAGGAAGGTTGCATCGTTGAGCCGGCTCCGCCTCATGACCTCGGGGTCTGCGCCCCTCCCGGCCGAGCTGGGGCACCGCATCGCGCATGCCGTCGGGCAACTCCCCGTGGAGCGGTACGGCCTGACCGAGACCGGTCTGGACGTTTCCAACCCGTTCGAGGGCCCTCGAATCGCCGGGACTGTCGGCATCGCCCTGCCCGGTGTTGAGCTCGCTGTGGTCGACGGCGGAGGGGAGGTGCTCGCTCCCGGTGAGACGGGCGAGGTCCTCTTGCGTGGGCCGCAGGTGTTCGACGGATATGCCGGAGACGGCCGTGAGGGGTTCGTACGCGATTGGTTCCGGACCGGGGATATCGGCACGGTTGAAGAAGAATCGGGTCACCTGCGCCTGGTAGGACGGTCCAAGGAGGTGATTATCACCGGCGGCGTCAACGTCTACCCACGTGAGGTGGAGGCCGCGCTGCTGACGGTGAACGGAGTGGTCGACGTGGCTGTAGTGGGGGTCCCCTCGCGACGATGGGGCGAGGCAGTGACCGCATTCGTGGTGGTTTCAGGGATCTCTGCCGAGGAGATTGGATCGAGGGTCGCCGCGGTCCTGGCACCTTTCAAGCGGCCGAAACAGATCATCGCCGTCGAGTCGATACCGCGGACCGAAGTAGGCAAGGTACGACGGGATCTGCTCGCCGCCTCCACCGCAATCGATCGCAGCTGAGCGGGCGGAGCCGCGACATATGGTATATCATCCGCCGCCACCCGGTGGAGATGGAGGCGTATGGATCTCGGTTTGACAGGAAAGAACGTCCTGGTCACCGGGGCGAGCAAAGGGATAGGCCGTGCAAGCGCCCAACTCTTCTCTGAAGAGGGGTGCAGCGTCAGCATTGTTGCCAGGACCAAAGAGGATCTCGAGAAGACGGCCAAAGAGATCGAATCGGAGACCGGGGGATCGCTGATCCCACTCGTCGGCGATATGAGTGTCCAGGAGGACGTCGACCGGGTGACCACCGAGGCGATCGAGAGGCTGGGTGGGGTCGACGTGCTGGTGACCTGCGCAGGGAGCTCCCCGGGGGGGCTGATGGAGGACCTCACTGATGAACAGTGGTACTCGTCGCTCAATCTGAAGTTCATGGGCTACGTGCGGTCGATGCGGGCGATCCTGCCCCACATGCGGGAGCGGGGGTCGGGATCCGTAGTGTTGGTGATCGGCAACGATGGGATCAAGCCGAGCTACTGGGAGACCACCGCGGGGGCGGCCAATGCGGCGGGGATCAATGTGGCGGCGTCGATGGCAGAGCAGTATGCGCCTCACGGGATCCGTGTGAACTCGGTGAACCCGGGGCCGGTCAACACCGGCCGCTGGGACACCCTCGAGAAGGCCTTCGCCCGGGACAAGGGAGTCAGCCAAGAGCGTGCTCACGAGCTGGCCGTCGCCAGCATCCCTCTCGGCCGCATCGCGAGGCCGGAAGAGGTGGCCGACCTCGTGGTGTTCCTCGCTTCCGATCGTGCGTCCTTCATCAACGGCGCTCACATCCTGATCGATGGTTCACAGCGCAAGGGGATAATGGACACCTGACTCTCGATAGGGGTACCCCTCAACCTGGCGAGGGGCGCGAGGCTGTCCACGAACAACACATGAGAACAGGTTCAGATCTCAGTGCCTCGGGCGTCGTATGGGACGTCCACGCCCATTACCTCCCGGAATCTGCCCTCCCCAAAATGGGTCATGGCCAGGTCCAGGTAGAGATTGGGACAGTCAGTGGAATAGCCGATTCGATCACGGTCAACGGGATGGCGGTTGGCGCCACCGTCCAGCAACTCGCCGACGTCGGCGCGATTGTCGAGGCCACCGACCAGGCGGGGATAGATCGGCGCGTGCTCTCACCGCCGCCTTTCACCTATCGGTACTGGGACGAGGCCGACAAATCAGCTGATCTGGCCCGCCTCCTCAACGACGCCACCGCTCGCGCTGTGGAGGCCCATCCGGACCGCTTCGTCGGCTTGGCCACAGTGGCCCTGCAGGACACGAACACCGCCATCGCCGAGCTGAGACGAGCCCGTGAAGAGTTGGGCCTCTCGGGTGTCACCTTGGGGACCAATGTGGCCGGGGGCAATGTCAGCGACGAGGTACGGCTGCCGTTTCTCGCCGAAGTGTCCGAGAGCGGGATGCCCTTGTTGATACATCCTGACTTCTTCCCGAATTCGAGGACCGCCGACTACTACCTGATCAACGTGCTCGGAATGCCAGTCGAGTCGGCGATAACCATGGCGAACATGATCTTCTCCGGTCTCTTCGACCGGTTCCCCGAGCTCAGGGTGTGCTTCATGCATGGAGGCGGAGTGGCGCCGTATCTGCTCGGACGGTGGGACAGGGGCTGGCGAGTCCGTCCTGAGGCCCAGGTCAATATCGCTCGCCAACCCAGCGACTACCTCGAAAACATCTACTGCGACACTCTTACTCACTCGCCTCAGACTTTGTCGTATCTGGTCGAGGTCATGGGGCACAGGAACGTGGTGATCGGCACCGATCTCCCCTTCGATGTGGAGGATCCCGACCCTCGGGGCCACATTCGCAAGGTCCCCAGTCTCACCCAGGAGCAGATCGACACGATCGAGACGGTGAGCCCGGTGCGCTGGCTGACCGGAAAGGACCCGGCGTGAGGTTCCACGGATTCGACGAGTTGGAGGAGTACCGGCCGGGCCGGCGCTCTTGATGCTTACGGAAGCAACTCGGATACCGGAGCAGCGCGAAGCCGGTCAGGAGTCCTCGCAGCCAACCCCGTCTCCGTCCCGGTCGAGGTCGTAGTCGTCGGGGCCTACCACGTTGACCCGGCCAACATACTCAGGCCCGTTTCCTGACCCGCCGGCGCAGTCGACATCCGACACGATCGGCACACAGGCCCCGGTGTAGGAAGGGTGACATCCTGACTCAGGCGCCGCTGTCGTCGCCGGGGCCACAGTCGTCGTGGTCGTAGTAGACGTGGTGGTAGGTGGGACAAAGGGCAAGGAATGGACGATGTTGCCTTTGTGATCCTGCACGAAGGCGGTGTCACCGTCGTTGTTCCACACCGCACCGTTGTTGCACCAGAACAGGGCCTGGGCTGTGTCCGTGCCACACCCGGTGTGGATTTGCACCACGGCCCCAGCGGCCAACACGAAGCCGGCGGGGAAGCCATAGCGATGAGAGGCGGACTCGTCTTTGACAACCCAGCCGGTCATGTCCACGCCCAGGGAGCCATCGTTTCGTACCCGCACGTACTCCGAGTTCAGGTCGTCGTTGTCATCGCCTGGGGCGTCGGCCGCGACAGTGACGACCGTGATCTCGGTGCCAGCGTCGGGCCCGCAGGCGTCGGGCGCCCACATGCCCAGCTCGGCAGCCTGGGCCTCCTCTTGGGCAGCGTCGAATCGAGCAGCCAGAGCGGTGTCGGGCGGATACTCGCGGGAGAGGGCAGCGCCGCGTCGCACGAGCTCCTCGTTGACCGACATGCCACCGATCCATAGGTATCGGAGCAAGCGTTCGAACTGGTCGCGATTCGTCGTATCGACGGTTACTGCCAGGTCGGTCCCGACTGGGATCAGCGTGGCGAGGACGAGGGCCGCCTCCTCGCTGAAGCACTCGTCCGACTCGGGTGAGTTCACTCCGATCAGCCGAATGGTGTCTGAGGAGCCGGAGTCGGTTCGGACGCCGATAGTGTCGCCATCGGTGATCCGCGTCACTGTCGCTGCTTCGGCACCGGCCGGGGCGATGGAGGCGGGGTCCCCCGATGGGCCTGGCGACGGCGGCGCGAACAACACGTCCGCCTGAGGCACGTCGGGCATGGGGATCGGCGAGGTGGTAGTGGTTGTCGGAGCGGTAGTGGTCGTGCTTGCCGCCTCGGTCGTGGTGGTCGACGCAACCGTCGTGGTCGTCGGGGCCGCGTCGACTGGGGGTTCCTCGGAAGGTGGGGCGAGACCACCACCAATCATCATGACGACCAACGACGAACCGAGCACGGCTCCGCCGCGCTTCCGGGTGGTGACTTGCAACCTTCCAAGCGGTCGGACAACATTGACAAGACCGAACAAGAGCCCGGCCAGGCCAACCAGAATCAAGAAATTCCCCATCGGTGACGGAAAGTAGGAGAAGACGGGGTGGAGTGACCTAGGTCGGGCGACTCTTTGGATTCCCAGTCCCGCCGCCGGTCCGGGGCGTTCATTCCCGCCTCGGCGCCGAGCCCCAGGATGTCCTGGACGGGGACATCGAAGTCCTGGCCCGGGAGCGACTGACCAAGCCATCCCGGCCCCTCCCACTCCTTGAATCCGGCGAACCGCTCTAACCGAGCCGGATCCGCCTGCCGCAGACTGGATCCTGCTGCCTTCGCAAGAAGGCCCAGCTTCTTGGAGTAGACCGTCCGTAATCGACCCGATCGTCTCGGGTAATCGCCACTTCGTCGCGGTCATCGGGGTCGATCAGACCCGAGTCCAAGAGGAGATCGAAACTGTCAGCAGCGGGTTGCCGGCGAAGCTGGACAGAGAGGAGTAAGGCGAGTTGCCGAACCCGGTCGGTCCCACCGGGAGGACCTGCCAGTACCGCTGGCCGGCCCGGCGAGGCGCTCGGCGAAGAAACGCGCCTGCGGTCCGAGGTCTCCGATCCCAAGACGACCCGGCAGAGAGGTGATGTGCATCAGCAGCCCGCTGGAACGTCTCGTTGGAAGGGGTCCCGGTTCGGTGACCACCGGTTCGTGCAAGCAGGTGGAGCGATCCGACCTGTCTGCTCGACAGATAGCCTGTCCGTTCGTTGAGCCGGGTGTTGATCATTGGAGCGAGCCGGGGGATCGGGCTTGGTCTGGTCGAGGTCCACCTCGACGACGGTTGGGGAGTGCATGCCACCACTCGGGACGGCAACCTACCCCGCCAGCACCCGGAATTGACCACCCATCGACTCGAGGTGCGGGACCACGACCAGCTCACCACCCTGGTCGATCAACTCGACCAACCGCTGGACCGAATCATCCACAACGCCGGGATCATGCGGGGCCCCCGAGCCGAGATCATGGAGGTCAACACCGAGGCGCCGATCCGGATCGTCGAGGCTCTGCTCACCGCGGGAAGACTCACCCCGGGTGGGGCCGTGGCGATCATGACCTCCCAGGCGGGTGCGCGTCGAGGCAGGAGCGGCAGTCTCGGCGACTACGGCGACTCCAAGGCTGCCCTCAACGACGAGTTTCGTCGTCGCAGCGACCACTGGCGGGAACTGGGGGCGATCGCCGTGGTCATCCACCCCGGTTGGGTACGGACCGACATGGGCGGCCGGGGCGCATCACTTTCCATCGAGGAGAGCTGCCAAGGGGTGAAGACGGTGCTCGACCGGCTCATCCCCGAAGACCATGGCAAGTTCCTCACCTGGGACGGGCGCATCCACCCCTGGTGAAGATGGGCGAGGCCACGCCGTAACACCGAGTCTGCACGAGCCCCCGGACCTCGATGGGCTATGTTGCACCGATGCCCCATCTGGTTCGACGAGCCGACCTGCCGACTCTCGAGTCGACGAGGGACGGGCGTCACCGTGTGGACCTGGTCACCGAGGAGCTGTTTGGCTTCAACGATCTCCAGGCCGACCACATCACATACCGTCCGGGAGACACCGCCGCGGCGCACTACCACGTCGGCGCCCGCCACATCTGGTTCGTGTCCGAAGGGCGAGGGACCTTTCACGTCGATGACGAGACTTTCGAGGTCGAGGCCGGCGATGTGGCGACGGCTGGGGACGGGGAGGTTCATTGGTTCGAGAACCCCCACGAGGAGCCGTTCGCCTTCTACGAGCTGTGGGTCCCTGCGCCGAAAGAGACCATCTGGGTCCGAGAAGACGACATCTGAACTTGGGCACCCAACGTGTGAGTTCACACGTCCACACGCCGACGGGCCCCGGCCGAGCTGATCGCCTCACGGTTCACATGAGACCTCGGCCGGACCAGAACGATGGCATGACTGCTTGGATCGCCGGCGTTCGGGAAGCTGCAGTCATGGCATCGACCAGATCGAAGAGCGTTGCAGTCAACAGCCCCACCGGCTCGCTGCTCTCCTAGCGCCCGGGGAGCCTGATCCCCCGCTTCTCCCTTCGGCCACCAGCGACTTGAAA
>JAICNB010000024.1 GCA_025928935.1 Acidimicrobiia bacterium
GACTTCCAGTCCAAACTCACCCTCATGTCGGAGTCGCTGCGCAACGACGGGCGCATCTGGGTGCCGAAACAACCCAACGACAACCGCGCCCCAGACGCGATTCCTGAATCGGATCGCGACTACTTCCTCGAGAGGATCTATCCCTCCTTCGGCAACCTGGCGCCCCGCGACGTCGCCTCGCGGGCGGCCAAGCGGATGGTCGACTCCGGTCGCGGAGTCGGACCTCGCAAGAACGGGGTCTACCTCGACTTCGGTCAGTCCCTGCAAAGGCTCGGGTTGGAGGCGATCAAAGAGCGGTACGGCAACCTGTTCGAGATGTATCAGCGGATTACCGACGAAGACCCCTACCGCGTGCCGATGCGGATCTACCCGGCGCCGCACTACACCATGGGCGGGCTCTGGGTGGACTACAACCTGATGACCACCATCCCCGGTCTCTATGCGATCGGTGAGGCCAATTTCTCAGACCACGGGGCCAACCGCCTCGGCGCGTCGGCCCTGATGCAGGGTCTGGCCGACGGGTACTTCGTGCTCCCCATCACCGTTGGTGACTACCTGGCGGGCTTCCTCGGTCAGGCGCCGGTACCCGCCGACGACCCGGTGTTCGACGAGGCCCGAGCCGGCGTCGACGACCGGGTAGACAGGTTTATCGCCGCTAGGGGCAGCCGCACCGTCGATTGGTTCCACAAGGAGCTGGGCAAGATCATGCTCGAGTACTGCGGGATGTCTCGCAGCGCCCCCGGCCTCGAGAAGGCACTGTCCGAGATCCCCGCTCTGTACGAGGAATTCCGGACCGATCTGCGCGTTCTCGGGACCGCCGGCGGGTTCAACCAGGCGCTGGAGCGGGCGGGGCGGGTGGAGGATTTCTTCGAGCTATCCCAGGCGATGTGCATCGACGCCCTGGACCGGGAAGAGTCGTGCGGAGGCCATTTCCGGGAGGAGCATCAGAGCGAGGAGGGTGAAGCATTGCGTCGGGACGACGACTTCTCCCATGTCTCAGTTTGGGAATGGACCGGTGACCCCGGCCGGCCAGCCCTCTACCTCGAGCATCTCAACTTCGAGACACTCAAACCGTCGACCCGGAGCTACAAGTGAACCTGGTCCTCCAGGTCTGGCGTCAGGAAGCGCCGGACCGACCCGGCGGGTTCAAGATCTATGAGATCGACGGGATCTCGGAGGAGATGTCATTCCTCGAGATGCTCGACGCTCTCAACGAGCGTCTCTCCGGCCAGGGCGAGGAGCCAATCGCATTCGACCACGACTGCCGCGAGGGGATCTGCGGGTCGTGCGGGGTGATGATCGACGGTCAGGCGCACGGGCCGCAGCTCGGCACCGCCACCTGCCAGCTCCACATGCGCAAGTTCGAGAACGGGTCGACCATCACGGTGGAGCCGTGGCGAGCGGCCGGGTTCCCACTGATCAAGGATCTGGTGGTGGACCGCAGCGCCTTCGACCGCATCGTCGAGGCCGGTGGCTACATCACGGTCGACACCGGATCGGCCCCTGACGCCAACCTGACCCCGGTTCCGAAGCCGGTCGCCGATACCGCATTCGACGCCGCGGCCTGCATCGGTTGTGGCGCCTGTGTCGCAGCCTGCCCCAACGGAGCGGCCAGCCTGTTCACCGCAGCCAAGATCAGCCATCTCAACCTCCTCCCCCAGGGCCAGGCCGAGCGCTGGACCCGGACCGAGAACATGGTCGAGGTGATGGAGAAGTACTTCGGGTCGTGCACCAACCACGGAGAGTGCGAGAAGGCGTGCCCCAAATCGATCTCCATCGACTTCATCGCCCTGATGAATTCCGACTACCTCCGGTCGAAGATCAAGAACCGGCGTCTGGTCGCCCAGTTGTAGCCACTTGGGGGTTGTCGCTACTCCCCCTTGCCAACGAAAATCCCTGACGTAGCCTGACCACACGCAGAGCAGGCTCCTGCTCACGATGGTCGAGGTCCTTGACCACTACGGGTGAGAACTGCTCACCGGCTGTGGTGGGTCCTCGACGGGATGGGGCTTGATGGCGACCGGTAACAAGGACGATCGAGGGGCGACCCTCGTCGAAGCGGCTTTGGTGTACGCCTTGCTCTTTCTAGCCCTTTTCGCCGTCGTCGAGTTCGGTTTGGCCTTCAAGGACTGGCTCTCGGTCAGCCATGCCGCCCGTGAGGGGGCTCGCGCCGGGGCCACCTACGGCGACGACCCCACCGCCGACATCCAGATCCTGCGCGATGTCGAGCGCACCCTGGCCCCGGCCGGCATCGACGAGAACATCAACGTCCGCGTCTTCGACGCCGCCTCACCCGGCACAGGTGAGGACTACACCTACACCCCGGGCAGCGACTGCAGCGACAACACCCCCGTGGGCTTGCCCGCACTGGTCGGGTGCTGTGACTGGACCCCGTGCCCGGAGCCATTCCGCGACTCCTACAGCGTCCCCGGCTGGGATCCCTCCACCCGTGACGTGGAGGCGCCCGATCTCGATCGGATCGCGGTCGAGGTCGCGTTCACCCACCAGTGGCTGACCAACTACTTCGTCCCTTCGTCCGACTTCACTACGGTCACCGACTTCCAGATCGAGCCTCAGGTGTTCGAGTCATGAGGAGTCTCCGTGAGAAGGGTGCCTCTCTGGTCGAGGTCGGGATCATCCTCCCCATCCTGATCCTCCTCGCCATCGGCCTCTCCGAGATCGGGTTTCTGGTCGTCGACTACCTAACCGTCACCAACGCCGCCCGGGAAGGGGCGCGCACCGGGGCGGCCGCGGCCGATTTCAACCTGGGTGGCGTCGATGCCGACGATCTGATCCTGGAGTCGGTAGAGGAGGCGGCCTGCAACCTCCGATTCGGAGACCTGGAGAAGGTGGTCATCTTCAAGGCCGACGGTGTCGGCGATCCGATCACGGGTTCGATCAACGAGTACTCCCCGACCGGGTACCTCGATTGTGACTCTTCCTCCAATGCGCTCGGGTGCGACAACGGCTGTCCGTGGGCGCCCCCAGGCCGGGACCGGGTTCCACCCACACTCGACGTCCTCGGGGTAGAGGTGACGTTCTCTCATACCAGCGTGACCGGGCTGTTCCCCTTCCCCACCGTGGACTGGACCGAGACGGCCGTCATGCAGATCGAGCCCGACACCCGAGGGACCCAATGAGGCGCCTGTTCCGTAGGGCGCGGGATGATGACCGGGGAGCCGCCCTGGCGTTGGTGGCCGGCTCCCTGGTCGTCCTGATGGGCATGGCCGCGTTCGGGTCGGACCTCGCCTGGTTCTACCTGAACGCAAGCCGAATCCAGAGATCCGCCGACGCCGCCGCCCTGGGCGGGGTGATCTGGCTCCCGGCCGAGGCGGGAACGGCCAACGCCACCGCGGTCGATATCGCCCTGCGCAATGGCTACGACGACGGTCTCACCGACGTGGAGGTGACCCCCGCCGGCGTGCCCGGCGAGCCCAACAAGCTGGAGGTGACCATCACCGACGTGGTGCCCACTTTCTTCGCCAAGATCCTCGGCTTCGACACGATGACCATCTCCCGATCCGCCGTGGCCGAGTACATCCCGCCCTTGAAGCTGGGCAGCCCGGAGAACCAGTTCGGCAACTCCTGCGATCCCGAGCAGCCCGGCTGCAGCGGGCAGGCCAACTTCTGGGCCAACATCCACGGCAAGTGGACCGACAACGAGATGGGTGACGCCTACTCGTCCTGGTGTACCAGCGGCAACGACAACCCGACCTGCCCCCAGAACAACTGGGCGCGCTCTACGGGATACCTGTACGGCATCGAGTCGTCATCCTCGTTCACCCTCCAGTTCAACGATCTCGCCTTTCACAACAACTCGGGAACCCAGGTGTCCGGCGACGGGATCCGCACCGGTGACCGGGGCTGTGAGGACTGGACCCCGAGCACCGCCCCCAATTGTGGGCCGACCATGTATGTCGCCCTGTACGCCCCCGACCCCACACCACTCGATGTGTCGGACAACGCGCTCTTGTGTCAGGCCACGGTCCCGCCGGTGCCCCAGGTACCTGAGACCGATCCTTATGCATTCAGCGCACCCGACGGCCAGTCCTGCTGGAGCCAGTCCGGGACAGGCGTGTACGTGGTCCAGGTGCGACATGTCGATCCCGGAGCTCTGGCCGATCGATCGGGCCTCAACCGGTACTCGGTCAGGTCCAGCACCGGGAAGCTCTACGCCCTCGGGGACTTCTCCATCTACAACAACGCCAGCGGGTCGACCACGGCCTTCTACCTGGCCGAAGTCCCTAGCTACTACCACGGAAAGACCTTCGTCGTGGAGTTCTTCGACGCCGGGGAGTCTGCGGCGACAGGCACCCTGCAGATGGTCAGCCCGGACGGGTCGGTGTTCAACGACGGGCAGTGCCGGATCTACACCCGCAACAACCCGGGTCAGGACTGGAGTCTCCAAACCACCATCCCCACCGGGAGCGGGTGCCAGGAATCGGTGAGCCCACAGGAGTACCACGATCGCTGGCTCAAGTTCGAGATGGACCTGCCCCCCGAGTACGCCTGCACCGAAGGCGGAGTGCCCGGCTGCTGGTGGAAGGTCAACTACGCCTATCCCTCTGGTGTCAACGACACCACTACCTGGAAGGCGTACATGATCGGCAACCCGATCCATCTCGTCGAGTAGCCGCGCGCGCCTCCCGGCCACCACGGTGGCGAATGGGCG
Organism: Acidimicrobiia bacterium; assembly: GCA_025928935.1. Taxonomy (GTDB): domain Bacteria; phylum Actinomycetota; class Acidimicrobiia; order Spongiisociales; family ZC4RG35; genus JARDZU01. The sequence continues at coordinate 4,673 of JAICNB010000024.1, forward strand.
CAGCACCAATTGGGCCTTGGGTCCCGTTGCAGCCGCCCCCCCCGCATTCGCCTACAGAAAAAAGCCGTTCCTGCCGAAACACTCCCCGGATTCGGTCATCGATACCGGTGGGTGAAAGAACACGACGTGATCGATATCAAACGCATGAAGGCCATCCTCGATCGAGACCGTGGAGCCACGCTCGTCGAGGCGGCCGTGGTGTATGGATTGCTGTTCCTGACGTTGTTCGCCGTGGTCGAGTTCGGCCTTGCCTTCAAAGACTGGCTGTCCGTCAGTCATGCCGCCCGCGAGGGCGCCCGGGCGGGGGCCACATACGGAGACGACCCCAGAGCCGACATCCAGATTCTTCGCGACGTAGAGCGGACACTGGCGCCGGCAGGCATCGCCGATGGAATGGGTGTACGGATCTTCGAGGCCAAGAGCGGCGGGGAATCGACGTCGTACGGCTATGCCCCGGGTACCGGTTGCGCCAGTACCGTCACCCCTGCGCTGCCCGGCTGTTGTGATTGGTCACCCTGTCCCGAGCCTTTCCGCACCAACTACATCGTGCCAGTCTGGGATCCGGCCGATCGAGACGTAGAGGCGCCCACCACAGACCGCATCGGCGTCGAAGTCGAGTTCACCCATGTCTGGCTCACCAACTACTTCGTCCCCTCTTCGGACTTCACGACCTCCACTGACTTCCAAGTAGAGCCCCAGGTTTTCGGACCGTCATGAGAGCCTCCCCAGAGAAGGGCGCCAGCCTGGTCGAAGCCTCGATCGTGATCCCTGTGCTGATCCTGCTCGCCGTCGGTCTGTCGGAAATCGGGTTCTTGGTCGTTGACTACCTCACCGTGAGCAACTCGGCCCGTGAGGGTGCTCGGACCGGCGCCGCCGCGGCCAATTTCAACCAGGGTGGAATCGACGCCGACGATTTGATCCTCGCCGCGGTCGAGGAGTCGGCCTGCAACCTTCGCTTCGGTGAGCTGGAGGAGGTCCAGATCTTCAAGGCCGACTCCAACGGTGACCCGATCACGGGGTCGGTCAACATCTACTCACCGACCGGGGCACTGGCATGCTCCAACGCAGCCACCAACCTTGGCTGTGACAACGGGTGTCCTTGGGCCCCAGCCGGCAGGGATCGAGTGCCACCGACATTCGACGACCTCGGAGTTGAGGTCACCTTCTCGCATAGCGACATCACCGGTGTTTTCCCCTTCCCCACCGTGAACTGGTCCGAGACAGCGATCATGCAGATCGAGCCGGACACGAGGGGGACCCAATGAGCTGGCTCATCTCGAGGGCACGTGCCCAGGATCGCGGAGCCGCGATGGTCCTGGTCGCCATGTCGATCGTGCTGCTGATGGGAATGGCTGCCTTCGGTTCCGATCTCGCCTGGTACTACCTCAACGCCAGCCGGGTTCAGCGTGCGGCAGACGCGGCCGCTCTCGGAGGAGTGGTGTGGCTACCGGGCAACACGGGGACAGCGAACTCGACCGCGATCTCCATCGCAGACCAGAACGGGTACGACGACGCAACGCCGGAGGTCCAGGTGACGTCGGGAGCCGTGAGCGGCGAGCCCAACCAGCTGGAGGTATCCGTACAGGACACGGTCCCGACCTTCTTCCTCAAGATTTTCGGGTTCGATGAAATGGAGATCGAACGATCCGCCATCGCCGAGTACATCCCCCCGTTGAAGCTGGGAAGCCCCACCAACCAGTTCGGCAACAGTTGTGCCCCTGGCGCCGGTTGCACAGGCCAGCCCAACTTCTGGGCCAACATCCATGGCAAGTGGACCGACACCACGTATGGGGACGCCTACGCCTCCTACTGTGTCGGAAGCTCGGACAATCCGAACTGCACTCAGAATCCCATCGCCCGTCCTGGTGGCTACCTGTTCGGGATCGAGAAGGGATCGGGAAGCTTCACTGTCCAGGGTCTGGACCTCAGATTCTTCAACATCTCAGGGGGCCAGACCACCAGCGACTCCATCCGAACCGGGGATCGTGGCTGTGAGGACTGGACCTCGAGCACATCAGCGAGTTGCGGGCCGACAATGCGTGTTCGGCTCTATGCCCCGGATCCGACCCCACTGGATCTCTCCGACAACGGGGCTCCATTGTGCTCGACCGCCATCGCCCCGGCTGCTCAGGTGGCACCAACGTCCACCTACACCTGGGCGACACCCAACGGAAGCTCGTGCTGGACCCAGTCCGGAAGCGGGATCTACGTCCTACAGATCAGCCACGTCGACCCGGGATCCACACCTACCACGAACCAGAACCTCTCCGGGCTGAATCGATACTCGGTCCGGGCCAACGGCACCGGGGCCAAGCTGTTCGCACTCGGCGACTTCTCCATCTACAACAACGCCAACGGGACCACCACCGCCTTCCATCTGGCCGAAGTTCCCACCTACTACCACGGCAAGACCTTCGTGATCGAGCTCTACGATGCCGGGGAGTCGGCCGACCCCGGGACCCTGGCCGTGGTCGATCCCTCAGGCTCCACTTTCGACGACGGTCAGTGCCGGATCTACAGCCGGAACAACCCATCCGTCGCCTGGAACCTGCAGCAGACGATCCCTGCCGGCTCCGCCTGCCAGGAGACGGTGGCACCCAGCGAGTACCAGGGTCGTTGGCTCAAGTTCGAGATGGACCTGCCCCCCAACTACACGTGCACCACGTGCTGGTGGAAGATGAACTACGTATACACCTCTTCGGTCAACGACACCACCACCTGGCGGGCCTACATGATCGGCAACCCGATCCACCTCATCGACTGACCCTCCGGCACCGGCATCTACTCTTCCGCCGATGCCAGCCCCTCCGGAATACATGCCCGCGTTGATAACGCCCTTCACCCGCGGGGGTGAGATCGACACCCGGGCACATACCCACAACCTGAAAACCCTGGCAGAGGCCGGCATCGACGGGTTCGTCATCGGCGGGTCCAATGGAGAGGGGCCCTACCTCGAGCCTGGCGAGCGGAATCGCCTGGTCAAGGCGGGTCGGCGTCGCAAGTCACACTTCATGGTGGGTGTCGCTGCGGAGTCCACCCGGGTGGCCCTCGCCCAGGTGGCCGAGGCGATAGATGGCGGCGCCGACACCGTCCTCGTCCTCACCCCTACCACCCTGGCCCGGGGCCGGGACGAAGCCGTACATCGCTTCTATCGCACCATCGCCGACATGTCGACGGTCCCGGTGTTCCTCTACTCGGTCCCGTCCGTGACCGGTTACAACCTGCCCGTCGAGCTGGTCTGGAGACTGTCCCGGCACGAGAACATCGTCGGGATGAAGGACTCCAGCGGTGACGTGGTCCGCCTCCAGTCGATCATCGATGCTGCGCCGTCAGACTTCATCCTCTACTCGGGCTCATCCCGCGCCCTGACCGCGGCGATGGCGATAGGTTGTCACGGCGCGATCACAGGGTCAGGCAACTACGTCCCACAATTGGTCCTCCAGACGTTGGCCGCAGCAAAAGCCGACCCGAGCAAGGCGAGGAAACTGCAGAAGCGGCTCAGCGCGATCAGTGCCGATGTGGAGGCCCATGGCGTCCCCGGGGTCAAGGCGGCGGCCAAGACGGCCGGTCTCGACCCCGGCCACCCCCGAGAGCCGTTGACCCGACTCTCCCGCGGGGCCGAGACGTCGATCGCCAAGCTGATCTGACCTTTACCTGAACGTGGCTACGGCCGGTACGATTCAGGCCTCCACCCTCCAAGGAGTGAATACGTGTCCAAGTTCCTCAGCGACGACTGGGCCTCGGATGTGACCGCGGCCCTCAACAGCCACCAAGGGTTCAAGAACGCCATCGGCGACGCCGACCTCGGCATCCAGTTCACCACCACCGATGCCCCCGACGGCGAGGTGGCCTACTACCTGAAGACCGGTGGCGGCGACGCCACCCTGGCCCTGGGCACCCTCGACGGGGCCGATGTCACCGTGAATCAGGGGTACGACACCGCCAGTGCCATCTCCAAGGGGGAATTGAACACACAGACCGCCTTCATGACCGGGAAGCTCAAGGTATCGGGCAACCTCGCCAAGTTGATGATGCACCAGGGGGCCATCCAGCAATGGGGTTCGGCCGTGTCGAACCTGGAAGTCGAGTACTGATTCGACGAAGAAACCTGTCGATCGGCGTCACCCTCATGCGTCATTACGTATGTAAGGCGTCCCCGAGAGAAGGGAATGACGGATGCCCAAGTACGCAGCATTGATATACGGCCCGGCCGAGACCGAGGGTCAGGGCACACCGGAGGAGCAGCAGCAGGTGATGGTCGACTACATGGAGTTCGGCCAGAAAGCCGGCGAGGCCGGGGTGATGGTAGGTGGTGAGGCTCTACACGACACCAACTCGGCCACCACGGTCCACGTCCCGAGTGGCAAGGGTGGGGAGCCGGTGTTCACCGACGGCCCCTTCGCCGAGACCAAGGAAGTGCTCGGAGGGTTCTATCTCCTCGACGTGGACGATTTGGACGAGGCCCTCAAGTGGGCAGCGCAGATCCCCGGCGCATGGAACGGACGGGTCGAGGTGCGCCCGATCATCGAGTTCGACGATCAGGGACAGCCGATCAGCTGATCGATGTCCGAGAGCCACCCGGCGGTCGCATCATTGGCCGCCGGCACTGGATCGACCGACTGTTCCTGGCGAAGACGGGTTGGTTCGTTGTGATGCTGGGCGCGATGGTGGGCAGGGCCTTCCTAGATCAGACCGAGCTCCCGCACCGTCTCACGCTCCACTGCCAATTCGGCCACCGAGGCGTCGATCCGGGCCCGTGACACCTCGTCGATCTCGAGTCCTTGCACGATCTCCCATCTCCCTCCCCGGCAGATGCAGGGGAACGATGACACCAGGCCCTCCGGCACGTCATAGGACCCGTCGGAGGGCACACCCATCGAGACCCAGTCACCTTCCGGGGTGTCGTGCCACCAATCACGTACATGGTCGATGGCGGCGTTGGCTGCCGATGCCGCCGACGACGCACCCCGGGCCTGGATGATCGCACCACCCCTCTTGGCCACGGTTGGGATGAAATCCGTGTCCACCCACGTCCGGTCCTGGACCAGGTCGAGCGCCGGAGCCCCGTCGACCTCACAATGGGTCAGATCGGGGTACTGGGTGTCCGAATGATTGCCCCAAATAGTCATACGGCGGATCGATGAGACGGGCCTGCCCACCTTCCTGGCCAGCTGGCCGACCGCCCGATTGTGGTCGAGCCGGGTCATGGCGGTGAAACCGGCGGGGTTCATGCCTTGTGCATTGTTCATGGCGATGAGGGCATTGGTGTTGGCCGGGTTGCCCACCACGAGCACCTTGACAGCGGGGCTCGCCGCCTCGGCGATGGCCTTGCCCTGGGTGGTGAAGATGGCGCCGTTCGCCGCGAGCAGATCAGACCTATCCATGTCCGCCTTCCTCGGCATGGCCCCGACCAGCACTGCGATATCGGCTCCTGCGAAAGCAGTCTCGGGGTCGTCGGATGAGACCATTCCGGCGAGCAGGGGGAAGGCGCCGTCCTCGAGCTCCATGGCGACCCCGTCAAGGGCACCCAACGCCTGAGGTATCTCCAGCATCTGGAGGACAACTGGCTGGTCGGGCCCGAGCATGTCCCCTGCCGCGATCCGGAAGAGGAGGCTGTAGCCGATCTGCCCGGCCGCGCCGGTCACCGCCACCCGCACTGGTTCTTCGATCATGACGTCGAAGTTATCCCGCACTCTCGGTCACGTGAAATCCAGGCCGATGTCGAGCTGAGGGGCGGAATGTGTGATCCAGCCCACCGAGATGATGTCCACGCCCGTCTCTGCGATCCGGCGGACGTTGTCCTTGGTCACGCCACCCGAGGCCTCGGTGGTGATGCGACCGGCCACCATCCCGACTGCCTCTCTCAGCATCTCCGGGGCCATGTTGTCGAGGAGCACCCGGTCGGCGTCCGTCTCGATCACTTCCGCCAATTGGCCAAGAGTGGTCACTTCGACCTCGATCATGACACCCGGGCTCACGGAGGCCCGGGCTGCTGCGACCGCCGATGCGATGTCGCCGACGGCGGCAAGGTGGTTGTCCTTGATCAGCACAGCGTCGTAGAGCCCGAAGCGATGGTTCATGCCTCCTCCGACCCGCACCGCGTACTTGTCGAGCGCTCTCAGACCGGGCATGGTCTTGCGAGTGTCCGATATGCGGGCCTCGGTCCCGCTGACGGCGTCGACCAGCCGTGACGTCGCCGTGGCCACACCTGACATCCGCCCCAACACGTTGAGTGCGGTGCGCTCGCCACTCAGGACGGGGCGGGAAAGGCCGGCGACTACCGCTAGCTGCCCACCTGCCGGGATTCGGTCGCCGTCTTCGATCAGGGCGTCGAAGACGACAGTGGGATCGAGGGCCTCGAAGACATATGCGGCCACCTCGAGCCCGGCAACCACCCCTTCACCGCGCGCCACGAAAATGCCACGGCTCATCGAGTCTTCGGGGATCACAGAATCAGAGGTGATGTCACCGTTGGGGCCGAGGTCTTCGGAGAGGGCGCGGCCGACCACTTCGACGTAGTCGGCCCGGAGCATCAGCTGACCCCGGTCATCTGCGCCCGGGCGGGATCGATGAGGGTCCGATGCTCCTGCATCGGATCCGGCTCGGGATAGTCGGCCCGGTAATGGCCACCTCTCGATTCGGAGCGTCTCAAGGCGGCCAGGGTCACCATGAGGGACAACTCGACGGCGACCCGGCCCGCCACGGTTCGTCTCAAGACAGTCTCCAGCTCGAGGAGGCTGTTGCGCGCCTCCCATAGTCCGGGGCCGGTGCGGACCAAGCCGACACGGTCCCACATGATCTGACGGAGGTCCTCCAGGGCCGGTCCCGCCACCAGGGGCAGATCGAACGCCTCCTTTGGGGCGATGGGCTCGCCCATCGGCTCCACCATCGAGACCGACACGTCGGCCGAGACCCGGGCCCCGAAGACCAGACCCTCGAGCAGCGAATTGGAGGCGAGCCGGTTGGCACCATGGACACCGGTGGAGCTGCACTCCCCGACAGCCCAGAGGCCCGGCACCGAGGTGCGGCCATTGACATCGGCGTCGATGCCCCCCATGTAGTAGTGAGCCGCCGGGGACACGGGGAGAAGATGCTCGGAAGGGTCGAGACCGACGGAGTGGGCGTGGGCGTTGACTGTCGGGAAGCGACCGGCGAAGTCGATGATCGAGCTGGCATCGAGGTAGGCCCCACCCAGGCCCCGGTCGTACTGCCAGAAGATCGCCCGGGCCACGATGTCACGCGGTGCGAGCTCGGCCATCGGGTGGTACTGGGGCATGAATCGGCGTCCGTGGGCGTCGACCAGGATCGCGCCGTCTCCACGCAGTGCCTCGGTGAGGAGAGGCATCGGGTCCTTTCCCACGTCGAGGGCGGTGGGGTGGAACTGGACGAACTCCATGTCGGCCAACCTGGCGCCGGCCCGGCCCGCCATCGCGATGCCCTCTCCGGTCACGGCGGGCGGGTTGGTGGTGTGTGAGTAGAGCCGCCCTGCCCCGCCGGTGGCGAGCACTACCGCCGGGGCCAGGAGCACCTCCCGCTTCTTGCCCTCGCTGGTGACCACACCGGTGACCCTGTCTCCGATCATCACCAGGTCGAGGACGCGCCGGGGGATGGTCACGATCCGGTCGTCGCTCTCGACCGCGGCAAGCAGGGCTCGCATCACCTCGGCTCCGGTGGCGTCGCCGTCGGCGTGAAGCACACGACGGGTGCGATGCCCGCCCTCCCTGGCCAGCAGGAGCTCGCCATCGGGGTCGCGGTCGAACTGGGCACCGAGCGCGATGAGGTTCTCCACCGCAGCGGGTCCGCCCTTGGTGAGGATCTCGACGATCTGCTCGACGCCGAGCCCGCCCGAGACCGCCAGTGTGTCGTCCGCGTGCTGACGCGGCGAGTCGTCCGATGACCAGGCGACGGCGATGCCCCCCTGGGCCCACCAGGTCGAGCCCATGTCGGGCGGGGAGATCACGTAGACCCGGGGCAGCCCCAGGGCGACCGTCAGCCCGGCGACGCCGGAGCCCACCACCAATGGGGCATCGAGTCGGGTGATCCGGGTCACCGGGGGCGGGCCTCAGTCCTTACGGCCCACCTCGAGCATCCGCATCACCGCTCGCCTCGCCCGATCCGCCACTTCGGGGGCGATCTCGACCGAATGGGTCATCGTTTCCAAAGAGGCCCTGATGTTGTCGAGGGTGATGCGCTTCATGTAAGGGCAGAGGTTGCAGGGCCGGACGTACTCGGTATTCGGGGTTGCCTCCGCCACGTTGTCCGCCATCGAGCACTCGGTGAGCATCATCACCTTGTCCGGCTGGCGGGTGGTTACCCACTCGATCATGGCGTGAGTGGATCCGACGAAGTCGGCCTCCGCAAGGACGTCAGGGGGGCACTCGGGGTGGGCGATCACCGGGATGTCCCCGAGTGTCATCCGATGCTGGGCGATCTCCTCGCCGGTGAACCGCTCGTGGACGATGCAGGAACCCTCCCAGAGGATCACGTCCGTGTCGGTCTGGGTGGCGACCCAGCGCCCCAGGTACTGGTCCGGGGTGAAGATCACCCGGTCGACGCCGAGTGACTCGACCACCGCCACCGCGTTGGACGAGGTGCAGGTGATGTCCGACTCGGCCTTGACGTCGGCCGATGTGTTGACGTAAGTCACCACAGGCACACCCGGGTGTTCCTCTTTGAGACGACGGACGTCGGCCCCCGTGATGCCGTCGGCAAGAGAGCAACCGGCCGCTAGGTCGGGGATGAGAACCGTCTTCTCCGGGTTGATGAGCTTGGCCGTCTCCGCCATGAAATGGACACCGGCCAGGACGATGACATCTGCATCCGTATCCAGCGCCAGTTGGGCAAGGGCGAGAGAATCGCCGGTGATGTCCGCCGCCAGGTGATAGATGTCGGGCGTCATGTAGTTGTGGGCGGCGACGATGGCGTTCCGCTCGACCTTGAGACGCTGGATGTCCTCGATCAGCGGGGTGAGCGCAGCCACCTCCTCGGCGGGTAGGACGTCCGCGGAACGTGTGATTTGGAGGGTGGTCATGGGCTCCCGCTCGACTGACCCGAGTCTAGGAGTGACCGGTGCTCACTCGTCCGGTGTGTGCAGGACGCCACCCCAACGGTGACCAGATGCACACGCCATGGGCTCTACATGTGCCCGATGATGGCGTCGCCGAACTCCGAGGTCTTCACCTCGGTGGCATCGTCAGAGAGACGGGCGAAGTCGTAGGTCACCGTCTTCGCCTTTATCGCCCCCTCGAGGCCCCGGATGATGAGATCGGCCGCCGCGTCCCACCCCATGTAGCGGAACATCATCTCACCGGACAGGATCACCGATCCGGGATTCACCTTGTCCTGGCCGGCGTACTTTGGCGCGGTGCCGTGGGTCGCCTCGAACACGGCCACACCTGTGTCGTAGTTGATGTTGCCGCCGGGAGCGATCCCGATTCCGCCCACCTGGGCGGCCAGGGCATCGGAGATGTAGTCGCCGTTGAGGTTCGTGGTGGCGATCACGTCATAGTTGGCCGGTCGGGTCAGCACCTGCTGGAGCATGGCGTCGGCGATGACGTCCTGGACGAGAAGCTTGTCCCCGGCGTCGCCACCGGAGTCCTCCCATGACACGGCGACGTCGGAGAACTCCTCCTTGACCAGTTCGTATCCCCAGTTCCGGAAGGCGCCCTCGGTGTACTTCTGGATGTTCCCCTTGTGGACCAATGTCACCGACTTGCGCCCGGTGGCCAGGGCGAAGATGATGGCCGCCCGGATCAGCCGCTTGGAGCCGGTGACTGAGATCGGCTTGAGGCCGATGCCGGAGTCCGGCCTCACCTCCCACCCGTACTCGGACTTGACGAATTCGATGAGTCGGGCGGCGTCTTCGCCATTGGCCTCGAGCTCGAGACCGGCGTACACGTCCTCGGTGTTCTCACGGAAGATGACCATGTCCACCTGCCCGGGGTCTTTGACCGGCGAGGGCACTCCCTCGAACCAACGGACCGGGCGCACACAGGCGTAGAGGTCCATCAGCTGGCGCAGGGCGACGTTCAACGACCGGATCCCGCCGCCCACCGGCGTCGTGAGCGGCCCCTTGATACCGACCAGTTGCTGGCGGAAGGCATCGACCGTCTCGTCGGGCAGCCACGAGCCCGTCTCGTTGAAGGCCTTTTCCCCGGCCAGGACCTCGGTCCAGGCGACCGCCCTCTCGTCCCCGTAGGCCCCCTTCACGGCGGCGTCGAAGACACGCACCGAGGCTGCCCAGATATCAGGGCCGATGCCGTCGCCTTCTATGAAGGGGATTATCGGGTCTGTGGGGACGACGAGCCCGTCGGGGCCCATGGTTATCGAAGTTGCCATACAGCGGCGAGGTTAGCCCCGCACCGGATGGTGTCCTCCAGGTCAGATGCCCATTCCCTGGAGTGTCCCGGCCACCTTTTCCAGGTCCATGCGATAGATGAAGCAGGCCACGACACGGTCGCCGGCATCCCAGGTCTCGGCAGTGGGCACGAGCCAGCCGAAGTCGAGGACCGAGGTCTGGTAGTCGAGACCGACGAAGCCCTCGAAGGCGTCGAGGCAGACTTCGTCTGCCTCGGTCCGCATGGCGATCTCCCCGGGGAACCGGTCACCATCTATGCCGACGACGGCGTAGACCTCGTTGTCGTGAGGCTCGGAGCATTCCACCATCGGCACCTCACCGACCTCTTCGACCCCCTCGACGGACATATCACCGTCGTCGAAGCAGTCCCCCACAGCCAGGTCGAAGACATTGCCCGAGCAGGCGGCGACCACGAGACCCAGGACCACTGACGAGACGATGACTTGCATGCGTCGGCGCACGACAGATTTTCGGCCGAACGGGCTCCAGTCTTTACGCCCCGCGACGGGCCTTGGCCGCCTTCAGCGTGTTGGCCAGCAACATGGCCCTCGTCATCGGGCCGACGCCACCGGGCACCGGTGTGATCGAACCGGCGATCTCGCGCACAGAGTCGAAGTCGACGTCACCGGCCAGCCCATCCTCGACCCGGTTGATGCCCACGTCGACGACCGCGGCGCCGGGCTTGATGAACTCCGCCGTCACCAGCCTGGGAACACCGACGGCGGCAACCAGGATGTCGGCGTCCCGGGCCACCTCGGCCAGTTGGGGGGTGCGCGAGTGAGCCATGGTCACGGTTGCGTCGACCCCCTTGCTCGCCATCATCAGGGCCAGAGGCCGGCCCACCAGGAATGAGCGGCCGATCACCACCGCCGTGCGGCCCGCGACGACTACGTCGTTGTCCTCGAGCATGCGCATCACACCACTCGGTGTGCACGGGCGCAGACCGGGCCGGCCCAGGACGAGAAGCCCCATGTTGTAGGGGTGGAGCCCGTCGACGTCCTTGGCAGGATCGATCCGGGCTACGACACGCTCCGAGTCGAGGCCACCGGGCAGTGGAAGCTGGACCAGGATCCCGTCCACCTCGTCGTTGGAGTTGAGCTGGTCGATGAGCATCTCCAGGTCGGCCTGTGGCACGTCGCCGGGCAGTTCGTGATGGGTAGATCGGATCCCCACCTCCTCGGCGTCGCTTCTCTTCCCCTTGACGTAGGTGTGCGAGGCCGGATCGTCCCCGACCAGGACCGTGGCCAGACCGGGCCGGTACTGCAGGCCGGCAACCAGCTCGGCCACCTCGGCCTTCACCTGTCGGGCCGACTCCTTGCCGTCGATGATCCGCGCGCCCATCAGTGCCTGAAGTGCCGCCGGCCGGAGAAGAGGAGCGCGATCCCATGCTCGTCGGCGGCGTCGATCAGCTCCTGGTCATTGCGTGAGCCACCCGGCTCGACGATCGCGGTGACACCGGCGTTCGCCAGGGCATCTAGCCCGTCCCGGAACGGGAAGAACGCGTCCGATGCGGCGACGGCCCCCACCGCACGATCTCCGGCTCGGGCCAGTGCCCGCCCGGCGGCCCCGACCCGCGATTGGTCCCCTGCCCCCACCCCGACTGCGGCGCGGTCTTTGGCGACCACGATGGCGTTCGACTTGGTGTGCATCGCCACCTTCCAGGCGAACTCGAGCTCGGTGCGCTCCGCGTCCGAGGGAGCGCGCTGGGAAACAACCTCCCAGTCCTCGCCCTCGGTCGTGTCCCGATCCTGGATGAGCAAACCGGACTCGATACGCCGGATGTCGGCATCGGAATCTCCGGGGGGCGCAGCCTCCAGCACACGCAACCCCTCCTTCCGTCCCAGCACTTCCCTGGCCTCGTCCTCGATCGCGGCGCATACGACCACCTCGACGAACTTGCCGGCAATCGATTCCGCCGTCGTGCCGTCGAGCTTCCCGTTGATCCCGACCACGCCCCCAAAGGCCGACAGGGGATCACATGCCCACGCGCGCTCGAATGTGTCGGCGATCTCCTCCCCGTAGGCGGCACCGCAGGCATTGGTGTGCTTGACGATGGCCACACAACCCGGCTGACTCGTGGCCAGACGCCAGGCGGCCTCGGCATCCACGTAGTTGTTGAACGACATCTCCTTGCCCTGATGGATGGTGGCCTCGGCCCACCAGGGAGCGGTGAGATCCTCGACATAGACAGCCGCAGACTGATGCGGGTTCTCCCCATAGCGCAGGCCGGAGACATGGCGCAGCGGGATGACCCGGTCAGAACCGATCCATCCGACGATGGCGGCGTCGTAGGAGGCGGTATGGAAGAAAGCCGCCGCGGCTAGCTCTTTCCTCAGGTCATCGTCGAGCCCTCCCCCCTCCACTGCCTCGGCCACGACCCCATACTGATCGGCGGAGGTCACGACCCCGACGTAGCGATGGTTCTTGGCCGCAGCCCGGATCATGGCCGGGCCACCTATGTCGATCTTCTCGATGATCTCCGCGTCGGTCGCGCCGGTGGTGGCCAGCGTCTCACGGAACGGGTAGAGGCTCACCACGACCAGCTGGAAGGGCTCGATTCCCTGGGCAGCGAGGTCGGCCAGGTCACCTTCGTCGTCGGCCCGGGCCAGAATCGCGGCATGGACCGAGGGGTGGAGCGTCTTCACCCGGCCGCCCAGCATCTCGGGCGCACCGGTCACCTCGCTCACCGTGCTCACCTCGATTCCGGCGACGGTGAGGGCGACCGCGGTGCCACCGGACGACACGATCTCGACACCCGAAGCAGCCAGTCGCCGGGCGAATGCTGCGAGGCCGGTCTTGTCGTACACGCTGATCAGCGCTCGCTCCACCGGGATGCGGCTCATTCCCATCTCACCCTTCGACCATCGACCACGATCCGGCCACGGGCGAACGCTGACACCACCCGCGGATAGAGGGCGTGCTCCTCTATCTGGATCCGGGCATGGAGGCTCTCCCGATCGTCGTCGGGGAGAACCGGGACCGATTGTTGGGCGATGATTGGCCCGTGATCTACCTTCTCGTCGACGAAATGAACGGTGACCCCGGTGACCTTCACGCCGTGCTCGAGGGCTTGGCCCACTGCATCAGCCCCCGGGAAGGCAGGGAGAAGGGAGGGGTGGATGTTGAGGATCCGGTCCTTCCATGCGGAGACCAAACCCCCGTCGAGGACACGCATGAACCCTGCGAGCACGAGGGCCTCGACTCCCGCACCGTCGGCGACCTCGTTCAATGCCGAACAGAACTCCGCGCGCGAGCCGTACTCGCCGTAGGGCACGACTGCGGACTCGATGCCGGCGTCGTGGGCACGGTCGAGGGCCACGATGCCTGGCCGGTCGGACACCACGAGGGATATCTCGGCACCGAGGTCGGGAGCGTCGATCAAGGCCTGGAGGTTGGTCCCGGACCCGGAGGCAAGGACTGCGATTTTGATGTTCACCTCCACTCGACCTTCGACCGCGGCGGGAGTGTAGGGAGGACGGGTGTCCCCCCACGTTCCGTGAGGATCTACCGCGCTTCAAGCCGCCGAATCCTCACAGAGCGAATGATCGGCTTGAATCGAGGCCCATGATCGAGAACGTCCCCGCCGCGGATTGGGAGAGCTGGCTCTCCGACAACGAAGGCGTCGTCCTGGACATACGGGAGCCGTTCGAGTGGGATCAAGGCGTCCTCCCCGCCGCGGTTCAGATCTCGATGGGTGAGATACCGACTCGGATGAGCGAGCTGGACACCGAACGGGCCTATCTCGTCGTCTGTCGCTCCGGGGGGAGGAGCCATCAGGTGGCGAGCTACCTGGCGATGAATGGCTACGGGCAGGTGGCCAACCTCGCCGGAGGGATGAAAGCCCTCGGTCTTCAGGACTGAACCAGAGGCTCCCGATGACGGGGTTGGAGCCTGCGACAATGAGCGACATGGATGAGGCACGCAGGGTGCCCGGGTGGGTCTTTCCCGCGATCGGTGTGGCGACGGTCGTCCTCCTGGTCGTGATCGGGCTCAATCGTGAACCGGAGCAGTTCGACCCGGACACCGCGGCAGGGACGGTGCAGTCCTACATAGCCGCGCTGACCGCGGGTGATTTCGACACCGCTGCCGCGTACTGGTCCGATGACGGGTGCATCCCGGAATCGGATCAGCCGACAGGAGGGGTTCCGGACATCTCGGCGACCCTGGTCAGGGTCGATGGCAACGACGACGAAGCCACGGTCGTGATCGGGATCACCGACAACAAGGCGGACCCGGTGGATGGGATCTATCAGCACGACGAATGGTTCAGCCTGGTGCACCAGGACGACGGATGGAAGATCCGCCAGCCGGCCTGGCCGTACTACGACCAGATCTGTGAAGAAGTGATGACATGAGGGCGACTCTCGCCGCCGTCATCCTCCTGGCGGTGATCGTCGGGCTGATCGTCGCGGCTGCGAGGATCTGGAGGCGCCGGGCCCAGGGTGGTGAGGTCGACGGCGGGGTGGACATCATTCCCTACCTCCTGCTCGCCCTCGCCGTCGGGACCGCCGGGTTCACCCTGGCCGCCCTGGCCCGGTCCAGCCTGACTGGCAACCAGTTGGCGGGGCGGCCCACGGGAGAGATCGCAGGGGCCTTGGCCGGGTTGGTGGTGTCCGCACCGATCGCCTTCCTGCTCTGGCGCCGTCAGGCCGCCCGCCGCAAGATCTATCCCGAGGCAGCGGGGTGGCCGGTGTACCTGACCCTCATCGAGCTGGCCTTCCTCGCCGCGTTCTTCTTCTCGGTTTGGGATCTGGCCGGAGCAATCTTCGGAGAAGGGGCGGGTGCCAACTGGACCGACCTCCTGGTCTACGGCGGGATCGTCGCGTTCAACTGGTGGTCGGAGCGGCGGGAGCCTGCTCGAGGGGATGCGAGAGATCTCCCCAGGCTCACCGGCTCGGGGGTCGCTCTGATCGCGCTTGCGATCGGCCTGATCGGGTCTTTGACCTGGCTGCTGTCCCTCGCCTATGACGGGATATGGGGGCTCGACAATGTCCCGGAACCGGCCACCCCCCTGACGTTGCTTTTCGTCGCGGGGCCGATCTGGGCCTACCGGTGGCTCCCCCCGTGGGAGGACGAACCAGGCTCACTGCTCAACTTCTACCTCGGGCTGACCACCACCGTCACCCTGACAATGGTGATCGGTGCCCTCCTGACTGTGGTCGTCATGGTCATCACCTTCTTCTTCGGCGAGCGCCCAGCGCCGGCGAGTGACCATTTCAGCGATTTGCCAGTGACCCTGGCGGTCCTGCTTGGAGCCGGTCCGCTGTGGTGGCATCACGTGAGGCGGCTGGCCCGCGAGCGAACCGGAGCCAGGCGCGGCTACGAATACGCCATGGCCGCCGTTGGCCTGGCGACTCTGGTGGGGTCATCGGTGGCGCTGGTCGAAGCTGCCTTCACCCCGACCCTGGCCGGCACCGACAACGCGGCGACTCTCCTCACGCTGGGTTGCATCGTGATCACCGCCGGTTGGGTCTGGCTCTATTTCTGGCGCAGGGCCCAGAGGGCATCGCCACGACAACAGGAGGTCCGGGCGTTACCCCGCAGGTTCTACCTGGTGGGGATGGCAATCGTGCTTGGCCTGACTGCCGCAGGGTCGCTGATCGCCGTCCTGGTGATCGTGTTCCGTGCTCTGCTGGGCGAGGTGGACGGCATGGGCGGGAACCTCCGATTGCCGGTCGCTCTGACCCTCGTGTCGGGTCTGGCCACCTGGCACCTGGTCGACCAGCTCAGGGACGACCGGGCCGGGACGGCAGCCACCACCGTGAAACCGTTCAGTGTCACCGTCATTTGCTCCCATCCGGGAAACCTGGGTGCGATGTTCCCCCGGGAAGCAAGAGTCAGGGTCATCTATCGCGATGACAACCTCGCAGTGATCGATGAGGACATGGCTTCGGCCATCGTGACCGCAATCGATGGCCGGTCCTCGTTCGTCTGGGTCGACCAAGACGGATTCCGCATCGCCCCGGCACGGGAGAGGTGATCTGTATCGACCACCGGGGCGCACCCCCATGATCCGGCTGGCCGAGAGATGGCTCAAATGGCGGGGATGGCAGTTCATCGGGCATATGCCCGACCTGGAGAAGTTCGTCATCATCGGCGCCCCACACACCAGCAACTGGGACTTCGTCCTCTTCCTCGGAGCCATAGGGCATTGGAAGATCACGCCCGCGTTCGTGGGCAAGCACACCCTGTTCCGCTGGCCTTTCGGCTCCTTCTTCCGTCGGTTGGGCGGGTTACCGGTCGACCGCGACCGGCCCGGTGGCATGGTCCGCCAGGTCGCCGAGGAGTTCGAACGATCCGAGAGGTTGATCCTGGTAGTGGCTCCGGAGGGAACCCGCAAGGCTGCCCCCTACTGGAAATCGGGCTTCGCCAGGATCGCCGCCGCCGCCCGGGTCCCGATCGTCCCCGTCTACGTCGACTACCCGGGGAAGAGGCTGGTGGTGGGTGAGCCGATCTCATACGACGGGGGCGAGAGGGCCCTCATGGACCGGCTGCGCATCTTCTTCGAGGCAGGGGTGGGCAAAGACGGGAAGGGCAAGGGGCCGGTTCGCCTGAAGGAGGAACACTCAGTCTGAGTGCTCTGCGAGTCTCCTGAACTCCTCTGGAGCGACTCCTCGCTCGGGGGCGGAGCCCAGCTTGAGCAGATCCCTGCCGAACCTCTCCCGTATCTCGTCGACCGACACGTCGAGTGCTCTCCGTTTCAGGTCCAAGGTGCTGCCGGCCCGCAGGACGTCACCCGCGTCGATCTCCAGCTCCAGTTGGAGGTAGTCGTCGGTGCTGAGATTGGAGAGTGACATCCCAACCAGCGTGACTGGCTCGGATTCCCCCTCGATGGCGCGCCTCAGCAGGGCCCCACCCAGCTCGGCCAGGGCGGCCGTCGAGGAAGTCGGTGAGGAGAGCGTGTGACTCCGCGAGAGGACACGGGGCCCCGGGAACCGGGCCCGCAGGGTCAGGGTCGAGCCTGACCGGCCCTTCTTGCGGGCCCGCCTGCCGATCCGATCCGCCAGACCGAGCACCACGACGGCCAGCTCGTCGGGGTCGGTCAGACCCCGCCCCAGCGCCTGTTGGCTCCCGATGCTCCCCGCCCGACGACCGCCGCGCACCACCCTGGGGTCCCGATTCCAGGAGAGGGCATGCAATGCCCCCGAGGCGCCGGGACCGAGGGAGCTCGAGAAGGCGCCGGACGGGACTGCGGCCAGATCGCCGATCGTCATGATGCCGTAACGATGCAGGTTGGCCGCAGTGACTCGCCCCACTCCCCACATGGCCTCGACCGGGAGGGGATGAAGGAAGTCGAGCTCCGCGCCAAATGGCACTACTACCAGGCCACCGGGCTTGGCCCGCGCCGAGGCGATCTTGGCCAGGAACTTCGTCGAGGCGATGCCGATCGAGATGGGCAGGCCGATCTCGTCGGCGACCCGGGCACGTATGCACCGGGCGATGGTGGACGGCGTCCCGAGGAGATGCGTAGAGCCCCGCACGTCGAGGAAGGCCTCGTCGATCGAGATCTGCTCGATGATCGGCGAAGCGTCCTCCAGCACCTCCATCACCTGGGACGAGAGGTCCAGGTATTTTTCGAAATGACCGTGGACCACCACGGCGTCAGGGCAGAGCCGAAGGGCATCGCGGGTGGGCATCGGCGAGCGGACCCCGTGGGCGCGCGCCTCATAGGAGGCAGCGAGGACGATGCCCACGCCGACCAGGACGGGTCTTCCCTTCAACGACGGGTCGAGCATCTGCTCGACCGACGCGTAGAACGCATCCAGATCGGCGTGGAGGATGGTCGGCTCACCCATCCCGCCAGTATGCCGGGCCGCTGGGACACCGGTCACGGACAAGAGCCGCGCGGATGGAAATACCATGTCGCCCCGGGTGGGAGCCAGTAATCCGTGGTGCGACGACGAGTGAGGCACAGAGATGAAGGTCTTTTTCACCGGGGCAACGGGGGTGATGGGGCGAGTGGCTGTCCCACTCCTGGTCGCCGCGGGGCACGACGTCATCGGGTTGGCACGAACCATCGAGGGGCGGGACTGGTTGACGCGGTCCGGAGCTGAGCCGAGCGAGGTCGACCTGCTGGACGAAGAGGCGGTGGTTAGGGCGACGCAGGGCGTCGACGTCGTGATCCACTTCGCCACCAGCATCCCGAACCTGGTGGCGATGGTGAAACCCGAGTCGTGGGCGGCCAACGACACTCTTCGGGATACAGCCACAGGGATCCTCGTCGACGCTGCGCTGGCCAACGGCGCGGGCCGGTTCATCCAGGAGTCGATCACCTTCTTCTACGCCGACGGCGGGGCCGAATGGCTCGATGAGTCGGCGCCCATCGACCTGACGTTCCGATCGCTCGCCTCGGCGCTGGCAGCCGAGGGCCATGTGGACAGATTTCGCCGCGGCGGGGGTACCGGGGTTAGTCTCCGCTTCGCCCGGCTCTACGGGCCCGGGGACACTTCGCGGGAGTACATCGATGCAGTGCGCAAGCGGGACATCCCGGTGGTGGGCCGGGGAGTCAACTATGTCTCGAGTCTGCATATCGAGGACGCCGGCACCGCGGTCCTGACGGCCATGTCGTCGGCCGACGGCACCTACAACGTCTGTGACGACGAGCCGGTCCAGTCGGCGGTGTACGTCGACACGCTGGCGGAGGCGCTCAAAGCCCCCAGACCAAGGCGGCTCCCCAGGGCCGCGGTCAAGCTCGCCCTGGGCAGGTCGGTCGGGCTGCTGGCGTCGTCGCACCGCGTAGCGAACCGAAAATTTCGGGAAACGACCGGATGGATGCCCCAGCACCCATCGGTGGTGGAGGGCTGGCGGGAGGTGCTCGCCAGTCCCGCCTGAGGGTCAGCTCTCTGCAGCCAGTTGCTTGAGCGCTCCTCGATCCACCTTCCCCAGGTGGGTCTGGGGCAGCTGGTCTACGAACACGATGCGCCGGGGATGTTTGTAGGCCTCCATGTGGGTGAGTGACCATTCGGTCAGCTCCTCCGCGGTGACGTCGGTGCCCACGACGAAGGCGACAGGCCGGGGCAGGCCCGCTTCGTCCTCAACGGCGATCACAGCGCACTGCCGCACAGACGGGTGATCGAGTAGGACCGATTCGACCTCCTGGGGCCGGAACCACCGGCCCTTCACCTTGATGGCCTCATCGGCACGGCCACGATGGGTGACGTACCCGTCGTCGTCGATCGAGACCAGGTCCCCCCCGGCGAACCAGTCACCCCGAAAGGCCTCGGCGGTCGCCTCCGCGTTCTCGTGATAGCCGAGGCCGAGCGATTCACCTCTCACCCACAGACGTCCCACCTCACCCGGCCCGACGGCCAGCCCGCCTTCGTCGCAGGCCTTGATATCGAAGCCGGGCACCACCTGTCCCAGCGTTCCCGGTCTCACCTCTCCGATCCGGTTCGAGACGAAGATGTGCCACATCTCGGCAGTTCCCAGCCCGTCGAGCAGTTCGACCTCGAATCGGCCCATCCACCGTCGACACAGGGTCTCGGGCAACGGCTCACCGGCCGACGTCGCCAGCCGCAGCGAGGACAGATCTCGCTCGGCTGAGTCGGGATGAGCCAGCATCTGGCTGATCGCCGACGGCACGTTGATCAGCACGGTCGCCCGGTGCCGCTCGATCCTGTCCAACAGCGCCCCGGGCGTCGAGGGCTCTTCGAAAAGAACGGTCGAGGCGCCGACCGAGAACGGGAAGAACAGGTTCGATCCGAGCGCATAGCCGAAGTAGAGCTTCGGCACTGCGATCGTCACGTCGTCCGCGTCGAGGCCGAGGATTCCCTTTCCGTAGAGCTCTGTCGTGTTGGCGAAGGAGCGATGGGTCTGCACGACCGCCTTGGGGAGCCCGGTGGTGCCGCCGGAGAAGATCCAGAGCGCCGGGTCGAGAGCGGAGGTGTCGAAGCTGGCCAGGTCGCGGTCTGGAAGCTCCGTGGCGTCATCGACGATCACCAGCGGAGGGATGCCGACCGCTTGGGTGGTGAGGGCCGAGACCACCCTCTCCCGGTGCCGTGGATGGACCACGACCGAGGTGGGCCGAGCCAGGCGGGCGATACCGGCGAGGTCGGCCTCGGTCATTCCCGGGTTGATGAGCAACCCGACCGCCCCGAGCCGGAGCACCCCGAACAGCGCGGCGACATAGGCCAGCCCGTCCGGCATCACCATCAGTACCCGGTCTCCCGGGCTCACTCCTCGCTCGCTGAGGAGCTGCGCCATCCCCGAGGCGGCCCGGTCGACCTCGGAGTAGGTGATCGGGCGCTCGTCGAGACGCAGGGCGATTCGGTCACCCAGGCCTTCCTCGAGACGGCGCCGAAGGAGGTGCTGGTCGATGTTGAGCCGATCCGGCCAGCGTGATGTCACCGCGTCGACGCTACCGGTCCGTTCCTCCTCGCGGGTCGAACCGGTAGGGGAGCTCGAGACGATGTGCCTTCATGAGGACCTCATCACCGAGGATCTCCACCGTCTCGTCGCCGGCCACGATCGACCCCTCGTCCATGACCAGGGCTCGAGGACAGAGTTCGAGGGCGAATGGCAGGTCGTGGGTCACCACCAGTTGGGTGATCGGGAGAGCTCGCAGCACGTCGATCAACTCCCGTCTCGAGGCAGGGTCCAGATTGGAGGTCGGCTCATCGAGGACCAGGATCTCGGGCCTCATGGCCAGGACGGTGGCGATGGCGACCCGGCGTCTCTCCCCGTAACTGAGATGGTGGGGGGCTCGATCGATCGCCTCGAGCATCGACACGGCGCCGAGGGCGTCGGCCACCCTGGAATCGAGCTCCGCCCCGATCAGACCGAAGTTGGCCGGCCCGAAAGCCACGTCCTGGCCGACCGTGGGCATGAAGAGCTGGTCGTCGGGATCCTGGAACACCAGACCCACCCGTCGCCGCACTTCCATGGCTGCTTCATCGGACACATCGAGCCCGGCGACCCGCACCGTTCCGGCGTCCGGTCGAAGGATGCCGTTGAGATGGAGGAGCAGGGTCGTCTTGCCCGCTCCATTCGGGCCGAGCAGTGCGACCCGCTCGCCGTGATGGACATGGAGATCGACGCCACCCAGTGCCCGATGGCCGTCGGGATAGCTGAAGACGAGCCCGGCGACCTCGAGTGATGGCTCACTCATCGAATCACGGTGACGGAGAGCAAGACGAGGATGGCAGCGGCTGCAGGCACCGACAATCCGATGGCCCATTCCCGGAGCGAGGCGGGTTGGTCACCGTAGGCAGGCATCCGCCCGGTGAAGCCCCGGGCCACCATCGCCTGGTGGACCCGCTCCCCCCGCTCGTACGAGCGGATGAACAACGAGCCGGCGGAATGGGCCAACGGGCCGCCTTGCCACGGCCATCTCGGCTCGTAGCCACGCGAGGCCATGGCCACACGGCGGCGTGCGAACTCCCCGGCCACGATGTCGAGATACCGCACCATGAACCCGGCGATGGCGGTGATGACCCGTGGGACCCGGATCCGGTCGAGCCCGCGGATGATGTCGGGGATCGTCGTGGTCGCCGACACCACCACCGACGCACCCACCCCGATGGTTGCCTTGGCGATGATGGTCCAGGCTCCCCACAACCCTTCGACCGAGAGTGTGAGTCCGAGGACCTGGGTCGTCGGTTCCTGTCCGAAGAAGGGGAGCAGCAGCGCGAAGACGAGGATCGGCACCTCCACCAGCATGCGTCTTGCCACGAAACCGGCGGGTAGCTCGGCCAGGATCATGACCCCGGCGATCAGGCAACCGGCCAAGGCATGAGCCCAGAACGCCTCCCTGGGTATCGCAACGACTGCGATGACGAAGACCAGGAGCGCCACCACCTTTACCTGAGGCGGAAGCCGATGCACCGGCGTCTCCCCATGCCGATACAGAGCGTGGGCGTGTGCCGTTCCGCTCAGAGCGGTGTCGTGCTCCGCTTTCTCATCATCACGAACGCCCCGACGATTGCGGCACCCACACCGAAGGTGATCAGAACACCGATCAGACCGGAGAGCCGGGTCCCGGTGGCCTCGTCCTCGACTCCCGACACCCCGTAATCGGCCAAAGGAGACTCGGCCAGGACGTGGTCCTCCGCAGAGTCGGCGAAACCCTGGTCGATGGCCGCTCGCTCCAGCCCATCGGGCTCCTCCGATGCCAGGGGCGCCACCACCATCACGAGCAGGACGGCTACCGCCAGGCCGGCGGCAGCAAAGCCCCAGGCTCCGGCCCGGACCTTCTTCTTCTCCTTGTCGAGGAGGTCGAGGTCCTGCACCCCGGCGATCAACTCGGGTCGTGTCGCCGCCGCACCGACCATCGCCGAGGAGATCAGACCCTCACCGATGCCGATGAGGAAATGGACACCCGCCATGGCTGCGAGCACCGTCGCCACATCGACGTTGCCTCGTCCTCCGAAGGCGTACTCGATGACGAACGCGATGGAGGACGCAACCACCGAGGCCAGGGCTGCGGTGAAGGTCGACACCAATACCGTGGTCCAGGATCTGGGGAGGATCTTCACCATCGTTCGGAACACAACCCAGCCGACGAACCCGGTCACCAGGGCCATGTTGAGAACGTTGGCCCCCAAAGCCGATATCCCGCCATCGGCGAGCAGAAGAGCCTGGACGATCACAACGACGCTCACGGCGGTGATCCCCAGCCAGGGGCCGACCAGGATGACCGCCAGCGCCCCGCCGAGGAGATGGCCCGACGTGCCTGCAGCCACCGGGAAGTTGAGCATCTGGAGTGCGAAGATGAACGCGGCGACCAGCCCGGTGAGCGCGATCCGATTGTCCTGGAGATAGGCCCCCGCCCGCTTGATGGAATACCCGAGGCCACCAGCTGCGACCACAGCGGTGCCGGCCGAGGCGGCCCCGTTCAAGAACCCGTCTGGTATGTGCAAGATCCATCCTTTCTTGCAACCGTGTCGCAAGAAGAGTAGCTAGCCGACTCAGATGTCGTCCAACGCGGCGCAATCGGCGCACAGACCGGAGACGGCGAAATGGTTCAGGTCGGCAACGAACCCGGTCGAGGCGATGATGGCATCTGCGATGAGATCGGCCTCCTCGCGAGGCAGCGTCATGGTCTGACCGCAATTCCGACAGATGAGATGCTGATGCCCCGCGTCCTCGGCGAGGTGATAGACCGAGGGGCCATGACCAAGATGGGAATGGGCGAGCAGGCCGGCGTCCTCCAATGCCTCGAGGGTTCGGTACACCGTGGACCGGTCGAGACGTGTGCCGCTGGTCTCACGTGCTCGCTGATAGATGTCGGCCGCGCTGAGGTGCTCGTCATGAGCGGCCGCCACCACCTCACAAACCGCACGCCGCGCCATCGTGATCCGGTATCCGCGCTCGCCGAGGGCGTCGACGAGCTTGGATGCGGTGATGTGCACCGGAACAGGCTAAGCGCGGCCATTCCGTTGACCTTCGGGCGGCCACCGGTGGCATGTCACTAGCTTGCGATGATGCCCGTCGCCCTGGTCACAGGCCCCGGCTCAGGCATCGGTCGGGCGACAGCGGTGGATCTGGGCCGGGCCGGGTTCCACGTGATCGCTGCCGGCCGCCATCCCGAGAGGATCGAGCCTGTGGTCGAAGAAGTGGCCTCCGCCGGGGGGAGCGGCGAGTTCCTCGACCTCGATCTGGCTTCTCTTCGCTCGGTGCGTGATGCGGCCCGGCGCGTGGTGGCCTCGGGGCGGCCCATCGACGTCCTCGTCAACAACGCCGGGATCGGGATCAACAGACGCGGCCTGACCGAGGACGGGTTCGAGGTCCATTTCGGGATAAATCATCTCGGCCATTTCGCCCTCACTAGAGAGCTGGGGCCGGTCCTTTCATCGGGGGCCAGGGTGGTGAGTCTGACCAGCGCCATGCACCACCGGGCCCGGGGCATCGACTTCGAACGCCTCCGGAGGCCGACGGCCCTGATCGGCGTGGCCGAGTACGCCACGTCGAAGCTGGCCAACGTCCTCTTCATCAGAGAGCTGGCCCGGCGCCGGCCCCAGGTGAGCTCCTACGCCGTCCATCCCGGCTTGGCGCGCACCCGCCTCATCCCCGGCCCTCTGAGGGCGATCTCCGGTAAGGGCATGCTCACCCCAGAGCAAGGCGCCGACACGGTTCTGTGGTGTGCCACGTCGGACGAAGTCGCATCGGAGAGCGGCCAGTACTACGAACAGCGGACACGTCTGCTGCCCTCACCGTGGGCCCAGGACGACGACCTCGCCAGGGAGCTCTGGGTGCGGTCCGAGGCTTGGTCCGGCGGGGCGGAAGCCTGAACGAGGCTGGCCCCGGGATCAAAGGGGGGCACATGCACATCGACGTGAACGGGGACGCTTCGACGTATCCGCGGTAGCGTGCCCCGCGATGGACCCTGATCTCTACTACGGGGGCTACCTCAAGCTGGACAAGCTCCTCGACGCCCAGGACCTGGAGAGCACCAAGGCCGGGGACACTGTGCATGACGAGATGCTTTTCATCGTGGTCCATCAGGCGTACGAGCTCTGGTTCAAGCAGATCCTATGGGAGCTCGACGAGGTGAGGCGCATCTTCGGCCTGGGCACGGTCGACGAAGCCGACATGGGAACCGCGGTGTCCCTGCTGCGCCGTGTCGTCGAGATCCAGAAGCTCTTGGTCCAGCAGGTGAGCGTGCTGGAGACGATGACCCCTCTGGATTTTCTCGACTTCAGAGACCACCTTTTCCCCGCCTCGGGTTTCCAATCGGCCCAGTTCCGCCTGGTGGAGAACAAGCTCGGTCTTCGTGTCGAGGACCGTCTCAAGCTCGGTGGCTCGCCCTACACCTCCCGATTCAATCCGGAGGACCGTGACCTGGTCACACGGAGCGAGGTCGAGCCATCCTTGTTCGATCTGGTGGAAGGCTGGCTGGAGCGGACCCCGTTCCTCGACTTCGAGGACTTCTCGTTTCGCGCGGCCTTCCAGGATGCGGTAAAGCGCCGGCTCGAAGCCGACCGGGCGATCGTCGAGTCCAACCCGAGGCTGTCCGACCTAGAGAAGGCAGCCCAACTCAAGGACTTCGAGGTCACTTTCGAGCAGTACGAGGCGGTCTTCGACCCGGTCAAGCACGCCGAGCAGCAGGCCGCGGGCAGGCTACGTATGTCCCATCGCGCCTTCCAGGCTGCCTTGTTCATCACCCTCTACCGGGACCAGCCCGCCCTCCAGGAGCCATTCCGGCTTCTCGAGCACTTGATGGACATCGATGAGGGCTTCACCGTGTGGCGTTACCGCCACGCCCAGATGGTCCTCCGCATGATCGGGCGCCGGATCGGGACCGGTGGCTCGGCCGGAGCCAAGTACCTGGAGCGCTCGGCGGAGCGGAGCCGCGTCTTCGGGGATCTGTACAACCTGTCCACGTTCCTCATCCCCAGGGCCGACCGGCCGCCCCTGCCCGATGGGATCACCGAGTCCATGCGATTCAAGTACGAGGGATGAACCTCAAGCCCCACTTCTCCCGGTTCCTGGAGGCCGGGCCCGGCCCAGCGGGAGTCTGGAGGTCGCTTCCTGGATCTGAACGTCTTCATTTCGCAGCCCACTCTCATCATCCCTGGCCCGATGTCTCATTCGGTGCTCATCAGCAGGCGTGGCTCGACGCGGCAGCGATGATGGACGACAAGTGGGACCACGTGTTCGGTGAGCTCATCCCGACCACACGCAGCCAGATTGCCCGTGTCCTCGGGCTGGCCGACCCATCGACGATGACCTTTGGCCCCAACACCCACTCCTTCCTGATGCGCATCTTCTCCTGCCTGGACCCGCCGGTGCGCGTTCTCTCCACCGACGCCGAGTTCCACTCGTTCAACCGGCAATCCCGCCGTTGGGAGGAGGCCGGGCTGGCCATCGTCGACCGCATCCCCACCGAGCCGTTCGACACCTTTCCCGAGCGTCTCACCCGTGAGGCCAGGGCCGGCGCCCACGATTTGATATATCTCAGCCAGGTCCTGTTCGACTCGGGGCTGCGGCTGGACGGGCTGGACCAGATCGTGTCCTCGGTCCCGGAGAACCGGACCTTTATCGTCATCGACGGATATCACGCATTCATGGCCTTGCCGGTGAGCCTCGGGGCCATCCAGGATCGAGTCTTCTTCCTGGCTGGTGGTTACAAATACGCCATGTCCGGTGAGGGAGCCTGTTTCCTCCACTCCCCTGCCGGATACGGGCCTCGGCCGGTGGACACCGGCTGGTATGCGGGCTTCGGCCAGTTGGAGACGGGCGTCGGAAAGGAGGTCACCTACGGCTCCGACGGTTCTCGGTTCTCCGGGGCCACCTTCGACCCCTCAGGTGTCTACCGGATGAATGCGGTCCTGGGGTGGCTGGAGACGGAGGGGATCACCCCGGTCGAGATCCACCGTCATGTCCTCGATCTGCAAGAGCGATTCCTGGCCGGGGCGCCCGATCTGGGTGAGCTCCTAATCACGGACCCCGACCGCCGCGGGAACTTCCTCACATTCAGGTCGAGTACCGCGGCCGACCGCTACACGGCCCTCCATCAGCGCGGGGTGGTGACCGACTACAGGGGTGATCGACTTCGGATCGGCTTCGGGATCTATCACGACGAGTCCGACGTCGACCGTCTCCTCGAGCATGTCCACGAAATTGGGACCGCCAGGTCCCGTATACGACGCTGAGGCTCCCAATTACGAGGGGATCAAGCAGGGATCACGGCGATGCCGACCAACTCCACCTTGGCCCTCGGATCGAAGAGGTCGGCCACTCCGATCAAGGCCATTGGCGGGTAGTGGTTGTCGAACACGGCCCGGTAGGCCTCCCCAATCCGCCCCAGGTGATCCTTGTATCCGGCGATGTCCGTGGTGTAGATGGTCAATGACACCAGGTCGCCCGGCCCGCCACCTGCCTCGTCGATGACAGTCGCCACTGCAACGCAGGCCCGGGCGAACTGTTCGACGATGCCATCGTCGATGGCCTGGTCGGGGTGATGGCCGGTCTGCCCGGCGATGTAGAGCGTCCTGCCCTCGGCGGCCACTGCCCCGTGCGAAAAGCCATGTGGCGGGGCGAGATCTGTTGGGTTCAGGAATTGGTGCCCGCTCATCGGCCTTTCCATTCCGGGGGCCGCTTCCCCGTGAACGCCCGATAGAACTCGGCGTGGTCTTCGCTGGTCATGAGCAGGGCCTGGGCGAAGGCCTCGAACTCGATTGCCGCGCCGAGGTCCATGTCCAGCTCACGGTCGATCATCATCTTGGTGGCCGCGTAGGCGAACGCAGGCCCCGAGGCCAGCTCTTGGGCGAGAGACCGGGCCTCGGACGTCAGGTCGGCGTCGGCGACGACCCGGGTGGCGAGACCGATGGCCATGGCGTAGTCGGCTTCGATCTTCTCCCCGAGGAAGAGCAACTCGCTGGCCCGGCCCAGCCCGACCACGCGTGGCAGCAGATAGGCAGCGCCCATGTCGCCGCCGGACAATCCGACCCTCGTGAATAGGAAGCTGAGGGACGCCGACTCGGCCAGGATCCTGATGTCGGAGGCCAGGGCGATGACTGCACCGGCGCCGGCGGCCACACCGTTCACTGCGGCGATGACCGGGAGGGGGAGCCGTCGGATCCGCTCCACCACCGCTCCGGTCATCCGGGTGAACTCGAGCAGACGGCTGCTCCCCATTCCCTGCAGCGCGCCGATGATCTCATCGACATCGCCACCCGAGCAGAATCCCCGGCCGGAGCCGGTGATCACCAGCACCCGGACGTCGTCACGCTGCTCCAGCTCACCGAGAAGATCCCGCAGGTCGGCGTATACCTCGAACGTGAGGGCGTTGAGCCGGTCGGGACGATCGAACGTGACGATCGCGACCCCGTCGGACACCTCGAACCCGAAGTGCCCCCAGCTGTCGGTAAAGCCGGCCGAGGCGCGAAAGGGGCTCATGCCGGAGTCTTCAGACGCGCACCTCGGCCGCCATCGGTCGCGCCCCCTGGCTCTCAGGTAGGTGTAGATCCCATAGAGGAGTGCGACACCGAGGACCGGGGTCAATATCCGCTTTGGGACCGAACAGGTTGCGGACGCTTGGCGGCATCGTGTGCATGACTCCCGTTTCCTTCTTCTCGGTTGATCGATTCTGGCACCGGACGGCCCTCGGGCGGGGCCAAACCTGACATGCCTGCCCTGACAAAGCGCATACTGGGGCGATGACCAGGGCCCTCGTGGAGGAATGCGAGCGGGTGGGACACGCCCTGGTCGAGGTGGCCGAGTCCGGAGAGCCGGGCAAGGTCAATCGCAGCCTGGTCGAGGCCATCGCCAGTCACGGGTTGTTCGATCGCCTCTTCTCCGACAACACGGTGACCGCCACCGATCTATGCGCCATGCGCCAGGGCCTGGCCCGTGTCTCGACCGAGTCCGAGACCGCGTTCGCCGTCCAGGGCCTCGGGGCCATCCCCATCCATCTGACCGGCCAGGCCGCGCTCAAGGGGCGAGTCATCCCCGAGGTACGCCGCGGGGGGACCGTCGCCGCGTTTGCCCTAACCGAGCCCGGTGCGGGCTCGGACGCCGGCGCCCTCGTCACCACCGCCGAGCGAGACGGCGACGGGTTCCGGTTGAGTGGTGAGAAGGCGTACATCTCGAATGCGCCGGAGGCAGACGTGTACACCCTGTTCGCCCGGACGACACCCGACGCAGGCTCCCGTGGCATCACCGCCTTCGTCGTGACCTCCGACATGGACGGTCTCAGCGGCGAGCACATCCCGATGCTCTCCCCTCACCCTCTGGGCCGGCTCCATCTCGACGGGGTGTTCGTCCCCGGCGAGAACGTGTTGGGCCAGGTCGACAATGGCTTCCGGGTGGCGATGCAGACACTCGACCTGTTCCGACCCAGTGTCGGGGCCTTCGCACTCGGCATGGCCGAGGCCGCTCTCCGCATCGCCACCTCGCATGCGACGACCCGCACGGCTTTCGGTGCCCCCATCTCCGATTTTCAGGGGGTGTCCCATCAGCTGGCCGATGTCCGGCTCGCCATCGAGTCGGCCGAGCTACTGGTCTATTCGGCCGCAGCCGCTCATGACGACAGCGACACAGAGACCCTCACGGGAAAAGCGGCGATGGCCAAGCTCCATGCCACCGAGACGGCGCAGCTCGCGGTGGACACGGCCATCCAGGTGCTAGGAGCCAGAGGCCTCGAGGCGGATTCGACCTTGGCTCACCTCTATCTCGAGGTGCGGGCCCCGCGCATCTACGAAGGCACCTCCGAGATCCAGCGGAACATCATCGCCCGGGAGATGTTCAACGGGCGAATCTGATCATCCGCGGTCCGGCGCCAGCGAGGCACGGACCATGATGCAGGCGTGGGCCAGCCAATCGAATGGGCCGGACTCGAGACGCTCGATGATGTCGGCCGACTCGGCGCCAGGCTGTAGCCAGATATTGCGGATCCCCGCCTGTTCACATTCTTCGAGCACGTCCAGCCCTCGTCGTGCTGGTATGACGAAATCGGCGATAGTCGGGGGCTCCGGCAGGTCGAGCACCGTCTTCCAGCACGGGTCGCCGTCCACCGTCTCCCGGTACGGGTTGACGGCGAAGACCCGATAGCCCTTGCGTTTCAGATCCCGATAGATGATCCCCCCGTATTTGGAGCGGTGATCGGTGGCGCCGATGACGGCGATCGTGACACCTGGCTCTGACAGAAGCGGGCTGAGGTCGGTCATCATGTGCGGGGCACGCTATCCACCTCGCCGGCCTGTCAGGAATCAAGCCGGTACCGTGCCTCCGTGACCGAAGTCGTCGTCGACGGCGGGCCGCTCACCCCCGGCCAGGTGGTGGAGGTCGCCCAGCGCCGGGCCCGGGCGATTCCCGGGCCCGACATCGCCGCACAGATGGAGCCGGCCCGGGCAATAGTGGATGCGACGGTCGCCTCGGGCGACGTCGTGTACGGGATAACGACCGGATTCGGGGCCCTGGCCTCGACACGCATCGCCCCCGACGAGGCGGAGACACTGCAGTACAACCTGATCCGCTCCCACGCCTCCGGGGTCGGTCCTCCCCTTCCCGACCCTTTGGTGCGGGCCATCCTCCTGCTCCGGGCTCGCACCCTGGCCCAGGGTCACTCGGGGGTGCGGCCCGTCGTGGTCCAACGCTTGCTCGAGATGCTCGACCGGGACATCCTCCCCGTCATCCCCTCCCAGGGCTCCGTGGGAGCTTCGGGGGACCTGGCCCCATTCGCCCACATGGCGCTTCCGCTCATCGGGGAGGGCCGAGTGAAGGTCGATGGCCAGGTCGTAGCCTCCTCGGAAGTGGATCTGGAGCCACTGATGCTCCAGGCGAAGGAGGGGCTCTCGCTTTTGAACGGGACAGAGGGGATGGCGGCGATGGGCGCCCTGGCGCTACACGACGCCCACCTGCTCCTGATGGCGGCCGACGCCGCCTGCGCCATGACCATCGAGGCGATGATGGGCAGTGCCCGGCCGTTTCGGGAGGACGTCCACCGTCTCCGCCCTCATCCCGGCCAGATCGCGTCGGCAAGGCGAATCGCCACTCTCATCGAGGGGAGCCCCATCGGAGGGAGCCATGTCGACGACTTCGACCACGCCGTGCAGGACGCCTATTCGTTGCGCTGCGCCCCCCAGGTGCACGGGGCAGCCTCCGACACTTTCGACCACATGGAGGATGTGCTCACCCGTGAGCTCGGCGCGGTGGTGGACAACCCCGTTGTCTTCCCCGAGACAGGTGAGGTGGTGTCGGCGGGCAACTTCCACGGCCAGCCCCTGGCCTTCGTACTCGACTTCGCCGCGATAGCGGTGGCCGAGCTCGGCTCGATCTCCGAGCGGCGCACCGACCGCCTCCTCGACCCGGCCCGCTCACGGGGCCTCCCCGCCTTCCTAGCCACCGATCCGGGAGTGCAGTCGGGCTACATGATCAGCCAATACGTGCAGGCCGCCCTCGTAGCCGAGAACAAGGTCCTGGCCCACCCCGCATCGGTGGACACGATCCCCACCTCAGGCACCCAGGAGGATCATGTCTCGATGGGATGGGGGGCCGGGCTCAAGCTCGGCCAGGTGTTGGCCAACGCCCGGAATGTGGTCGCCATCGAGCTGCTCTGCGCCGCTCAAGGCATCGAGCACCGCCGGCCGCTCCAGCCTGCTCCCGGCACGACCGCCCTGGTCGACCTGGTCCGTTCCCATGTCCCACCCCTGACCGAGGATCGCTCCCTCACCGACGAGATCGAGCTCGTCGCCGGGCTGATCGAAAACGGGTCGGTTGCGGCCGCAGCAGACTCGTGACCGACCTCCTCCTCACCGGGATCGGACGCCTCACCACCAATGCCGGGGACACGGTCGCCGATGCGGTGGTGATGATCGTCGATGGTGAGATCACCTACGCCGGCACCTCGTCGGGCGCCCCCGATCAGGGCCGTGCCGACCGCGTCGACTGCGAGGGACGTGCGGTGATCCCCGGTTTCGTCGACGCACACACCCATGTCGTGTTCGCCGGGGACCGGGCCGACGAGTTCGGGCTGAAGATGCAGGGCGCCTCATACGCCGACATCGCAGGGCTCGGGGGCGGCATCGTCTCCACGGTCGCCGCCACGCGGGCAGCCGGTGAGGACGAGCTGTTCCAAGAAGCGGCGGCGCGGGTGCGAAGGATGATCGAGTCCGGCACCACCACAATCGAGATCAAGTCGGGCTACGGGCTCGATCTGGGCACCGAGATGGCCCTCCTCAGGGTGGCGCGAAGGGTGGGCGACGAGCTGCCGGTGACGGTCAAGACGACCTTTCTCGGTGCGCATGCGCTCCCGCCGGAGTACCGGGACGATCGGAAGGGCTATCTGGACCTGGTGGTCGAGGAGATGCTGCCCGCCGCCGCCCCTCTGGCGGACTACTGCGACGTCTTCGTGGAGGAGGGCGCCTTCAGCGTGGATGAGGCACTACGTGTCTTCGAAGCGGCGGCGGATCTCGGGATGGGCGCCCGGGTCCATGCCGAACAGCTCACACATTCGGGGGGAGCCGCCCTCGCCGCCGGGATCGGAGCGGTGAGCGCCGACCACCTCGACCATGTCACCGTGGACGACGCCGGTGCCCTTGCCGAGGCCGGAGTGGTGGCCGTCCTGGTCCCGGGTGCCTCCTACACCCTTCGTTCCCCCCAGGCACCTGGGCCGATGCTGCTCGACCAGGGCATGACCGTGGCCCTGGCCACGGACTGCAATCCGGGCACGTCGTACCTCGAGTCGATGAGCATGGTGATGAGCCTGGCCGTGGTGCAGATGGGCCTCTCCATCGACCAGGCCATCCACGCCGCGACCCGGGGAGGCGCCCTTTCCCTCCAGATGCCCGATCACGGTCTCCTCTCGCCGGGATCGGCAGGCGACCTGGTGATCATCGACGCCCCATCCGCCGCTCACATCCCCTATCGGCCTGCCACCAACCTCGTGTGGAAGACGATCAAGGCCGGCCGGGTCGTCGCCGGCATCGGCCATTAGGGTCGCGTGATGCGCGATTTCCTCCTGTTCCTCCACATAGTCGGGGCGGCGGGCTGGATCGGCGGTGGTCTCTTCGCGATGTTCGCTTACCCCGCAGTTGCCCGCTCCGGGCCGCCGGCGGCGGCGAGCATCCTCAAGGGCTTCGAGAAGCGGAGCGGGGCCTTTTTCGGGATCACCTCGGGCCTGGTCTTGCTCTCAGGCATTGCCCTCGTGCTCACATCGGACGCCTTTGGCTGGGGGGACGCTTTCGTCCTGATCGGCCTGGGCGCGTTCCTGATCTCGGGATTGGTCGAGTCCACCATGGGTCGAAGAGTCAACGAGCGACTCGCCTCAGCGGCGGAGAGTGGATCCGATCTCCCCCAGGCGGTCCGCGCGTGGCGCCAGATCTCCATCATCGGCCTCGTGGTCCTCTTCGTCGTCGTCTGGGCGATGATCACCAAGCTCGGAACCTGACCGGTGGACCGGGTCAAGATCGACGCTTTCCTCGACAGGTTCATCGAGTTCGCCGCTGGGGCCACCACGATCGGACTCCTCGCCGTGGCCGATCGGTCTGGCCTATCCCGTCATCTCGGGGAGGTCGGCGGCGGCACCGTCCAGGACCTGGCCGAGGGCGCGGGCCTCCAAAGCCGATATGTCCAGGAGATCTTGTCAGGTCTGGCCGCCGCCGGCGTCGTCGAGTACGACCCGGGCACTCAGCGATTCGAACTCCCACCCGAACATGCCCTTCTCACCTCCGACGAGTCGAGCCCTTACTTCATGGGTGGATTCCTCGATGTCCTCCCCGCGTTCCTCGGGCAGATCGATGGTGTGGCTCGTGCCACGGTCCACGGGGGCGGTGTCGTCTTCGAGGATTTCGGCGAGGCAGCGGTCAGAGGCATCTCTCGGGCACAGACACCCTCTCAGCGGACGTTCCTCTTATCGAGATGGCTGCCAGCCATCCCCGGTGTCATCCCTCGTCTCGAGTCAGGCATCCGGGTGGCCGATGTCGGATGTGGCTCTGGGACGGTTGCCATCCTCCTCGCCGAGGCCTTTCCCGAGTCCTGGGTCCTCGGCTATGACGTGTCGTCTGAGGCGATCGCCACAGCCACGGAGCGATCCACGACCGTGCCCAATGTCGAATTCGAGAACCGCGGCATAGAAGACCTCCCCCTCGACCCGCCCTTCGAGCTGATAACGACCTTCGACGTGATCCACGACCTGACCGACCCACTCGGGGGGATGAAGCGGGTCAGGGATGCGCTGGCGGAGGGTGGGCAGTATCTGATGATGGAGCCGAACGCGAGCTCCAACCTCGAGGACAACCTATCGCCTAGAGGAGCGATGCTCTATGGGACCTCGACGCTGCACTGCCTGACCCAGTCGCTGGCCGGTGGGGGCGTGGGGCTGGGCGCGGCTTGGGGCCGCCAGCGAGCCGAGGAGATGGCCGCGGAAGCCGGATTCGGTTCATTCGAGCCACTGGACGAGATCAGCAACCGGTTCTCCGCCTTCTACCTCCTCACCCGATAATGGCCAGAGGCCCCCAATGACGCCGGCGAGCGTTCCGGTCGAGGGCGAACTCGATCGGCGCCTGACCGCCCGGGTGACGTGCCAGCGGCCCGCTGGCCGCCTCGACACAGGGCATCCCACATCGGATCAGGTCCACTCCCACCCACACGAACTCCCACGGCTCGGGGTTGGGCCCCTGAGTCGTCACGTCATCCGGATACGAGGGGATGAAGCCGAATCGCTTTGCATTCAGGAAGTTGTCCGTCGCCAGCCAGGCGTAATCGGGTGTGTCCCGGAACTCACCAAACGTTCCGTCGGCGTATCTGAAGTCGAGGGCGTAGCCACCATGGTGCTTGGACGTGCCGGGGATCGAATACCAGGTGAGTGCAGCGTCGATCGCCTCGTCGGTGGTGCCGCGCAGCTTGGAGTTGAACTGGGTTCGCTGGCTGTCGGGTGATCGGTAGGCAGAGGAGACGACGAACGGATGCC
The DNA here is from genome assembly GCA_025928935.1 of Acidimicrobiia bacterium. Lineage (GTDB taxonomy): Bacteria > Actinomycetota > Acidimicrobiia > Spongiisociales > ZC4RG35 > JARDZU01. The sequence goes on from JAICNB010000024.1 coordinate 39,379, forward strand.
CGGCGGCGCGAGCCGCCTCCTTCAGCTGCTCCCAAGCAGCAGCTGCTTGGGGCTGCATCGGCACCCCGTCGGCACTGCCCAGATCGGGGCCTGCCACCGGTCTGAGAACATAGCCGCGTGCAGTGGCGATGTCCCAGATCCGATCGTCCAGGTCGGGATCCCCGGTGACCGGGAGCCGACCGCTGGGGGGGACGAGGTTGGGCAGCTCATGTCGAACTGCATGGTCGTAGAGCGCTTTGAACTCGTCCCCCGTATAGATCGGGAACGGCTCCTCGAGAGGTGATTCGGTGGTTGCCACCATGGCCAGCACCATGGCCAGGGCGACGGACAGGGATCTCAATCCACCAGACACGCTAAACCGGCGGTCGACCTCGGCGGGTCACCAGCTACCAGGCGCCGCCGCCGCCTCCGCCGCCACCACCTCCACCGCCGCCCCCGCCGCCGGAGAAGCCTCCACCCCCGCCGCTGGACGAAGGCGGCGTGAAGGCCCCGACCAGAGCAGAGTTGAGGCCGGCAAACGCATTCTCGGTGTGGCCCCCCGAATAGCCGTAGTTCCCGAACCAGTAGATCGAGGAGGTCTGCTCCAGCTCAGGCGGGGCGTGGAGCCGGGCCTGCTGCAGCACCTCCTCGGCTACGCCAAAGACGATGGCATAGACGAGGAACTTGTCCCATAGCTCGAGCGAGATGGGTGGCGCCTCCTCGAGCCTGGAGAAATCGGTGAGATAGCGTCGGAAGGCATCCCAACGCTCGGCCTCTAGCGCACCGTCTTTCGATCGGCGCACCCTAACCCGGCGGAAGAGGAGGAAGATGAACAGGGCCAGTGCGCCGAGGACCATGCCGACGATGATGAGTACCGCCATGGTCTGGCCCCCAGGTCGACGTCCGAGAATGTCGGGGAGGAACACGATGGCCCCGAATATGAGAAGCCCGACCCCGATCGCGACCAGCCAGGCGACACCGTTCCCCCGCTCGTCGATCAACCCGGCCCGTTTCACTGCTCCAAGGACCTTGCCCCGGAAGGTCTGATACGTGGAGGCGTTCGCCGACGCGTCCTCCTGGATCTGCTCCCGGAACTCATGGAGGGGACGAGGCCCCTCGTCGAGGACACGCCCGACCACGGTCAGGACCGACTGCTCGTAGTCCCTGTATCCGGTGGATTGGTCGGTCAGCTCCAGCACCAGGTCGGTGATCGTCTCGTTGCGGAGCCCTCCCCAAGTGCTGCGCTCCACCTGCGACGGCGTCGCCTTGATCGCCCCCTGTCGGATCAGGTCGAACATGGTGGCGGTGAACTCCTTCTCCGTGACCGCTCCTTGGGAGAGGAGGGCACCGACCTCGGCAGGCTTCAGCTCGGTGGGCGGCTCCTGTTCGTACTCGCGGTCGTAGTCGACCCGCGGCTCCCGGCCGTATCCGAAATAGACCAGACCTCCCAGACCGAGCGAAAGGGCCAGGGCGAGCACCGACCCCCAGATCACCCCGGATCGTTGGGCGGTGGCGGCGTCCGATGCCTCCCGGGCGAACTCGTCTTCCTCGGCCAAGATCCCATCGAGGCCGTCGCCGGCGAGGACGGTGGCGCCATCGGTGGAGGTGAGCATCTCTCGCGGGAAGACCGTTCTCAGCTCCACCCAGCGATAAGCCGGGATGTTGTTCGCCTCCAAGGAGGTCTGTCCGTCCCCGAGGGTCGTCGAGCCGTCGACGCTGTATGGGTGCCCGTACACCCTCACGTCGCCTTGCTCCCCGATGGCGGGAAGGGACATCCGGGCGTCGAGACGGTCCAGTCCCACCGCCCACTGGTCACCCCACACCTGGACGTTGACATCGACCACGTCGTCGTAGGCGATGGCCAGCCCTGTCATGGTGTACGACAGCTGGAACGTTCTCTGCTCGCTGAGCGACGAGTGGTGCCAGACGATCCGGACCAGGTCGCTCTGTTCCTCTACCCCATAGGTCCCAGGGGCCGAGGAGCATCCGAGCTCGGTGCACCCTCCCGGGGTGTAGCTCGTCGTCTCGTCGCGAACCGTGACATCGCTTATCGCCTCGCCGGGGCGGAGCGGGATGTCCCGATAGGCGCCGGAGAAATCGCCGTCGAAGTCGTAGGTCAAGGTCTCGGTCACCAGAAGGGTTCCGTCCTCCTGGATCACGATGTCCACATCGGCGCTGCTCATCCAGAACGACTTGGCCAGCGCCGCCGTCGCCGGTACGGCGACCAGGAAGAGGACGATCAGAGCCCGGGAGAGGCGCCGCAAGTCAGAAATCGACGGTAGGCGCCTCGGCCGCCTCTGCGCCGGCCTCGAAGAACTCTCGGACGTCGAACCCCGTCATGGAGGCAACGATGTTGGTGGGGATCTGCTGCACCTTGTTGTTGTAGGTGAGGACGGTGTCGTTGTAGATCTGTCGTGACACCGCGATCTTGTTCTCGGTCACCGCCAGCTCGTTCTGCAGGTTTTGGAAGTTCTCGGTGGCCCGCAGCTCCGGGTATGCCTCGGCAACGGCGAACAACTGACGCAACGCCTGGGTCAGAAACCCCTCGGCCTGGGCCTGCTCGGCCGGCCCGGTTGCCGCCTGGGCGGCGCTCCTGGCCTGGGTGACCCGCTCGAACGTCTCCCGCTCGTGGGACGCATACCCCTTCACCGTCTCCACCAGGTTGGGGATCAGGTCGTAACGACGCTTGAGCTGGACGTCGACCTGGGCCCAGGAGTTGTCGACCCGGTTCCGGGACTGGACCAGCCCGTTGTAGATGCCGATGAAGGCGAACACCAGGATGGCAACCACCACCAGAATGCCGATAACCAGGCTGAATACGTTGAAAAAGTGGGTGTCCTGCTTGCTCACAATGCTGCTCGTGCTGCCGGAGGGGGTTTTTGCCGGGCGCGGAGTATAGCGGCAGCGGGGGGAGGCAGGTAATCCGGGGGCTTACGCAGATCGTGAGCCGCAGCGTGAGGGCGGTCGGTGGCGCCGGCGGTCAGAGGGTCGGAAGATCCTGCCACC
>JAICNB010000052.1 GCA_025928935.1 Acidimicrobiia bacterium
AGTGACTCATCACAACCAGCTTCTAGACGTGATCACCACCAGAAGACGACCCACCAAGAGTCAACAACGTCTGGTCGAAGCCCTCGACCCCGAATGTGTCTTCCCCACCTGCCGCATCGACTCCGCCCACTGTGATATCGACCACACCCTCCCCTGGACCGAAACACACCACACCACCGTCAGTGAGCTAGAACCACTCTGCCGGTATCACCACCAGCAGAAACACGACAACTGGAAACTGAAACAAATCCGACCCGGCAGCCACCAGTGGACCAGCCCCCTCGACCACACCTACACCACCGGGCCCGACCCCCCGTAGGAGGCCCGGGACATTCATGTCCATCACACCTCCTGGAAGCGTGGGGTAGGCTCGGATCAGTGATCAGGCACGAGGCGCCCGATCTGGTCCCGGTGCTCTCGAAGGGGAAACACCGGAGTCCGCGCAAGGGGGCGTGCTTCATGGAGTATGCCTCGTTCCTTGCCGGCGAACGATGGAGTGATCACCCCCGATGCACCCATCCTCTCCTCGCCGGAGTGGCCAGGGCCATCAACGATCACCTCTCCGATGCCAGTCGATCCCGATTGGTCCCACTCGTCCCGTCGGTGGTTGGCCTCAACGGGTCCGACCCGCGTGCCGACGTGGGGATCGCGACACGGTGTGCCGCCGTCGCCCTTCCCGTGGCTGCCGAGCCCCGGCAGAGGGCATTGGCGACGGGGCTGCTCGCAGGGCGCCTGGTCTTGTGGTCTCTCGACGAACAGCTTTCCTCGAAGTTCGACGCCGAGGATCTATTCGTAGCCATCGACCAGGCCCTGACCCGTGCTCCCGACGCAACGCGCTGGGCGGAGCGCTTCGTCGCCGACCTACCGATCGACCCCGAGGTATTCCGGCTTCGCTCGGCGCCGAGCATGGTTCGTGTCGCCGTGACCGGGATCAGTGAGGCCTGCATCTCCGACCCCGACAGCCTGCTCTATGAGCTCCTGCAAGCAGTGATCGACGACTGCACGCACTGGTTTGAAGACGAGCAGGTGAGCTCTGAAGCTGTCGCCAGCCTTCTGACCGAGCGAGAGACCGTTAGCCCGTAGGAAATCAGGCCTCGGGGCCGCTGATCAGCCGATAGCTGACGTCCTGGTCGAGGGTCATGTCCATGACGAGCCCCGCCATCTCACCGGTCTTCTCGTCGGGGACATTCATGTCCATCGAGATACTGGTCGCAGCGTTGGTCTCGGACTGCTTGGCCACCCCATCGGCGGGATCGAACCAGGTTCGGCTTTCGGAGTTGGTGTCGTCGACAGTGATCTGGAGACGTAGCTGGTCCATCATCCCCTCGAACTCTGCTGAGTCCTCCCCCGTTGCCCCCTCCGCGGACATGGCGCCGAACATCCCGGCGAAGAGTTCGGCCAGGTCGAACTCGATGAGCGATGTCGTGGCGTTGCTGTCGATGACCATGACCTCGGCGCCATCGAGATCCTCCATCCCGCTCAACGTGCTGGTGATGCTGGTGACGACCGGCTCATCGCCAGGCCCCGGAGTCTCGATCTCCTCGGTCCAGGTGTCGCCCACGGCAACCTCCTCGTCGGAGAGCGGTGGGCCGATGAACTGACCCGGATCGAGGCCGGGCGCCGGGTTGGTGCCACTGAGCCCGCCCAATCCGCCCAGGCCGCCGAACAGATCACCGAGAGGGCCCTCTCCTTCGGGCCCCTGAGGCACGATGTTCCCCTGCTCGTCGACAAGCACGGTCACGTCGACGGGCTCGTGATGGGCGAAGTCAGGGATGTCGGTCGAGTCGATGCTCTCGCCATCGACGTCGCCGGTGACAGTCAGGTCGGCGAACTCACCGGTGATGTGCACCTCGTAGGTACCCGGCTCGGGCCCCGCTGAGACCGCGTGGGTGAAGGTGGCGGTGCCGGCGACATCGACCGAGGCGTTCCCGGGCACCTCCTCGCCCATGAACGAAGACGCTCCGGTTGCGGTCATCTCGATGTGCTGGTCGAGCCCCACCTCGTAGGAGAACTCATCACCCTCGGACAGCGAGTACGAGAGGAGGACGGCCTCGGCTTCCGGCGTTGGCTCACCGCTGCCCCCGCCGCATGCGGCGAGGCCGAGCGCCAGCACCATGGCCAGTGAAAGAAGACGTTTCATATAGCCACAGTATCGGGTGCCCTGGTCTTACTTTTGCGGCCCAGCCGGCCCGTACCGTGCCGCCGCCATGAATCCCTGGACCCCACTCGTCTTGGCGATGCTCGGGTGGGGCTCGGCGGCGGTCTTGACCAGGGCCGCCCTCACCAGTGGCGTGTCCAGCTTCACTGTGGTGGCGACTCGCTTCGGCATCGCATCGATCACGCTCGTGCTGGTGTCGCGCGGATGGGCGCGCTTTCGTCCGCTGGGGCGGCGCCAGTGGACCCGCGGGGCGCTCCTCGGTGTGATCGCCCTCATCGCCCCACACACTCTTCACCCTCGGGCTGGAAGACCTACCGGTCAACATCGGAGGCCTGCTGATCGCGCTGATCCCGATCGCGACAGTGGGTGCCGCCATTGGAGGAGCATTGACCCGACGCTTCGCCCTCGAACTCGGCGGGGTGATCCTGACCGAGCGGTCCAGCCGCCACGTGCCCGTCCCCGGCGCGGATATCGCCGAATGAGAGACCGGGGTCGGGTTTACCCTCCCACCATGACCGAACGGATCCTGGTGGCAGTGGCATGGCCCTATGCCTCGGGGTCACTCCATCTCGGGCACCTGGGTGGCGCCTACCTGCCGGCAGACATATTCGCCCGTTATCACCGGCTGGCCGGGAGCGACGTGCTGATGGTCTCCGGCTCCGACGCCCACGGGACGCCGATAACCGTCAAAGCCGACGAGGAGGGGTTGACCCCGGCCGAGGTGGTGAACCAATACCACCCTGAGATCCTCGGCTACTGGGAAGCGCTCGGGATCTCATTCGACCTTTTCACCACCACCATGACCGAGAACCACGCCGCGGTGACCCAGGATGTCTTCCTCCGCCTCTTGGAGAAGGGCCATCTCGTCAAGGGGACCTCTACCCAGTTCTTCGACCCCGAGGCGGAGCGCTTCCTCCCCGATCGCTATGTCGAGGGGACCTGCCCGCATTGCGGTTACACCGGCGCCCGTGGGGATCAGTGCGAGAACTGCGGACGAACGCTCGACGCCGTCGACCTGATCGAACCTCGCTCACGTCTCACCGGGGCGACCCCCGTCCTGAGGGAGACCGAGCACTACTTCTTCAAGCTCCCCGAGTTCGCCGAGCCCCTGCGCGCCTGGCTCGAGTCGAAGACCACGTGGCGGCGCCATGTCAAGAACTGGGCGCTGGGGATGATCGAGGAGGGGATGCCGGAGAGGGCGATGACCCGGGACATCGACTGGGGCGTGGAGGTCCCGGTGGACGACCTGGGCCCAGGGAAGAGGATCTACGTCTGGTTCGACGCCGTCATCGGTTATCTCAGCGCGGCCAAGGAGTGGGCCGCCGGAACCGACGATCCCGACGCCTGGAAGAGATGGTGGGAGGACCCCGCGGCCCTTTCGTACTACTTCATCGGCAAGGACAACATCCCGTTCCACACCGTTATCTGGCCGGCGATGCTCATGGGGTACGGTGGGTTGAACCTCCCCACCGATGTCCCGGCGAACCAATACATCACCTTCAAGGGCCAGAAGGCATCGAAGTCTGCGGGGGTGGGGAAGTCGATCGGCTGGTACGCCGAGCGTCTACAACCCGACGCACTCCGCTACGCCATCGCCTCGGTGCTCCCCGAGCAGAACGACACCGACCTCAGCGACGAGGACATCATTCGCCGTGTCAACGAGGAGCTGGTCGCCACGTGGGGCAACCTGGTCAACAGGGTCCTTTCCCTCAGCGAGCGAAACTTCGAGGGGAAGGTGCCCGAGCCGGGGCAGCTCACTCCCACCGACGAGGCGCTGATCGCATCGATCGACAAGGCGCTGGGCACGGCTGCCGACCACATCGAAGCAGTCGAGCTCCGAGCCGGCCTGAGGACGGCGATGGACGCCGCGTCAGAGGTGAATGCCTACCTGAACTCGGAGGAGCCCTGGAAGGCCCTGAAGGAAGACCCCGACCGCGCTCGAACCGTCCTGTGGGCCGCGATCCAGGCGATCTCAGGGATCAGGGTCGCCCTGACCCCCTACCTGCCCTGGACCTCCGCCCGGCTCGGTGAGATGCTGGGGATCGGCCCCGATGTGAGCGCATGGAACCGCCCCGAGATCGCCGGCGGGACCCGGCTCGGCGAGGTCACCCCCCTGTTCGACAAACTGGAGCCTGACGCCCTCGACGGCTGATTCCCTTGTTCCCGATCCTCGGGCAGCCGATACAATTCGAGTGATGGGCAAAGCAGCCAACCTGACCGGTGGATTCGCACTTCTCGGTGCCGGCGTGGCCATGCTCGTGCTTCCCGGCCCGGGCGTCCTCGCCATCGCCGGCGGGCTGACGCTGCTGGGGCGAGAGCTGCCTTGGGCGAAGCGAATCACGGACACTGTCACCACGAAGCTGGGACGATCCGGGAGCGCCGCGCCCGACGAGACCGTCTAGCTGGGCGGATACACCCCGGAGGTCTTCGCCTTCTCCGTCTTCCAGAAGACGTCTGCGATCTCGTCGATGAGATCGATCAGCTTCTGACCGTCGGCGGGATCCACCGACTTTTTGGCGTTGCCCGCCTGGAGGATCGCCCGCCAGAAGAGATCGTCGAGGTCCGGGAACTCCTGGCGGTGGTCCGCGGTGAAGAAGTCGACCCACAGCACCATCAGGTGATGCTTGACCAACTCGGCCCGCTCCTCCTTGATGGATATGGCCCGGGCCCGGAACACCTCGTCGTCGGACGCCTGGTACTTCTCGGCTGACTTCAGGACCGACATCGCCTCGATCTTGGCCTGCGCCGGGTCATAGACCCCACAGAAGAGATCGCAGTGGGCATGGGCGATTCTTACCTGACGCATGAGACTCCTTCGTTGTCGTCTTGATAACCCGACCATACCCTTTCGGGGCAGATCTCATGCAGCGCTTCCGTGTATCCGAGGACTCGATGCGCCCGGTCCTGGCGCCGGGTGACGAGTTCGTCGCCACCAGGTCCCGCCGTGCCCTGGTGGGTGACATGGTCGCCCTCCCCCACCCACAGCGGGATGACTTCTGGCTGGTGAAACGCCTGGCCGCCGGTCCCGGCGATACGGTGGACGGCCGAGGCCCCCTCGCCCCGGGAGAAGCCTGGGTCGTCTCGGACAACCCGGCCGAGGGTGTCGCCGACTCTCGACGGTTCGGGCCGGTGCCATTCGACAGCCTCCGACCTGTCGTCACCCGACTCGACGAGACGACCTTCGCCGAGGCAGTGGCCATGCTCACCGCCGAGGATCAGGCCCTGGCCACGGTGGTAGGGAGACATGGCCCTCCTCCTTTCTGGCATCGGCCTCCCGGCTTCCCGACTTTGACATGGCTCATCCTCGAGCAACAAGTGTCACTCGAGTCGGGGGCGGCGATGTACCGCAGACTCCACGGGCTTCTCGGCGAGATCTCACCGGAGGCGGTGGCCGCCACAGGTGAAGCCGGACTGCGCTCCATCGGCATCACTCGTCAGAAGGCCAACTACCTCCTCGACCTGGCCGCCCTGATCGCGGATGGCGAGCTCGACCTGGAGCACCTGGATCGGGCGTCGCAGGAGGAGGCGAGGTCCATGCTGCTCGGTTTGCGTGGCATCGGCCCCTGGACCGCCGACGTGTATCTGCTCTCTGCCCTGCGCTTCCCGGATGCATTCCCGATCGGCGATCGGGCACTCCAGGTGGGGACGGGTGAGGTCCTCGGCATGACCGGCGTGCCGGACGTCGCCGAGCTCGAGTTGCTCTCCACCCCCTGGCGTCCTGTGCGTGCGGTGGCAGCAAGGATCGTCTGGCACTCCTACCTGGCGAGTCGGGGTCGGGTGGAGCCCCCCGACCCAACCGTGGACCACCCATCGGGCCGAGGCGCGTAGAGTCGGGGGCATGACCGAGTTCGTGGTCCAGATGGAGAACCGTCCGGGCCGACTCGCGTCCTTGACCGAGGCGCTCGCGGCCTTCGGCGTCAACATCGAGGCGCTGGCCGCCTATGGGCACGACGGGGAGGGCACGGTGCGACTCATCGTCGACGATGCCGCCACCACCCGCAGAGTTCTAGACGAGGCGGCCCTCCACAACGAGGAGCGCACCGTGCTGACCGCCCAGCTGCCCCACCGCCCCGGGGAGCTGGCCCGGCTCACCCGGCTCGTCGCCGACGCCGGAGTGAACATCGAAGCCATCTACGTCCTTCGCTCCAACGCCGAAGGAATCGAGTTCGCCATATCGATCGACCAGGCGGACGAGGCGATGCCCGAGTTGCCGATAACCGGCGGGGTGCTGGTGGTCTAATAACCGGGCGGCGATACCCTGCCCCGCCATGTGGTCAAGATTCACGGAGTGGGTAAGCACCCACAAGATCATCTCAATCGTTTCTGCTGTCGCAATCCTGGGTGCCGGGACGGCTGCCTTCATGTTGGCCGGGGACGAGCCCGTCACCACCACCACCACCGCACCGTCCACCACCACATCGACGATCGCGGCAACCACGACTTCCGAGGCCACCACCACGACCGTCGTAGGGGGGACCTCACAGATCAACGGGCTCCCTGTCGAGGACGAAGCGATGCTCGATCGACGACTCCTCGCGGTGAAGATCGACAATCACCCCAATGCGAGGCCTCACTCGGGGATACAACAGGCGGATGCGGTCGTCGAGCTGATGGTCGAGGGAGTCACCCGCTTCATCTCGATGTGGCAGCAGTCAGACATCGATTACCTCGGCCCGATGCGATCTGGGCGGCCCACCGATCAGACCATCCTCGCCGCTTTCAACGAGCCGAGCTTTGCCATCTCAGGCGCCCAGAGCTGGGTGCAGGAGATGATCGCCTCTGTGGGCATCCATCTCATCGGCGAGGTGGAGCCGGCGACCTTCCGCTCTCCTGACCGACGCGCCCCGCACAACCTGTACACCAACACAGAGCTCCTCAGGGAGTATGCCGACGAGCGGGGTTACCCCGACGAGCCGATCGATGGCCCCATGTGGGAATTCGGCCCGATGCGGGAGGACGGCGAGCCTGCGAGCAAGGTCTCGTTCGACTTCTTGGGCAACCCGGTCGAGTGGACCTGGGACGATGCCGGCGGCACCTGGCTGCGCAGCATCGGCGGGGACGAGTCGACCTGGGTATCGGAAGACGGTGCGGAGGAGGGCCAGATCGGATTCCCCGTCCTCATCGCCATGTACGTGGAGCAATACAGCGTGGGTGACCTTCCCGCCAGCCGTACCACGGGCCAGGGACTGGCCTATGTCTTCGCCGACGGAAAGGTCGTCCAGGGGACCTGGCAGCGCGACGAGATCACCGATTGGTTCACGCTCGCCGACAACGACGGCGAGCAGATCCTGGTCCCACCCGGCCAAGTCTGGATCTCGATGGTGCCGAACACCACCGGTATCGAGATCGAGCCTTGATCGCCGTCTGCCCGGGGCGGCTCGGTGACCTCAACCGGGGACACCGGCCTCTCTAGTGGGCGTGGTCTTTAGTGGGCGTGGTCGGTGTGCCCCATCTGTCCGAAGAGCTCATGTCCCTCTTCGATGGTGAGACCGGCGTCCAGGATGGGGAGCAGGACCTCCTCCTCCTTGCGGAAGTGAAGGCCGACGATGGCGGCGACAGCGGCAAGCTCCCGGGAGAGTCCGGCCACCAATTGCTGGTTGTCCCAATCGGCGAGCGCCTCTTCGACGTCGGTGGCCAGCTTCTCGATCAGCTCCCCGATCACGATGTGGTCGACGATCATGGTCGCGGTCGTCGCGGCCCCTTGCAGCCGATCGACCGCGGGATAGAGCAGCTCTTCTTCCGCTCGGGCGTGGGGCACCAGGTCGTCGCGGAGGAAACCGACGATGCGGGGAAGACTTCGCTGGGCCTGGGAGAAGTCCCAACCGGTCACCTGGACGGAAGCCTCCTCCACGTGGAGGAGATGGGGGATCAGCTCGCGATGCTCGTCGCGAATCGGGTCGGTGGGGAGATGGGTCACGTCGTTTCCTTCCAAGGGACTTGAACCAATGGGAGTCTCGTGGTGGGAATCGTGGTCGCCGCTCATTTGTTCTAGCGTATGATAGAAGTATTGGAAAGGCAAGATGAGCCAAACAGAGTTGTTGCACGCTGGTGAACTCGACCACGTCGGCACCGATCTCGATGATGAGCAGCTGCTCGATATGTACCGGTCGATGGTGTTGGGCCGGGCGCTGGAGACCAGGTTGCACACGATGTACCGGAGCGGTCGCCTCCCCGGCGCCGTCTACCCGGGCGTGGGGCAGGAGGCAGCCATGGTCGGTTTCGTCTCGGCTCTAGGCCCCGAGGACATCTTCGGTGGCACCCATCGCGACCTCACCGCCCAACTCACCAAGGGCGTGCCCCTGGAGGCCATCGCCCTCAACTTCATGGGAAAGGCCGACGGACCGAGCCGGGGTCGGGACGGCAACAGCCACTTCGCCGACTTCGAGGCCGGTTCGCTGATGGTGGTCTCCCCCCTTCCTGACGCCTACCCGGTGGCCGTCGGGGCGGCGCTGGCATTCCAGCAGCGGAACGAGCCCAGGGTTGCCCTGGCCAACTGCGGTGAGGGGGCCACCGCCACCGGTACCTGGCACGAGGCGGTGAACTTCGCCGCCGTGCTCCGTCTCCCTGTGGTGTTCACCATCCAGAACAACCAATACGCCTACTCGACACCCAACGATCGGGAGACCGCCCTTCGCCACTTCGCCGACCGTGCCGCCGGCTATGGGATCCCGGGCACCGTGGTCGAAGGCAACGATGTGCTTGCCTGCCACAGCGCCGCGGTGACCGCGGTCACCCGAGCTCGGAGCGGGCTCGGGCCGAGCATCATCGAAGCAGTCACCTTCCGCAGGTTGGGTCACGCCGGCCACGACTCCGCCGACTACGTACCCGATGAGGTGCGTGCCCGCTGGGAGAAGGACGACCCGCTGACCCGCTTCGAGGCTTACCTGACCGAACGTGGGCTGCTCGACGAGGAACGACGCGGGCAGGCCATGGCCGATGCCGAGAAGCGCGTCATCGAGGCCCTGGATCGGGCCGCCGAGCAGCCCGACCCCGACCCGGCCACGGTCGGCGAAGGCGTCTTTGCCCCACGTCTTCGCACGGTTCCGGTCGAGCCGGTGCCGACGGATGGAGCCGAGATGACGATGGTCGACGCCATCAATTCCGGTCTCACCCTGGAGATGGATCGAGACGAGAACGTGTTCATCATGGGTGAGGACGTCGGCCGCTTCGGTGGGGCATTCAAAGTGACCGCGGGCCTCCACGATCGGTTCGGGCCCGAGCGGGTCATCGACACCCCGATCGCGGAGATGGCTTTGATCGGATCTGCGGTCGGTGCCGCGCTGATGGGGAAGCGTCCCATCGTGGAGCTCCAGTACAGCGACTTCATCTACCCCGGGCTCGACCAGCTGGTCAACGAGGCCGCCAAGTACCACTGGAAGACGGGTGAGTCGGTCCCGATGGTCGTCCGGGGACCGAGCGGTGCCGGGCTGAGGGCAGGGCCGAACCACTCGATCAGCCCGGAGGGGCTCCTGGCCCATCATCCCGGGATCAAGGTGGTGACGCCTTCCGGTCCTTACAGCGCCAAAGGGCTGCTCCTCGCCTCCATCCGCGACCCCAACCCGGTGGTCTATCTAGAGCACAAGAAGTTGTATCGCTCGATCAAGGAGCCGGTGCCCATGGCCGACTACGAGGTGCCGTTGGGCACCGCCGCAGTCGCCCGGGAGGGGACCGACCTCACGATCGTCGCCTGGTCCGCCATGGTCCACACCGCTCTGGTGGCGGCGGGCCGGCTGGAGTCGGAGGGCGCATCGGTCGAGGTCATCGATCTCCAGACCCTGGTCCCCCTCGACTGGGAGGCAGTGTTCGCCTCGGTGGCGAAGACATCACGGCTGGTCATCGTCCAGGAGGACTCGCCCTTCGCCAGCGTCGCCAGCGAGATCTCGGCCCGGGTGGCCGACGAGCTCTTCTGGGACCTCGACAGCCCGATCAAGCGGGTGACCCCGCCCCAGGTGCATGTCCCCTTCGCCGCCGCCCTGGAAGACGCCTACCTGCCTCAGGTCGATGACGTGGTCGCCGCGGTCAGGTCGGTGTCAAGTGGTTGAGATGATCCAGGAGGACCCCGGCACCGGAGTGATCTACGTCCTTGGTGGCAGTGAGCAGGAGCACCGGCCCGGATCGGGAGAGCTGGATGAGATGCCGAACCGCCTCGGCCGCAGGAGAGCTCTCCATCTCGGCCCGGTAGCGGTGGGAGAACTCCTCGAAGCGAACGACGTCGTGCCCGTACCAGCGGCGGAGCTCGGTGCTCGGAGCCACCTCCTTCAGCCACTCGTCCAGCCCGGCCTCGGCCTTCTTCACCCCTCGGGGCCAGAGACGGTCGACCAGGACCCGGCGGCCCGGTGGCACCGGGGAGTCGTACACCCGATGGATCTGGAACGACAAGCTTCCCCAGCGTACGTTCGCCCATGACTCAAGACTCGATCCGGCGACAGGCGAAGGCGCTGGGTGATCCCACCCGTCACCGCATCTTCCGCTACATCGCCGATGCCGAAGATCCTGTCGATGTCGGGGAGCTGACCGATCATCTCGGGTTGAACCACAACGCCATTCGGCAACATCTCTCCCAACTGGTGGACGCCGGTCTGGTGGCCCGGAGGACCGCCCCCGCCCGGGGACGGGGACGGCCGAGACAACTGTTCGAGGTCCACCCCTCTGCCGACGAGAGGTGGGGTGTCGGCGGTCACTATCAGCGCCTGAGCCTGTTGCTCATCGAGATGCTCCGCAGCGGCGACAGCGCCCTCGAGGTGGGCCGCCGGGCCGGTAGGGCGACCGAGCTGCGCGCTCGTGGCGGGCATGCCTTGGACGAGCTGGGCAAGGTGATGAGGAGCGGCGGCTTCGACCCGATTCTCCTCTCCAACGACCGGTCACCCGAGCTCGTCTTCCGTCATTGCCCCTTCGCCGACGCAGCGAGCGCGGACCCCGCCACGGTCTGTGCCCTCCACCTCGGCCTGGCTCAGGGCCTCGTCGGGCAGTTCGATGGTGTCGCCGTCGAGGAGCTCGAGCAGCACGACCCGCGACAGGCCGGGTGCACACTCCGGTTACGAGTCGGGGAGAACGACACGGTGGCCGGATGAAGCCTCCGTCCCCGCCGACGCGTCTGTTGGCCGACCCCCCATTCGCATCGCTCACCGACTATGTGGAGGCGGGCGGCGGCGAGTGTCTGCGCCGGGTCGAGGGAAGCAGTCCGGAAGAGGTCATCGACGAGCTGGCCCGGGCCGGTCTCCGGGGACGCGGGGGTGCCGGATTCCCCACGTCCCTCAAGTGGCACTCGATCGTCAACGGCGGAGGCGGGCATCACTTTGCAGTCTGCAACGCCGGCGAGGGTGAGCCGGGCACGTTCAAGGACAGGGCCCTGCTTCGGGCCAATCCGTATCAGGTGCTCGAAGGGCTCATCGCCGCGGCACGCACGCTGGGGGCTGCCCAGGCGTTCATCGTCCTGAAGGCGAGCTTTGTCCAGGAGCTGGAAAGGGTCGAGACTGCCCTGGCCGAGATGAGTCAGGCCGGGTGGCTCGAGGACATCGAGCTCCAAATGATCGCCGGCCCCGAGGAATACCTACTGGGGGAGGAGAAGGCCCTGCTCGAGGTGATAGAGGGAAATGATCCGCTCCCCCGCTGGCTTCCCCCATATCTGCACGGTCTCTTCGCCACGGCCCCGCAGCTGGGATGGGAGGCTCACGAGCTGGAACCCGGGCACAGCGGGGAGCACGTGGCCAACCCGACTCTGGTCAACAACGCCGAGACGCTGGCCCAGGCCGCCTGGATCCTGGCCAACGGCGCCGATGCGTTCCGGGCGCTGGGGACCGAGATCTCGCCGGGGACCTTGTTGTGCACCGTGGTCGGCGACATCTCCAGCCCCGGGGTCCACGAGGTGCCGATGGGAACCAGTCTGGAGGCCGTTCTCGGGATGAGCGGCGGGCCGCTGCCGGGTCGACAGGTCAAGGCGGTCTTCTCGGGTGTCGCCAACCGGGTTCTCTCCGGCGACGCCCTGGATGCCACCCTCAGCTACGAAGGCATGGAAGCCGCCGGCTCCGGGTTGGGGGCGGGAGGGCTCATCGTGTACGACGACAGTGCCTGCATGGTCGAGGTGGCGGCGACACTGTCCCGCTTCCTCTACGTCGAGTCGTGCGGGCAGTGTCTCCCCTGCAAGCTGGGGACCAGGCACATCACCTCCGCCCTGGAGTCGCTGCGCGACGGCAAGGGGTCGGATCGGGAGCTAGATGTCATCACCGAGCGTCTCCGGGTGGTCGCCGACGCCAATCGGTGCTATCTCCCGGTTCAGGAGCAGAACCTGGTCGCCAGCATCATCGAGAGCTTCCCCCTCGACGTGGCCGCCCACCTCCAGGGGACGTGTCGATCGGACCGGGCCCGGATCCCCACACCCAAGATCATCGATCTTGCCGACGGTGTCGTCGTCTACGACGAGCGCCAGGAGCGCAAGCAACCCGACTGGACCTATCTCTAGCCGGGTGGGTGGGGCCCGGCTGGCTATGGTCGCAAGATGTCCAACTCGGCAAGGGTCGAGGCGGCGCTGGGCGCCGCCCACGCCAGTCAATCGGCCCTGAACGCATTCACCTCGATCGACGACGAGCCGGCCCTCGAACGAGCGGCCCGGCTCGATGAGGCGACCAGCCAGGGAGCGCCGGCGGGCGCCCTCGCCGGGATGCCGATCGGGCTCAAGGACCTCCTCGATCACGAAGGGAAGGTCACGACGGCCGGGTCGGCCTTCTATCGGCACCTGGCAGGTCGATCGTCGCCGGTGGTGTCGAGACTCGAGGAGGCCGGCGCCGTGATCGTTGGACGCACCGGGCTGCACGAGTTCGCCTTCGGGTTCTCCTCCGAGAACCCTCACTTCGGGCCGGTGCGCAATCCCTGGGACACCGACAACTCTGTGGGTGGCTCTTCCGGTGGCTCGGCGGCGGCGGTGGCCGCCGGTGTGACCCCGGTGGCGATCGGCACCGACACCGGAGGGTCGGTCCGCGTCCCGGCCGCCCTCTGTGGTTGCTTCGGGCTCAAGGTGACTCATGGCCGGATCCCGACCGACGGAGTATTCCCCCTCGCTTCGTCGATCGACACCGTGGGACCGCTGGCCGATTCGATCGACAACCTCGAAGCCTCGTACAGGGTGATGTCCGGCGACGAGGGGGCGGCGATCCTGCCCGACCAGGCCCGCATCGGCCTTCCCCGGCCCTGGCTCGACGAGGCACCTATGTCCTCAGACGTCGGCGACGCATTCGATGAAGCTGTGCGAGCCCTGGAGGGTCTGGGCCATGTCGTCTCCGTCGTCGATATGGATGGGGCTCTGCCCGCACCCGAGCTGATCGAATCGATCGCGGGCGAGGTGGGTGACGTTCATCGGGAGTTCCGGGCCCAAGGGCTGCCCTACGGGGAGGACGTGGCCAGGCGGATCGATGATTGCCTCGCCACTGGCCCGGACCGGATCGCGGCGGGAAAGGAGTGGCAGAAGACGATCCGCCGGCTCTTCGCAGAAGCCTTCGAGACCGTGGATCTGCTGGTCACACCTACGACCCCGGTGATGAGAAAGGTCATAGGTGAGGACATGATCGGCGATCGTCACTACCGGGCCGTCCTCTCCTGGTTCACCGCCCTGGTCAACCACGCCCTCCTCCCGGCCATCGCCCTCCCCCTCACCGGCACGGGGGCGCCGCCGGTGTCGCTCCAGGCCATTGGGCCGCTCGGCTCAGAGACAGTGTTGATCGGATTCGGTAGATCTCTCGTGGACGCCGGCCTGGCCGGCTTTCGACCCGCGCCAAAGGCATCGGGTAGTACGTGACGCCGATACACTTGGAGCACGCGGCAAACCGGGACGATGCGGTCTTCTCACCAAAACACTGACGACGCCCCGTCGAGACGCGCGCTCATGACAACCCAAGGATGTGACCCAAAGTGGCCGACGAGATCGCCACAGCAGAACCTCCCACCACCGCCAAGACCGAGACACTCGACAAAGTAGTTATCCGATTCGCCGGGGACTCCGGCGACGGGATGCAGGTAGCCGGATCCCGGTTCACCGATGCCAGCGCGCTGTTCGGGAACGACCTGGCCACCCTACCTTCGTTCCCGGCCGAGATCCGTGCCCCTGCGGGCACCCTCCCCGGTGTGTCGAGCTTCCAGGTGCAGATCGCGGACTTCGACATCCTCACGGCCGGCGACGAGCCCGACTGCCTGGTGGCGATGAACCCTGCTGCCCTGAAGAAGAACCTCAAGGACCTCCGCCAGGGTGGGACGCTGGTCATCAACACCAACGCCTTCGACGAGCGCAACCTGGCCAAGGCCGGCTACGACTCGAACCCCATCGAGGATGGGACACTCGAGGGCTTCCGTGTGATCGAGGTTCCCATGGACGAGCTCACCCAGGAGGCGGTCAAGAACACCGGTGTTTCCGGCCGCAGCGTGCTTCGATCCAAGAACTTCTTCGCCCTCGGCCTGCTCGCCTGGCTGTTCCACCGGCCCACCGAGCCCACCATCGAGTGGGCGCGGAAGAAGTTCGCCCGGACCCCTGAGGTCGCCGAGGCCAACGTGGCTGCTTTCCAGGCCGGTTACACCTTCGGGGAGGCCACCGAGGCAGCCAAGATCACGTTCGAGGTCAAGCCGGCTGCACTTCAGCCCGGCACCTACACCAACATCAACGGCAACATGGCCCTGGCATGGGGCCTGATCGCTGCCTCCCAGCTCTCCGGGCTACCGCTCTTCTACGGCACCTACCCCATCACCCCTGCCTCCGACATCCTCCACGAGCTGGCCCGCCACAAGCACTTCGGCGTCCGGACGTTCCAGGCAGAAGACGAGATCGCCGGCGTCGGGAGCGCCATCGGAGCGGCTTTCGCCGGGTCGCTGGCGGTCACGGGCTCCTCGGGGCCCGGGATCGCACTCAAGAGCGAGGCCATCTCCATGGCCTTCATGATGGAGCTGCCCCTGATCGTGGTGAACGTGCAGCGCGCGGGCCCTTCGACCGGCATGCCCACCAAGCCGGAGCAGTCCGACCTGCTCTTCTCCCTGTACGGCCGTCACGGCGAGTCGCCGATCCCGGTGCTGGCCATCGCATCCCCCTCCGATGCCTTCGAGCTCACCATCGAGGCCGCCCGGATCGCCGTCAAGTACATGACCCCCGTCTTGTTGCTCAGCGACAACCAGGTCGCGAACGGGTCGGAGCCGTGGATGCTGCCCGACGTAAGCTCACTCGACCCGATCGACGTCGCGTTCGCCAAGCACGCCAACGGCCGCAACGGGACCTTTCTCCCCTACATGAGGGACATCGACACCTTCGCCCGGCCCTGGGCCCTGCCCGGAACCCCCGGGCTCGAGCATCGAATCGGTGGGCTGGAGAAGGAGGCGATCACCGGGAACGTGTCCTACGACCCCGCCAACCACCAGCTCATGACCGACTCTCGGGCATGGAAGGTGGCCAACATCGTCAATGACATCCCCGATCTCGAAGTCGCCGGCGACGAGGATGCCGACATCCTCGTCCTGGGTTGGGGATCGACCTTTGGCTCGATTCGTGCCGCGGCGAGACGGGTTCGCCTCGAAGGCGGAAAGGTGGCAACGGTCCATCTCCGTCACCTGAACCCGATGCCCCAGAACCTGGGCGATCTCCTGCACCGCTACGAGAAGGTCCTCATCCCCGAGCTCAACACCGGCCAATTGCGCAAGGTGATCAGGGCCGAGTACCTGGTCGACGCCAAGGGCCTGAACAAGATCGCCGGCGAGCCGTTCAAGATCTCGGAGATAACAGAGAAGATCGTGGAGATGACGAAGTGACCGCCCCGTCCTATACCCGTGCCGATTTCCAGACCGATCAAGAGGTTCGCTGGTGCCCGGGCTGTGGCGACTACACGATCCTGGCCTCGGTCCAGCAGTTCCTCGCCGGCCTCGGCCGGCCCCGCGAGGAATTCGTGTTCGTCTCCGGCATCGGATGTGCTTCCCGGTTCCCGTACTACATGAACACCTACGGGATGCACTCGATCCACGGCAGGGCCCCTGCGATCGCATCCGGCATCGTGGCGACGAACCCGAACCTGTCCGTGTGGGTCATCACCGGCGACGGTGACGCTCTCTCCATCGGCGGAAACCACCTCATCCACGTGCTGCGGCGAAACGTCAACATGAAGATCCTGCTGTTCAACAACCAGATCTATGGCTTGACCAAGGGTCAGTACTCGCCCACCTCAGAGGCAGGCAAGACCACCAAGTCATCCCCGTACGGGTCGATCGACTACCCCTTCAACCCGGTGTCGCTCGCCCTCGGTGCCGAGGCGACCTTCGTGGCCCGGACCCTGGACATGGACCGCAACCACACCCAGTCGTTGCTGCAGGCAGCCTATGAGCACGAGGGGTCGGCTTTCATCGAGATCTACCAGAACTGCAACGTCTTCAACGACAAGGCTTTCATCCAGCTCACCGGTAAGGAGGAGCGGGTGCACAACCGGATCGATCTCGAGGACGGCAAGCCGGTCGTATTCGACGAGGGCGCCAAGGCGGTAGTCCTGCGCGATGGGCAGGCCACCATCGTCGACTCGTCGACCGTGGATCCCGGGGCGATCCTGGTCCACGACTCGACCAGGCCGGACCCGGCGATCGCGTTCGCCCTCAGCCGTCTCTCCCATGGGCCCTACGGGCCCACCCCGCTCGGCATCTTCCGCAACGTGAGCCGTCCAACCTACGAGTCGCAGTTGAACGCCCAGGTCGAGGCGGCCAAGGAGAAGCGCGGCGAGGGCGACCTGGCAGCGCTCATCGCCAGCCAGGGCACCTGGACTGTCAAAGACCCCTCCTCCAACGGGGGCTGAGGGGGCGGTCTCAGGTTCGGACCCACGCTCCGACTGACGACGGCTCCATCGTCTCGGCCGCGACACCGATCCATCCCTCGATCAGGTGGTCAGGGTCGACACCGCTACGCAATGTTGCGATGAAGCCTTCGATCACCCGCTCTGCGTCATAACGAGACCGGTTGAACCTGCGGTCGACCCAGCCCCTGACTCCTCTGCGCACCGGGTTGAACAGGGCTGCCGCCCCAAGCGTCGCCGCTGCGACCGCCAACGAGTTCCCGCGTCCGAGGAGCGAACCCAACACGAGCACTATCAGCCCGTAGACGAGAACCAGGAAAGCCGCCACCACCGCATAGGTCACCGTGCGGGAGACGATCCGGTCGAGCTCGTAGAGCCGGTACCTCAGCACTGCGATGGCCACCGAGACTGGAATGGCAGTCAACGAGAGAGCGAAGAGGGCGTCCCAGCCCGACCCGGTCCACGTCCCGCCGGCGACGGCGGTCGCTCCGTAGCCGATCCCGAAGAGGGCGATCGCGTAGAGGGGCCACTTGAGCTGTTGTCGTTCCAGCCCCGAGCCGCGCCGATAGCGCCGGACGAAGGCGATGACCCCGGCGACGGTCAGCGTCAGCAGCGCGATGCTCCAGACCACCCCAAACACCTCGCCGAAGAGCCGGTCGGGAATGAACCCGATCGGGTTGTCTATCGACCAGACGATCACGTCATCGTCACCGATCAACGACAGCCGGTCGGCCATGCTCGCTCCCCCGACCATGACCGCCACCATCGCAATCTCCAAGGCCACCACCCATCGCCAGCGGGGTGAGAGCAGTCTTCCGTCGGGAAAGACCAGCAAGAGATGGAAGATGGGGAAGATGAGGAGCACCCAGGCCCAATTGGCGTACCAGATCGCGAGCCAAACCGCCGGGGTGGCGGTCACACCAGCAGGATCGAGAGCGAACAGCCAGTTGTTGGCCAACTCGGCCAGAGCGGCGCTCAGACCGGGGACGATCAACAGCCAGCCGATGATGTTTCCCGGCTGTCTGGAAGCGATGACCGCCCCGGAAACGATGAAGGCGAGCAGAGTGACCACATAGACCAGACCGAGGAGAACCGGGGCCACGTCGCTCGAAAGCGCACCCGCCTCGTATTCCGACCAGACAACGAACCCGACCAAAACGACCGAGAGGCCTGCCAAAGCCCAAACCGCCGCCGCAACTGGCGCGCCGGGTTTGGCGATGCTGGTCGTGCTCGACACGACGTGATTTGTAGCCGGGAACCGTTACCCGATCGTTACCGATCGGCGATCACGCCGGACAGCACGAAGCCGGTCAGACGGTCAACGAGCTCGTCCCGACCTACCGCTCCAGATGGGTGATACCAGCGCTCGATGGCATTGAGGATCGACAGCACGAAGATCGAGGTCGTCTTGGGATCCAGGTCGCGCCGAAACTCCCCGGACGCGATGCCCTCCTGGAGGACGGAGCGGAAGCCGGCCTCGTAGTGGTCGCGCGCCTCGATCACTCTCGCCCGACGGGTGACGTCCAGGGCCCGAGCCTCGTTGAGGAAGGTGCGGGCGATATCGAGATGGTCGAGTACCACATCGACATGACCGGTGACGAGGGCGCGAAGGCGTTCCCGGGCAGACCCCTGTTCCAGCATCGCCGTCCGTGCTGAATCCTCGAAGAGACGAGCCCCCTCCTCGACCACCTCAACCAGCAGATCCTGCTTCGACTCGACGTGGGCGTACAACGAAGAACCGAGGAGACCGAGCTCCCGACCTAGATCCCGCATCGAGGTCCCGTGATATCCCCGCTCTGCGAAGAGCCGCCCGGCGGCGGCGACCACATCGGCGTGGCTGTTCCTCGTGGTGACCATCAGCGGTGGTCGTAACGGACGACGACGCGCTCGGTCAACGGGTGGGACTGGCAGGTGAGGACGTAGCCGGCCTCCAGCTCGGAATCGACCAGGGCGTAGTTCTTGTCCATGCGCACCTCACCCTCCTCGATTCGCCCCTCGCAGCTGGCGCACATGCCCCCCTTGCAGGAGAAGGGCAACTCGTTCCGGACCCGGAGGGCGGCGTCGAGAATCGAGGTCTCAGGATTCATCCGGGTTTGCACCGCCCGTCCGTCGAGGATCACCGTGAGATCGACCGACCCCTCGCCCGGTGGCGGCTCGGGTGGGAGGTTGGCCTGGTCCAGGGGCCCGGCGAAGAAGAGCTCGTCGTGGATCCGGTCCTGGTCGATCCCGAGCTCGATCAGAGTCTCCCTGGCGCCCATCACCATCTCGTATGGGCCGCAGAGATACCAGTCGTCGACCTTCCGACCACCAAGCAGGTCGTCATGGACCACCCTGATCTTGGTGTCGTCGATCCGACCCGAGAGAAGGGGCAGGTCCGATCCCTCCCTGCTCAGGACATGGAGAAGCTGGAATCGGTCGGGGTACCTGTCCTTCAGACCCTCGAGCTCCTCGAGGAACATGATGCTGCTGGCGGTCCTGTTCCCGTAGAGCAGGGTCCATGACCCCTCGGGCTCGGACTCGAGGGTGGTGCTGATCAACGAGAGCACCGGGGTGATGCCGGAGCCGGCAGCGATGGCCACACGGTGCCCGCCAAAACCCGGATCAGGGTCGATGGTGAACTCCCCCACCGGAGGCATCACCTCGATGACGTCTCCAGCCACGATGTTCTCGATCGCCCAGGAGGAGAAGACGCCGCCGGGTAGCCGTTTGATGCCCACCCGCAGCTTCCCACCGTTGGCACTCGAGCAGATGGAATAGGAGCGACGGACGTCTTCACCGTCGATGTCCGCCCGCATGGTGACGTGATGACCGGGGAGATAGTCGAACGTGCCGGCCAACTCGTCGGGGACGTCGAAGGTGACGGTCACCGCTTCGTCGGTGAGGGGTGAGACCTCCAGCACGCGGAGAGGATGGAACTCGACGCCCACCGATCAATACTCCTTGAAGCGATCGAAGGGGTCGCCACAAGAGGTGCAGACCATCAATGCCTTGCACGCGGTCGACCCGAAACGCGACACCTCATGGGGTGATGCAGCCCGACACCGCGGGCACAAGACCTCCCCAGCGGGTGAGGGCGGGGCGATCCCGAAACGGGCCAGCTTCTCCCTGGCCTCCTCGGTAACCCAATCGCTGCTCCAGGCCGGGTCCTGGATCGTCACCACCTCGATCTGGTCGAACCCGGCCTCGGTGAGAGCCAGGCGCAGATCGTCCTCGATCTGTGCCATGGCCGGGCAACCTGAGTAAGTCGGCGTGATCGTGGCCACCACCCGACCTCCGACCAGGGCGACATCACGCAGGATGCCGAGATCGGCGATGGTCACGACGGGTATCTCGGGGTCGACGACCTGGCCGGCGGCGAGCCTCGCCCGCTCCAGGCCGGGAGGAACAGCCACCGTCACCATCGCAGCCCCGGATAACTGCGCTGCATCCATTGCATCTCGGCGAGCAGAGGCCCGAGATGCTCGGAGTGGAGCCCGCGCCGGCCCCCACTCCTCTGATAGGGGTCCGCGGGCACCTGCAGCGTGGCCTCGTGGAGGGCCCCGCCCACGACCTGGCCCCAGGACTGGCGTCGGGAGGGGGTCAGCTCCTCCAGCATCTCATCGGTGTAGCGCCACAATCGATCGACGGATTCCTGAGCGCGGCGGTGCGACTCCTCGGTCCCGTCGCCAAGCCGGATCACCCAGGTCGAGGAGTGGAGCAGGTGGTAACGCGCCTCCTTGAGGGCGCGGCCGGCGATACCGGCGATCTCGGCGTCGTCGGCGCCCGCCATCCCCTCCCCGAGCTCGACCTGATATGCGTCGAAGAAGAGACCGCGCACCATGGTCTGGGCGAAGTCTCCATTGGGCTGTTCGACGAGGAGCAGGTTGCGGTACTCACGCTCAGGCCTGCTCATGGCGAAGTGATCCTCACCCCGCCCCTCCCCCTCCAGCTCCCCAGCCCGGGTGTACAGGGCGCGGGCAACACCCAGATGGTCGAGGGCGATGTTTCCGATGGCGATGTCCTCTTCCAGCTCGGGAGCCCGGGAGATCCACTCACCGAGACGCTGGGCCAACACCAGGCTGTCGTCGGCATGGCCGAGCAGATGCTCGACCCCGTGGGCTTGGTCCGTGGAAAGAGCCTGGGTGCTCACATGTGCCCCACTTCGTCCGGGATGTCATAGGCAGTCGCCAGGCGGTAGGGCTTCTCGTTTGCGTCGACGAAGTCGGAGATGTCCGCGGGCTCGAAGGCATGCACCTCGCTGCTCCGCACCACCCACAGGCTGGCGCCCTCGCCCCGTCTCGTGTACACGTCGCGTGCGTTCTGCAGTGCTGACTCGGCATCGGCGGCATGAAGGCTCCCGATGTGGACATGGGAGATGCCGCGCCTGGCTCTCACGAAGACCTCCCACATCGGCCAGGCCTCCGAGGACAGGTCAGCCCTCTCTTCCACCACCGCGCTCTCCCCAGGCGCCACCGGCACGTCGTAGGTCATCGCCCTCTCCTATGCCGCCGATGCGGCTCTCTTGGCGGCATGGGCCAGGGCGGCCTCCCTGACCCAGGCGCCGTCGTCCCAGGCGGCGACCTTGTGCTCGACGCGGTCTCGATTCATCGGGCCGTTGCCCTTCACCACGGCCCAGAACTCCTCCCAGTCGATCTCCCCGAAGTCGTAATGGCCACGCTCCTCGTTCCAACGCAGCTCGGGATCGGGAATGTTGAGGCCGAGGTAGTCGGCCTGGGGGGCGGTCATGTCGACGAACTGCTGGCGCAGATCGTCGTTCGAGACCCGCTTTATCTTCCACTCCATCGATTGCTCGGTGTGGGTCGAGTCGGTGTCGTGCGGGCCGAACATCATCAGCGAGGGCCACCACCACCGGTCGAGCGCATCTTGGGCCATCGCCTTCTGCTCCGGCGAGCCCGAGCAAAGCGCGATGAGGCTCTCGTATCCCTGGCGCTGATGGAACGACTCCTCCTTGCAGATCCGCACCATGGCCCGGGCGTAGGGGCCGTAGGAGCAGCGCGTCAGCATCACCTGGTTGGTGATGGCGGCCCCGTCGACCAGCCAGCCGATGGTTCCGATGTCGGCCCAGCTCAGCGTCGGATAGTTGAAGATCGAGGAGTACTTGTGCTTTCCCTGGTGGAGGAGGGTCTGCAGCTCGTCTCGCTGCACGCCGAGGGTCTCCGCCGCCGAATAGAGATACAGACCGTGCCCCGCCTCATCCTGCACCTTCGCCATCAGGATCGCCTTCCGGTGAAGCGTCGGGGCCCGGCCGATCCAATTCCCCTCGGGTTGCATCCCGATGATCTCCGAGTGAGCGTGCTGGGCGATCTGGCGGACCAGGGTGTTTCGATAGGCATTCGGCATCCAATCGGCCGGCTCTATCTTCTCCTCGGCGGCCACGATGACATCGAAGCGCTCTTCGGGGGTCATCACCGCAGGATACC
>JAICNB010000118.1 GCA_025928935.1 Acidimicrobiia bacterium
GGGCGTGACCCTGGGCCCGGACCTTCATCAGGATGGCGCGGAACCGGACCGAATCGGTCACCGTGTTCTCCGTCAGCTTCACGAGATCGGTCCGGGCGATGTATTCGTCGATCTCGGAATCGCTGAGCCCGGCGAGGAGGACCCGACCCATCGAGGTCGGGTAGGCGGGAAGACGGGACCCGAGGGCCAATGAGATGGTCATGATCCGCTTGGTGGGGACCCGGGCAACGTATACGACGTCGGACCCGTCCAGGATGGACATGGACGACGACTCCCTGACCTGCTCCACAAGTCGCTCCATCGGCCCCTGAGCGAGCTCGAGGATGTGGAAAGACGACAGATACGAGTAGCCCAGGTCGAGGACTCTGGGTGTCAGGGAGAAGGTGCGACCGTCCTGCTCGACGTACCCCAGCTCGACCAGGGTGAGAAGGACGCGGCGTGCCGTTGCCCTGGTAAGCCCGGTCATCTGAGCCATCTCGCTGAGGGTGGGCGCCGGATGCTCCCTGGAGAAGGTGTTGATCACAGCCAGCCCACGCTCCAGGGACTGGATGAAATCGCCCGACCGCACGTCAGTCACACCTTTGATGCTACCCCTCCGTTCGCATAGCGAACACTGCCCTATCCGGAGTGGGCGGCCTCTGTGCGCGTCTTCAGATCCCGGAGGATCTCCAGCTCCTGGTCGGTCGGCGGGTCCGTGACGGCCAGATCCGGGGCAACCTCGAGGTCCCACCCTGTCTTGACCCGCACCTCTTCGCCACTCACCCCGGGGTGGGTGGCGACCAGGGTCAGCTCGTTGCTCGATTCGTCGGGTCGCAGGACGCCCAGATCGGTGATGACCACAGTTGGCCCGCGCCCGGCCCCCTCGGGTCGGCCCTCACCCCCGCGTCCGAATCCGACCGAAGTGACGAAGTCGACCGATGGGACGAATGCTCGCACGCTGTGCCGCAGCATGACGATGACCTCGCCGGCCGAAGTGGCGATCTCGGGCGCGCCTCCGGCCCCCGGCAGCCGGACCTTGGGCGCCTCGTATTCGCCGACGACGGTGCTGTTCAAGTTCCCGAACCGATCGATCTGCGCCGCGGAGAGGAAACCCACGTCGATCCGTCCCGCCTGGAGCCAATAGGCGAAGACCTCGGGCACACCGACGACGAACTCGGCCTTCTCGGCCAGTTCGCCATCACCGATGGACAGGGGAAGGACGTCCGGTCTGGTCCCGATCGTCCCCGACTCGTAGATGAGCACGACATTCGGTGCGTGGGAGAGACGTGCCAGGTTGGCCGCCTCGCTGGGAAGGCCGATTCCCACGAAGCAAACCTGCCCATCACTGAGGAAACGCGCCGCGGTCACCGTCATCATCTCGTCCGAGCTGTAGGAAGACGGCGCGGGCTGGAGCTCAGCCAATGCCTTCTCCCCGGCCGATCGACTCCATGTACGAGACGTGATCCTCGGTGCCGAGGATGTGCTCCTCCACCCACCCATCGAACACGTCTCGATCCCTGGAGATCTCATCCCAACCGGTGTAGAAGGCATTGTCCCGTGTCGAGTAGCCCATGGCGTACGAAGGGTGAGCGCCTCCGGGGACGGGAGCGACCGCGGCCAGGGTCCAGGAAGGGAGGACGACGTGGTTCGGTCCGCGCGGTGAGAGCTCGTCCACGACCTCCTCGACGGTGACGATGGTCGTCCTGGCGGCCAAGGCTGCCTCTTTCTGCACCCCGGTTATCCCCCACATCCCCACGTTCCCGGAACGGTCCGCCTGCTGAGCATGGATGATGGTCACGTCGGGGCTCAACGCGGGCACCGCCGCCAGCTCCTCGCCGGTGAAGGGGCAGCGGATCGTGGCCATCTCGGTGTGCTTGGCCAGGTCGGTGCCGATGTAGGCACGGAGGATCGCGAACGGCAGACCCGAAGCACCGGCGGTGTACCTCGCCGCCATTCCGGCATGGCTGTGCTCCTCGAGCTCGAGAGGGTGGGGATGACCGTGCTCCACCGCGTCACGGAATCGATGCAATGAGCCCACCCCCGGGTTCCCGCCCCAGGAGAAGACCAGTTTGCGGGCACACCCGACTCCGATCATCTGGTCGTAGATCACGTCGGGAGTCATCCGGACCAGAATGAGGTCTCTCTTCCCTTGCCTGATGATCTCGTGGCCCGCGGCGAACGGGATCAAATGGGTGAAGCCCTCCATGGCCACTGTGGCGCCGTCGGGCACCAGGGTGGCGATGGCATCGCGAAGCGTCGTCAGCTTCACCTGCTTCGAGCTCTCCAATGCGGGGTGACCTCCTGTTCGCCACAAGGCGCCGGCTACGTCGGAGCGACCGCCCCTTGTTCAGGAAGCGTACAAACGTGCGGCATCCGAACATAGCACCCGTGCCGCTCACATCGACAAACCCATCGACCCGATCGACCCCCATCTCTGGGACGACGTCGGCACGGGCTAGGTTTGCCGCATGCCCGGGCAGACCTTCGCTCACAGCGCCAGCACCAGCAAAGACGTTGGCTCGGTATGGGCCGAGCTCGACAAGCCGGTCACCTGGGAGGGCGTCCCGGGGGTCGACCGCGTGATCGACCCCAAGGTCGACGCTGAGGGCCGGTTGCAGGGCTTCGCCTTCTCGAGCAAGGTCGGCGGGGCGGCCTATCGGGCCACTGCCTCCCCTGCCGGCCGGGAGGAGGGGCGCATGATGGCCTGGGCCATCGACTCATCCGAGATCGAAGGGAAGATCACGGTTCGGCTCGCACCCAACGGTGACGGGACGAAGGTCGAGGTGAACCTGGAGGCGGATGGCACCGGCGTCCTCGGGTCCCTCCTGTTCCCGGTGATCGCGGCCGCCATCGGCAATGGGTTCGCCTCCACCGTCGACAAGTTCGTCGCCGACCTCTGACTCAGGAGTCCGTAGCCTCCTCGGGGACCTCGATCGGCTCTTCCTCGGGTGGTGCCTCGGCCGCGAGTTGCTCGGCGACCTGTACCGCTTCCTCACGGCCACCGCTGGTGACCTGAGCCCGATCGGTGATGAGGGTGACCTGGTTGTCCAGCACCTGGAGGAAGCCGCCATGGACCCCGATGGTGGTCCTGGTGCCATCCTCGGCCTCGACGATGACCGCCCCGGTCACCAGCGAGCCCATCAGCGGCTCGTGGTTGGCCATGATCCCCAGCTCCCCGTCGGGCGTCTTGGCGAGAAGGAACGTGGCAGCGCCGCTCCACACCGTCGCCTCGGGGGAGACCACGTCGACCTGGAATGCGTTAGCCACTAGGCGGCTGCGTCTTTCGTCAGTTCGGCGGCCTTGCGCTCGACGTCCTCCCGACCACCCACCATGTAGAAGGCCTGCTCGGGGTAATGGTCCATGTCGCCGTCGAGCACGGCCTTGAACGAGGCGATGGTCTCCTCCAGCGGTGTGTAGATCCCGGCCTGTCCTGTGAACTGCTCGGCCACGAACATGGGCTGGGCGAAGAAGCGCTGGATGCGGCGGGCACGACCGACGACCAGCTTGTCTTCCTCGGACAGCTCGTCGATGCCGAGGATGGCGATGATGTCCTGCAGGTCCTTGTAACGCTGCAGGATGCGCTGTACCTCGGTGGCAACGAAGTAGTGCTCGGCACCGACCACCTGGGGATCGAGCGCCCTGCTCGAAGAGTCGAGCGGATCGACCGCCGGGTAGATGCCCAACGCAGTCAGGGGGCGGGACAACACGGTGGTGGCGTCGAGGTGGGCAAAGGCTGTGTGTGGCGCCGGGTCGGTGATGTCGTCGGCCGGGACGTAGATCGCCTGCAGCGACGTGATCGAGCGTCCCTTCAGTGAGGTGATCCGCTCCTGGAGGAAGCCCATCTCGTCGGCCAGGTTGGGCTGGTAGCCCACCTCGGAGGGCATCCGGCCGAGCAGGGTGGAGACCTCGGAGCCGGCCTGGGTGAAACGGAAGATGTTGTCGATGAACAGAAGCACGTCCTGACGCTGCACGTCACGGAAGTACTCGGCCATCGTCAGGGCGGAGAGGGCGACCCGAAGACGCACGCCGGGGGGCTCGTCCATCTGCCCGAAGACCAGGGCCGCCTTGTCGATGACC
>JAICNB010000116.1 GCA_025928935.1 Acidimicrobiia bacterium
CGACCTGCCCCGGGCCCCACTGCCGGCGGTGCCAACCGGCCCCACTCCGCAGCCGGCGGCCGTCTCGCCATCCCCGTGGAGCGTGGCGGGTGCGTCGGTCGCTGCTGCGGAGGATGATGGGATGGTGACGGGCGACGGGTCCGTCGACGCAGGTGACACAATCGTCATGGACGCGAGCGCACCTGCTCTCCTACGTTTCTCGGATCTCCAGGTGCCGCCCGACGCCGTGTTGCGACGGGCCCACGTCACCTTCACCGCGTCGGGAGAGAGTGACGAGCAGGTCGTGCTCACGATCAGCGGCCCTGCCGGGGGCGCTTCGGTGACTTGGGCTCCGGCGGCTTGGGATGACGGCGACTCCGGCCCCTATCAACAAACGCCGGATCTCTCCAGAGTCATCGAAGAGACGATGGTCCAGGGTTGGGAGCCGGGTGACACGATCACCCTCGAAGTGACCGCAGCCGGGGCTGGTCACAGGTCGGCGGTTTCGTTCGACGGATCTCCGCGAGCGGCGCCGACGCTGACACTCGAATACACGATGGAAGGCTGACATCGACGATGACTGATGAGAACGATGGAAGTGCCGGAGGCGAGATGACTCCGGGAGAGCCGCCACCGGCCCCCAGGGACTCGAAGCAGACCTTGATAGTGATTCTCGCCGTGGTCCTGGTGATCCTGGTCGGGTTGATCATCGGCTTTGTGGTCTCCGGCGGCCTGTCGAACGACCCGGTCGTCACGCCGACCAGCACGACTGTCGCCTCTGGCACCCTCCCCCCGGGCACCGCGGCCCCGGGCACCACCCTCCCAACCGTCACGACGGTGCCGGGCCAACTGGCCATCCCCGCCAGCGAGGACACCTACGTCAACACCGCCCAGCCCGAGGAGATCAACGGGTTGGAAGACGTCATGGAGATCGAGAACGACCCGCCGGAGAACAAGCAGGGTCTGATCAGGTTCGAGGTGCCCGAGATCCCCGACGGAGAATCCATCGATCTCGTCACTCTGCGGCTATTCGTCGTCGCCGACTCGGACGACACTTTGAGTCTCCATCTGGTGGCAGGGGACTGGAACCAGGCAGAGACCACTGCAGCCAACGCTCCACCGGTCGGCGAGCAGGTGGCGACGATCCCACCTGGTGTTACCGAGGGCTCGACCGCCGACATCGACCTCACTACATTGGTCCAGGGTCCCGGCCGCTACGACCTCTACATCGTGTCCCCCGGGGACGACAGTGCCGAATTCGCCACCATCGAGGGCGGAACGAACCCGCCCCTTCTTCTCGTCGACTACGCAAATCCCAATGCTGGCTCGTCGGCGCCCGAGACGCCGACCGGCAGCGAGCCGGCCGGTAGCCAGCCGGCCATCCAGCTCGCCGGCGAACCAGTGGTGCTGGCGGGGGCCGGTGACATCGCCGATTGTGACTCCGATGGAGACGCTGTCACCGCCGACCTCCTCCAGCAGCTGATCACGGAGAGCCCCGAGACGGTCGTGTTCACCACGGGCGACAACGTCTATTCCAGTGGCACATCCGAGGAGTTCGGCTCGTGCTACTCCGAGACCTGGGGCAGATTCAAAGACAGGACCCGTCCCTCGCCAGGCAACCACGACTACAACACCGCCGATGCATCCGGCTACTTCGGCTATTTCGGCGAAGCGGCGGGCACGCAGGGCGAAGGCTATTACAGCTACGAGGCCGGCGACTGGCAGGTCATCGCGCTCAACTCGAATTGCGATGAGGCCGGAGGCTGCGATCAGGGCTCACCCCAGGAGGTGTGGCTACGCGAGGAGCTGTCCTCGTCCGACGCCCAGTGCACCCTCGCCTACTGGCACCATCCACTGTTCAGCTCGGGTGACCACGGGAGCGATGGATCCACCCAGGTCTTGTTCCAGGCCCTCTACGACGACGGTGCTGAGCTGGTGCTTAACGGCCACGATCACGATTTCGAGCGGTTCGCCCCTCAGGACCCGAGCGGGGTACACGATCCGGTTACAGGGATCAGGCAGTTCGTGGTCGGCACCGGTGGCACCGGGACCAGGTCTTTCGATGCCATCGCGGCAAACAGTGAGGCCCGATTCAACGACGGGCTGGGCATCCTCGAGTTGAACCTCTACCCGGACGGGTACGAATGGGAGTTTCATGCCGGTGAGGGAGCCCAGTTCACCGACGTCGGCATCGAGGCGTGCCACTGATCCTCCACGTCCTGCCCTACGACCTCGCTCGGGGAGCCCAGCGCTATGCACGTTCCCTCGTGGACTCGCTCGAAGGCGACGAGGACACGCACCAGATCGTCACCCTGTTCAGGTCTGACTCCGTCTTGCTACGGCCGGACGTGGAACTGGATGTCCCACAGGGGCTGATGCGCCGCGCCGGCCTCGACCCGCGGGTGGTGACTCGGCTGCGCCGTGCGATCCGCCGTCTGGCGCCCGAGGTGATCGTCGCCCACGGTGGTGAGGCGGCGAAGTACACCTCTCTGGCTGCTCCAAGGGATTTGCCGATGATCTATCTGAAGATCGGGACCGCGCATGAATCGCTGAACCAGACGGCCCGAAAAGGCTTCCACAGCTTCTACACCCGGCGGGCCGATGTGATCGCCGCAGTCTCGAACGACGTGGCCGAAGAGGCCCACGTGGTCTATGGCGTCCCGAGATCCCGACTGGTCGTGCTTCCCAATGCCCGGGACCCTGAGGTCTATGCCCCGGGCGAGGTCGAGCGGGAAATTCCCCGTCTGGTTTTCGTCGGGCACCTCGACCCCGGTAAGCGACCGGACTGGTTCATCGAGGTGGTCCACGGGCTGAAGGAGAAGGGCCGGGGATTCGAGGCGGTGATGGTGGGAGACGGGCCGCTCGAGAAGTCCGTCCGGGCCGGGGCCGAGGCCGAGGGCATCGAGATGCTGGGTCGGAGGGACGATGTCCCTGACCTGCTCGCCGACAGCGACATCTTCGTCTTCACCAGCCTTCCTCCGGGGGAGGGAATGCCCGGGGTACTGATCGAAGCCGGGCTCGCCGGCTTGGCCACGGCCAGCACGCGCGTTCCGGGGGCGAGGGACGTGATCGAGGACGGAGTGACAGGGCTGATCGTCGACATCGACGACAAGGACGGGTTGATCGAAGCCGTCGACAGACTCGTCAGAGATCCCGCTCTCCGCCGCTCGATGGGCAAGGAGGCACGAGCACGCTGCCTGGAGCAATTCAGCCTGGAGACGTCGGCCGAGCAGTGGAGGGATCTGTTCCACCGTCTTGCGCCCGGATTTCGTGGACGCAGCAGCCTGGGGCCTGAAGGATCTGCCAAAGGCTGACGATACTGTGGCCTATTCCGTGGAGGGATGACGTTGCGGACAGACCAGAAACCGGGGGTACTCGCCGAGAGCCGGCTCGAGCAGCTGATCGGCGAGATGAGCGACCGATTCGGGTGGGATGAGTCGCTCGCCGGCGTCAGACCGGTCCGGGACTGGGAGAGCCGGACCGCGATTCTCTACAAGCTCGAAGCCGGCCCGGGCTCACAGCCGGTCGTCCTCAAGGTAGGCAAGGACTGGACCGCGGAGAAGGCCAAGGAGGTATACGACGACCTGCGATCTCTCGAGGATCTCTTCGAGGGCAATGCGAAGGTGACCATGAAGCTTCCCAAGGTGAGGGGATGGAGCGAGTCTCCGGCATCGGTCTGCTTCGACTTCATCGAAGGCGAAGATTTCAGCCAACGTCTCAGCAGGCGGGCCGGATATCTCTCGGCCGAGGTGGAACGGGCCATGGCCGAATGTGGCGCCGCAATCGGCCTCTTCCACAGCGCCGGCCTCGACGCCGCAGCGGCGGCGGCAGACATGGATGAGATGAAGCGTCGCTTGGTCGTCATGGGCCGAAAGGTGCTGGTCGACCCGAGTGTGATCCAGCCCATGGACCTCACCGGCAAGATAAGCCGGAAGTACGGCGACTTCGCCCCATACAACATCCGTCTCACTGATGATGGCCGAGTGTTTGTCCTTGACCAGCCCTCGAGCCACGCCTACGCACCAATCCATCGCGACGTTGCCTACTTCCTCTATCGGGTCGAGCGTCGTCTAGGCCGTTACGAGCCGGATAACCCCGAGGAGAAGAGGGCCACCCAGGCACATCTCGAGAAGGTGTTCCTCCAGGCATACGCCGGAACCGGGCCCAGCTCCCTCGACTCGCCTCAGGACGAGACCCTCTTCGCCATCTATCTGAGCCACAAGAACCTCCGGACCGCCAGGAAGCGGTTCAACCAGCGACGCTTCAAAGAGGTGCCGGGGTATCTGCGCCTTTCAGCCGGCTGGCGACGGCGGGTGAACAGGCCGGGTCGCCCGCCGGGCTGATCGAGATGAGCCAGGAGGGGAACGTGGTTGGGGCGCCCGGCGGCG
>JAICNB010000096.1 GCA_025928935.1 Acidimicrobiia bacterium
CCGGTTGGATGAAGCGGTCGCGATCACATGCGCCCGACGCCACTTGGCGAGTTGCACGGCGTAAGAGCCGACTCCACCCCCACCGCCGTGGATCAGGACCCTCTCATTCTCGGCCAGACGGCCATGGTCGAACAGGGCTTGCATGGCACTCAAGGCGGGAAGCGGCACGGCGGCCGCCTCGACATGCGTGAGAGAGTGAGGCTTGGGACTCAACTCGGTCCTCGAGACCGCAGCGAACTCGGCTGCAACGCCGTCTCGGCTGAAGTCGGTCAACCCATAAACCTCCTGTCCCGGCTCGAGCACATGTGCCGGATCATCGACGACCGTTCCCGAGAGCTCGTATGAGGGCGTTGCCGGAAGACGGTCGACCGGCCAACTCAGCTCGTCGCGGGTGATCGCTGCGGCGTGGACGCGAACCAGGACATCGTCCTCTCCCAGGGTCGGCGTGGGAATCGCCTCATACCTGATCCCGTCGACTCCCCCCGGGGGGTGGAGACGCACTGCCATCATCGTGGACGGGATTGGGATTCCAGCCATCGTCGTCCTCACTCTCGGCAAAGGCCGGCGAGACGGTGTAGCCGTGCAGCAGCCCATCGGAAGCTCGGTACAGCGAGCGTACAGGCCCAATCGTGCTTCTGAGGAGTGCGCTGCCAACTCTTGCGGTCGACACGGGAGGATCGGTTCGGAGTAGGTTTCGAATGCACTCGGGAAGACGTGCGGGGGGCGAGTAACGAGCGAAAGGGGCGAAAGACGAGACGACATCGAACCACGACCGTGATCACGGCGTTGGCCGTGTTGGCACTCCCCATGGCTGCATGTGACGACGGCGGAGGAGAAGCAAGCACCAGCCTCGAGGTCTCGACCTCGGAATTCCAATTCTCGCCAAATAGCTGGACGGTGCCCGCCGGCGAGGACATCTCGATCGAGATCACCAACGCCGGGACCGTCCTCCACGAATGGGTCCTGATGCAACCCGGAGTGAACATCGAGTCTGAAGCAGACCTGCCTGAGACGGAAGAGGAGCTGTTGGCCGACTTCGTCTACGTCGAAGACGAGGTCGAGGCGGGAGACACCAAGACCCTGACCTTCACGGCACCCGAAGCAGGCACCTATCAGGTCATCTGCGCCATCGAGACCCACTTTGACGCCGGAATGGAGGGAACCCTCACTGTCGAAGACGCCTGAGCGGCGGGTAAGTCGGTGAATTGTGGGCCCACGTGGACTTGAACCACGGACCTCATCCTTATCAGGGATGCGCTCTAACCGGGCTGAGCTATGGGCCCCAGACTGGTAGTCAAGGACCAGGAATTCTAGGAGGGTTGGTCGCCTTCGGGAAGCCGAGGTCCGGCCGCCTCGCTCAACGTGGCGGGATGGCCTGGACAAGCAGTGCGGGGCGCTCGTCGCCGGACCGGGCGTACTCGACCCAGAACTTGGCGATGAGGCCTGGAGCGGAGATGGGAGGGTCGTTGTCGAAGTAGTCGAGGACCCGGCGCTCGTTCCGCGTCCCTAGGACCGGCCCGGAGGCGAGGAGAGTCGGCTCGGATCCGTCCGCCGCGTATGCCCAAAGCTCGGGCCCGCTCTCCCCGGATCTCTCCACGAGCGCCGCGTCTGCGGTTGCCCCGACCAGGATGCCATCTGTGGCCAGGGAAACCGTTGGCGCTCCGGGACCCGCGTAGAACGCGATGGCGTCCGCGCTCTGCTCCCAAAAGCCATCCCCTCCCGGGTGCACCAGGGGATGGCCCGCACCCAGATCCTCGAAACCGCCGGCGCCGGGCAGGAGCCGGTGGACGGCCTCATCGATATCCGTGTAGAAGACCGTGTCGCCGGTGCTGCGCAGGTAACCGCCGGGAAAAGGCAATGGGACACTCTCACCAAGAACATTGCTGGCTGGGTCGATCCTGGCCAGACCGGGGGCGTCCTGATACACCCACGGAGCGTCCCCAGCGGCGACCAGCTGAGGAGCGAACGATATGAAGCAGTCGACCTCGATGGTGGCCTGGAGGACGAGGTCCATATCGAAGCGGATGACGGAACAATCACCGGCGGTCACCGAGCTCATCCAAACCGATCCGGCAGCCAGCGCGATCTGACCGTCGGACTCGGTCTCGACGCGGGTGGTAATCGTCTGTGTCCTCGGGTCGATCGCCACCAGTTCCGCATGTTGGTCGTCGAACCGGACGGAGAGGTAGAGGGTCCCGGCGTCGAGAGCCGACCCGGCCACTACGGCGACGTCCTCGAGCAGAGGTGTGACCTGCCCTCCGGCCATGGACCCTTGCTCCTCTTCGATCTCCGTCGTCACGAAAGCGTCGACCGACTCGTAGGAGTCGACGAAGCCGGGGTCGTCGGTGATCGCCACGTCGAATGCACACTGGAACAGCAGGGCCTCGTCGGTGATCGACCCGCAGTCGGCCAGCCCGACAGCCTGCATCGCCTCGGCGAGGTCGAAAAAGTCGAGCGGTGCCCCAAACTCGGGGAGGGAACGATCGCGATAAGTCTCTGGTCCGCCGCCCTCCGGATAGTCGAAGAGGGTGGTTCCAGCGGAGACCTCCCATGCGTCGGCGAGATCGGTGTAGAGGGCGGCTCGGTAGTCCGATTCAAGATCGACCCCCGTCCCATCGGGTAGATCGGGCAACAGCCCGTCCCCTGTGGCGCTGAGCAGACCCACCCCCTGCTCGCGCAGAGCGGGAGAGGGCGCTACCAAGAGGTTCACCCCCCACTCGCCCAGAGTGAGGGCATAGACGATGGTGCCGTCGGAGGCCTCGATTTGGAACCCGTCTTCGATGGGGGCGATCTGCAGCCCATCCGCCTCGACCAGCTCGGTGAGCGGCTGTTCGATCCCATCGACCACAAGCCGCAGGCCCGACGGATCGGCATACACCGCCGCACGGCCGCCACCGGCGGCAACAGCGACGCCGGTGTTGATGGTGACCGAGGTCGAGCCTTGGTACGGCTCCTGTCTCGCCTGGATCTCGATTCCATCCGATCGGAGCATGACGAACTCGCCTGCCGCCTGGAAGTCGTAGGCCCGTCCGTCGATCGTCGTCAGATGGGGATCGCCGTTGCTGCTCCCGCATCCCTGCTCACAGGGAGTGCCCGGCCCACCGCTCGACCCGGCGGGTGGTGGGAACGGCTCCTCCTGGTCTTGGGAGCACCATTCGGCGATGGACCATCCTCTCAAGAATGCATCGCTGCCACTCAGGTTGTCACCGGTCATCGCCACCCGGAGCTCCTCACCCAAAGCTTCGGTCGGGCCCGGCGTCCCGTCCGGACAAGTGCAGTCCCCCTTCATGCAGAAGGTGCGGGCGTTGGCGATGAAGATGATCTCGTCTCCGAACATCATGTCGCCGACGATCCCCTGGCCGGTGACGTCGATGGTGAGGATGTCGGCCGCAACCATGACGTCGGCGATAGCGGCGGAGAGCGGTGCGAGGGCGGTCACCTGCTGGAAGGTGCCGTTCGAGATGGTGAACGTGGACGGATCGGGCCGCATGGCGGGCCCAGGGATGCCGGGGGCGTTGACCAGGGCGAAGTTGCTGGTGGGCTTCCCGTCCCGGTACCAGCTCGGTGCCCACGTCGTCACCACGTCAGACGACTTGCTCCCGACCGCAGCGTCATAGGCGGCGAGGTTCGACGTCTGGTCGAGTATCGGATCGAGAACGGTCCACGGGTCGATTCCCTGGTCGTGGAGGTGAGAGAAGAAGCCGATGGCGTCGTAAGACCTCTGGAAGAGGCCCTTGCCCGGCCCGGGGTCGATGAGGTATTCCTTCCAGTGACGGTCCGCCGGCTCGAGGCCCGAGCTCCCCCCGACGTAGGCCTCGCCTGCCCACATCGCCTGTCCTTCCATGATCCACGGGGGCGAGGTTTTCCGCCGTGACATTGTCCCCAGACGGGAGTACTGAAAGCAATGCCACGTCTCGTGGGCGAGGACTGCGGTGAGGTTCTTTCCCGACAATGCCTGCGCCTTCGGGAGGATGGTGACCTCGCATCCGGTGATCGTCTCCCCGTCTGCGGTGGTCGGGTTGGCCGTTGCGCTGAGGATCCCGTTTGGATCGGGCGAGATGACGACATCGAAGTTGATCCCGAGCGGACGACCGATCCTGGACTCGATGCCGGTGACGATGCTCTGGATCTGGTCTTCGTAGGTCTCGGCGTCGGTGGCCAGGATGTCTGGGACCAGACCCATCGCCACGGTGGGCTCTAACGAGACGGAGGTCCTTGCGTCCGGGTCGAGGAACCTGGCCAGCGATCCCGCCGCAACCAACGCCGCCTCACGTTGCTCGGGCGTGATCTCGTCGATGTAGAGCGAGAGCATTCTGATGGCGATGGTTCCGAACTCGACCTCGGCCTCTGGGCCTTCGGGAATCTCGACACCGGGCAGTGGGCCGAAGACGGCGGCGAAGGCGCGGAGGGCCGTGTCCTTTGACCACGTGCCGTCCGGTTCGATCTCGCCCAGCACCTGCTGCAGGGGAGTGGGTTGGGATGCCTGCTCGTCTTTGCCACAGGAAACGAAGAGGAGGGCGAAAGCCAACAGCATGCAAACGAAGACACGTCGCGGCCAATGTGCCCACCGTGAGCCCATGTCCGATCATGACATATGACGTTTGGGTGGGCTTAAGGCCGGATGTCGACAGCCTGACCAGTCAAGGCGGGGCGGCATTGCAGCTTCCGATGAGTGAGCGGAGGCTTGGAGGGAGGGCGAGCAGGTTCTATCCGAGGATTGGATCGAGTACAGCCGCCGCACTCGATCAAGGATCCTTGAC
The DNA here is from genome assembly GCA_025928935.1 of Acidimicrobiia bacterium. GTDB lineage: Bacteria > Actinomycetota > Acidimicrobiia > Spongiisociales > ZC4RG35 > JARDZU01. The sequence goes on from JAICNB010000096.1 coordinate 4,761, forward strand.
CCCGGGCTCGTCATTCCGTCAGATATCGTCACGACCCGAACGTGGCGAGCACCAGGCTGACGACCGGACGACTCGAAGCCTTCAGTGATGGCGTGTTCGCCATCGCGATCACCATCCTCGTCCTGGAGCTCTCTGTCCCCGCCGTGACCGGCGAAGAGCTGCTCGGTGCTTTCCTCGCCCAGTGGCCCTCCTACCTCGCCTATCTGGTCACCTTCGCCACGATCGGGGTGGCATGGCTGATGCACACCGCCATCACCGAGTATCTGCATGGTGTGGATACCACGCTCGTTCGGCTGAATCTCCTCTTGCTCCTCCTCGTCTCCTTCCTCCCCTTCCCGACCAGCTTGGTCGCCGAGCACATCGACGACTACGAGGGGGAGCGTGTCGCCGCCATGATCCTCGGGATAAACCTGCTTCTGGTTGCGGTGGTCGTCTCCACCATGTGGCGCTACGCCGTCGATCACCAGCTGGTGCGTCCCGACGCCCGGGACGAAGAGGTCCAGGTGCTCACGCGACGTCTCACCCCGAGTATGGCGGGCTACGTGGCCGTGATCCTGATCGGGTATTTCTTCCCGTTGGTGGCCGTCTTCGGCTATCTATTGATCGCGTTGCTGCTGATGGTCCCTCTTGGTCTCGATCGGTACGACGATCTCGAGGAGCCGGCGACCTGATCACGGCTCGCTGACGTCAACCGGTCAGGTCGGCGTATCCCGTTTGCCGCTGAACTCCAGGAACGCATCGAACGCTCGAGGGGCATGGACCGTGCCCGGGCCGCCGGTCATCATCACCGCCACTCCCAGGGCTTCGGCCACTTCCTCCTCGGTGGCCCCGCGGCGGGCGGCACCGCGGGCGTGCGACGCCATGCAGCCGTCACACTGCTTGCTCACCGATATCGCCAGAGCGATCAACTCCTTCGTCTTGGAATCGAGCACACCGTCGGTGATCGCGGCTTTGGACATCGCTGCATACGCCTCGTACACGTGGGGGATGTGGTGTCTGAGCGCCCGTGCCGGCTCTCTGAGCTCATCGAGTAAGACTCTCCCGTTTGCCATGTGGTACTCCGTTGGTAGCGGGCCTCCGCCGAGCGTACTTGCGGGCAAGTCGGGGTCATGGGGGGAGCGACAGGAGGAATCGAGCGACCCTTGACAGCACAAGTCCGATAGTGCATGATTCGGTCGATCGACCGAAGAGGATCGAGACGTGACCGAGGAGCCCAGGACCAGAGCCGTCATCCTCGAGGCGGCCAAACAGGCGCTGCTAGAGACGGGTTATGCCGGGTTGTCTACGAGGAAGATCGCCGACTCGGCCGGGGTTCCGCTGAGCCAGATCCACTACCACTTCGGCTCCAAGCAAGGTCTCGTCCTCGAGGTGCTCGAAGAGGAGAACCGCAAGCTCCTCGATCGTCAGCAGTCGATGTACTCGAGCGATCTCCCTCTCTGGAAGCAATGGGAGCAGGCCTGCGACTATCTCGAGGACGACCTCGAGTCCGGGTACGTCCGTGTCCTCCAGGAGTTGATGGCCGCCGGCTGGTCCAACCCGGAGATCGCCGTTGCGACCAAGGACATGCTGGGAAAATGGTTCTCCGTCCTTTCCGAGGTGGCGAGGAAGGCGGAGAATCGTCTCGGTGGGCTGGGCCCGTTCACCTCTGACGAGGTAGGCCTGCTGGTCGGTGCCCCCTTTCTCGGTGTGGAGGCCATGATCCTGCTCGGCTTCACAGAGAGTGAGATCCCGGCCAGATCGGCTCTCCGCAAGTTCGGTGAGATGATTCGCACCCTGGAGGAGCCCAGATGAGGGCAGCGGAGCCGATCGCTTCCGGGCATGTCGAGAGGGCCGGAATCCGCCTCGGATACGAAGTCTTTGGCAATGGGGACACCACCATCCTCCTCCTCCCCACGTGGACCATCATCCACTCCCGTTTCTGGAAGATGCAGGTGCCTTACCTCGCCCGCCGCTACCGGGTGATCACCTACGACGGCCCGGGCAACGGCCGATCGGATCGCACCACCGACCCCGAGCGCTATTGGGCTGAGGAGTACGCCAAAGACGCGGCAGCCGTCCTCGACGCCTGTGACGTCGATCGGGCCGTGCTTATGGGCCTCTCGCTGGGGGCCAAATACGGAGCGCGGTTTGCATGGATGTTCCCCGAGCGGACCCTGGGCCTGGTCATGATCGGCCCGACGTTGAACCTGGGCATCGTCCTACCGGAGCGCCAGGCGGTCTTCGAGAGGTTGTTCGAGCCGGCGGTCGACGATCCCGAGGGCTGGGAGAAGTACAACGTCGCCTACTGGCACACCGATTACCCGGACTTCGCCGAGTTCTTCTTCGCCCAGTGTTTCCCCGAGCCCCACTCGACCAAGCCACGCGAGGATGCAGTGGAATGGGCTGCGGAGACCGGCCCCGAGGTCCTCGAGGCCGAGTCTCGGTCTTCCGAGTCGGAGCCGGGAGACGCAGACGTGCTCGCGGGGCTGACCTGTCCGGTCCTCGTCATCCATGGCACCCGTGACCGGATCGCTCCCAATACGGCCGGTGAAGAGGCAGGCCGGCTCACCGGTGGCACGCTGGCCAGCCTGACCGGTTCGGGTCATTTCCCTCACGTCCGGGACCCGGTCAAGGTCAATCTCCTGTTGCGTGAGTTCGTGGAACGTGTGACGTGGTGAGGGCCGCGTACCCGTCGTCGGAGGGAACGATCGACCGGGATGGGGTCGGCATCCACTACGAGGTCTTCGGGGAAGGGGCTCC
>JAICNB010000049.1 GCA_025928935.1 Acidimicrobiia bacterium
GGACGCGGATACCGGAGATCTTGGTCGTCACCGACGAGGTGCTCGAGCGGGCGCAGCACCGTCTGCCTGCAGAGACTATCGAGGTCTTCCGACGCCTCGGGCTGAACTCCGTGGCGTGCGTCCCGATATCGATCGGGCATCATGTCATGGGGACCCTGGCCCTGGCTCGTGGCAACCCCGATCCGGTGTTGGACGAGGCTGACCTCGACGTCCTGGGAGCCGTGGCGGACCGCGCCGCTGCCACCCTCGAGAACACGGCGCTCTACCAACAGCAACGGGAGATTGCAGAGAGCCTGCAGGCGGTTCTCACCCCGAAGACCCTGCCCTCGGTCCCCGGTGTCGACATCGCCGCGCGGTACCGGCCCGTTTCTCTGGTCGGGCATGTCGGAGGCGACTTCTATGACGTGTTCCCCACTCCGGATGGGCGCACAGCCGTGCTGGTGGGTGACATCGCCGGCAAGGGGGTGGAGGCGGCCGCAGCCGTCGGTCTCGCCCGCTACACCCTCCGGTCCACCGTGGCGCTCGATCCAAAGCCAAGCACGGTGATGACGAGGATCAACGAGTCGCTGCTCGAAGAACAGCAGATGTGCACGTTGGCATTTGCGTTGATCGAAGACCATGGCGATAGATTCCGGGTGGGCGTCACGCTCGCCGGCCACCCGCCGCCGATCGTCATCACGGCCGATGGCGGCACGGGCCGGCTTGGCACACCCTGTCCCCCTGCCGGCGTGCTGCCCGACATCAGCCCGGTAGAGGAAGAGCGATGGCTGGGACCGGGCGACATGCTCATCCTCTACACCGACGGATTCGCGTTCCCCGGGCTCACCCCACCCGAGAGTGTCGAGCTGGCCCTGACCCGTTGCGATGCCGAGGATCCAGCCACCCTCGTCGACCAAATGCTGGCCGTGCTGTGGGCAGACCTTCCCTCCGGCGGCCAGCGAGATGACATCGCGATGGTGGCGTTACGCGTCCGCAGGGATGCGCACGAATCCACGGGCTGACCTGCCCTCTGCCGCCGGACGCCCGCTCAGGGCCCTGCGCTAGTCTCCGCGCCGCGGCGACCACACGCGAATGCTGTGAGGGTGATTGTCCGCGATGTGCTGTGACCACCCAAGACTCACCAGAGGCACGATTTCGGCACGAGGCGATGCCATACGACTCGATCGAGGACCTGGTGGGGCAGGTCTCCCGGTTTCTCGAGCCCGGGCTGGCGCGTGGCGACGTCGCGATGATCGTCGTCGAGTCGGGAAAGACCGCAGTGTTCCGCAAGGTCTTCGGGGCCAGGGTCGAGGTGGCTGCAATGGAGGAGGTGGCCCCCAACCCGGGCCGGCTCATCTCGCTCTGGCACGACTTCCTGGAAGGCACGAGTGCTCCCGGAGACTCGGTTTGGGGCGTAGGCGAGCCGGTCTACCCGGGTCGGCGACCCGCTGAGCTGGCGGAGGCCCAAATCCATGAGCGCCTCCTCGACAGGGCATTTGTCGGGACCAGGTACCGACTGATGACTGCCTGTCCCTACGACACCGGGCAGCTCGCACCGGATGTGATCGAGGAGATGGAACGGAGCCACTCGTTCATCCTCGAGGACGGCATGACCCGGGAGAACACACACTTCCGGCCGGACGGGGCTGTGCTCGCCGGGGATCTCCCCGTTCCTCCGATCCCTGAAGACTGGTTCACCCCCTTCACCGCCATTGGCCTGGCCGAGATGCGCCGGGACCTTGCCGAACAGGCACGGGACCTCGGTGTCCAGACCGAGCGGATCCCCGATCTTCTGCTCGCCGTCAACGAGATCGCCACCAACAGCGTCCTCTACGCCGGTGGTGGCACCCTCGGTGTCTGGCCCGACGACGGTCACATGATCTGTGAGGTGAGGGACCGTGGCTACATCCGTGACGACCTCGTCGGCCGTCGACGACCGCCCGCTGACCAGGAGCGGGGACGTGGGATCTGGCTGGCCAACCAGGTCTCAGATCTGCTTCAGATCCGCACCGCCCCGTCGGGCACCAGGGTTCGGATCATGTTCGACTGTCTCGCGGCAGCCTGAGGTCGGTCAGAGCCAGTCTCGACGCTTGGCGAGGAGAAGCGTGAGTGAGGCCAACCCGACCATGGCGCCGATGACCACCCAGAACATCCACGACCAATCGAAGATCGGAACTTTGAAGTTCATCCCCATCACGCCGGCGATCACGCCTGCAGGCAACAGGAGGACTGAGACGAGCGTGAGCCGCTTCATGATGTCGTTCGTGGCCTGAGCGGTCCGCGTCATGTAGATGTCGAAGCTCCCCACGATCATCTCCCGCGCCGTGTCGACAGAGTCGATGGCCTGCTGTAGGCGATCCTCCCGACGCTTGTAGTCGTCTGCGGCTTGAGCCCCCACCACCGCTTCGGATCGTGGATGACTGAGCAGGCCCAGAACCTCCCGATGAGGGCTGAGTGCGTTGCGGAGACCCCGCACCCGAGTGCGAAGCTCTTGGAGCTTCCGAAGCAGGTCGGCCTCGTCAGGGGGCGTGGTCAACAGCTTCTCATCGAGCTGATCGATCTCGCCCTGCAACTCATCGATGACTCCCATGTATCCCGAGATCTGCCAATCGAGGACGAGGGACAGGAACGCAGGCCCACTCAGGTCCCCGAGACGGGTATCCCCGTGGAAGGGCTTGTTGAACTCGTCCACCAGATCCAGCTCACCCTCGTGAAGGGTCACCACGAAATTCCGCCCCACCACACAACGCAACATCATGGGATCGAGCCCGGGCCCATTGCCGAGAGCGCTCACCCACAGCTCGAGGATGCCGTTGTGGTGCACAAGCTTGGGGCGCTGCTCCTGGTGGTCCGCCGGCGAGACGACCCCCTCCAGCCCCAGCTTCTCCCAGAGGGGGCCGACCTCGCCCACATGTTCGAGATCGAGATCCACCCACAACATATCGTTCTCACCAGGCTCCTCGATGCCGGAATCGACCAACACCGGGGCGTCCTCACCGTCGCCGGCGTACAACCAGATCCTGCAGCCTGACGTGGCTGTTGGCGTTGAGCGCGTTATATCATCCGACGCGATGGGCTGTCGCGATCGGGATCTAGGGGGGCTAGTCACAGCCGGGTGTATTACCACGGTGCTCCTTGCGCCAAACCTGGTCCCCGAGGTGGAGAAAGGCCGAAATTGGAGCTGACACCTCCGTTCCACCTGGAGACGACCCGCATCGGCTCCCATGACATCGTCGTCATCAAGGGTGAGGTCGATCTGGCTTCGGCGCCCAGGCTGGAAAAGGCTCTGAGCAAGTTCAAGCGTCAGGAAGTCTTCGTCGATCTTCGCAAGACCGAGTTCATGGACTCGGCCGGTCTCAGGGTCCTCATCGCCCAGAACGCTCGCATCGAGAAGCAGGGCGGCACGTTGCGATTGCTGCTGGGCGAAGGCCCCGTGCTCCGTCTGCTCGAGCTGACGGGAGTTCGCGACAACTTTTCGATACGCCCAACGATCGACTCACCGGACACCTGAGGCCGCCTCAGACGGCTTTGAGCCTGACATCCAGGCCGGCGCGCCGCCGCAGATGGAGAAGGGCGATCTCTGTCGCCGACGCCCGAATCTGGTCAGGGCTGCCCGACAGCAGGATGTGATGGGCCCTCGAAGTCTGCCCATCGGCAACACCCACGAACAGCGTCCCCACCGGGACATCCTCCTCCGCTTCCGGCCCCATCTCGCCGGTGGTGGCCAAGCCCAGATCGGCGCCAATCAACCTGCGTATCTTGGCCGCCATCCGGGCCGCCGCAGGCGCGGTCACGACGGGACCTGGCTCGAGCCCGAGCAAGTCGAACTTGACCTGCTTGTCATAGGCCACCACGCCTCCTTTGAACCAGTCCCCGGATCCGGGAGTGGCGGCGATATGGCCCATCACGAGACCACCCGTACAGGATTCGACGACGGCGACAGTTGGGACAGGACCTGACATGCGGCCCACTTCCCCGTCATTCCATCGGGGGAAACAGACGGGTTTCTGCCTCGGCTCGAGGTGGTAAGTGACCCACAGCATGAGAGAAGGCACCAGGTGTCTTCTAGAACGCCAGGAAAGGAGAGCGTCATGCAGGATCCCACACAGACCAAGTGGGAAGGCCGTTGGGAACAGCTCAAGGGCAAGGCTCGCCAGGTATGGGGTGACTTGACCGATGACGACCTCGATGTCGCCGAGGGCAACTACGAGGAAATGGTCGGCCGGATCAAGGAGCGGACGGGCGAGACCGCCGAGGAGATCCGAAGGCGTCTCGACGAGGACTTCGTCGAGTCGGATTACTGATCCCACCGATTAGCTGACAACACAATCAGAGCCGAAGCCACCCTTCGCGGGGTGGCTTCGGCGCGTTGGGTGGGGCTCGGCCCGGGGGTTTCGGTGGGCGAGAGGTACGGGTAAGCCATACCCCGAGGGATGAAGAAGGATCTCTCCCTCCAACCCGATCAAGGTAGGAAAAATCATGAGAAAGAGACTCTGGCTACTAATCGCGGGGTCGGTCCTGGTCCTCGCGGCTTGCTCAGACACGGGCGGCGACAGCCTGGCCGACGGGACGGAGACGATGCCCACGTCCGGGACGTCGGGGACCACGGCCCCCGCCACCGGGGGCACCGCCGATCAATCGACTGCGAGCGAGACGATGGCCGAGGTCCAGGCCGAGCTAGACCAGCTTTCCGATGCGATCTCGGAGTCCGAGGCCGCCGAGGAACTGACATCCGCCTGGAACACCCTGAGCACGGAGCTGGCCGCCAGCATCGCCACGATGCGTGAGGACGGCACCATTTCCCGCGAGGAGGTCGAATCCGGTCTGGAGAACTTCGAGCAGCGTCTGGACGAACTCGATGTCGAGGAAGATGTCCGCACCGCCTGGGAGTCGCTGCGTTCCCATCTCGAGCAAGTGATGGCCTGACACCTCTCCAGACGTCAGGCCCGAGCCGGCGACACGTCCCGGCGCAGGGCCAGCCAAGCGAGAACCGCCATAACCAGCGCATAGACCGCCAGCCCGCCCAAAACGAGCGGGCTGGCGGTCTCTCCGCGAAATACCACGTCCTGGGCAGCTGCGATCCCGTACGTGCCGGGGACGAGCAGGGAGACCCAGCGGATGGGCACCGTGAGCTGATCGAGGGGTAGCACGAAGCCGGTGAAGAAGATCGAGACGAGCAGCACCACCATCGAGAACTGCACCGCCTGGCTGTCGGAACGGGCCAAACCCGACAAGGCGAAGCCGAGCCCCAGTGAGGCGACTATGACCAGGGCGATGGTCAGACCGAAGGACCAGAGCGGGCCCTGGATCTCCACCCCCAGCAAGAGCATGGTCACGGTGAGCGCTCCGGCCAGCGAAAGGCCGAGCACCAGAAAGGACAGGTACTTGCCCGTCATCGCCTCCCCAACAGTCAACGGGGACACCCGGTACATCTCGGTGATTCCCAAACGTCGCTCCCGAACCAATGACAGGGCGGCGAACGTGAGTGCCAGATGCTGGACCAGGAGGATCACCACACCCGGTGCGTAATAGGCCGCCTGTGACTTCGGTGGCTCGACAACGGAACTGGTCTCGACAGTGAACGGGCTCACCAGGAGCGCAGGGTCCACATCCGGCACGTCCTGGAGGGCCTCTGCCAATGGCCCGCCCGACTGCTGGATCTCCCCTTGGGCCCTTTCCACCACAGCCGTCAGCACTTCCTGGTTGATCTGATTCACCGAGAGGCGTCCGATGAGCTGGATGCTGCCGGTGAGGACCGGGTCGATCTCCCTGTGGATGATGGAGAAAACCGCCTGCTCCCCCCTGCTCAGGGGCTCCAGCCCGTCCTCGGGCGCCACCAACACCAGGTCCACATCACCGGCCATGAGGCTGGCCGTCGCCCCGTCCAGGTCCCCGGTCACACCGACGAGCTCGATGCCGCTCCCCAACGCCTCACCGAGCCGTGCCGGATCGGCGCCGATCTCCGCGGCCGTCTCGTCGGCGACCACCAGGGTTCGGAACGGCTCGGGCGTGTCCCGATAACCGAGACCGAACAAGAGGAGGATCAAGAAGGGGCCGAGGATCAGAGTCGCCATCAGCCGGGGCTGGCGCCATACGGCCATGAACTCTTTGCGCACGAAGGCGAAGCTGCGGGTGAGCGAAGTCACGAGCTGACCGCAGCAAGCGGCTCGTCGGGAGCCTCCTCTGGCGGGGCGGTGGCGGCGGACACGATCTCGACGAACACGTCGTCGAACGGAGGAAGGAACGGCTCAGATCGGTCGATCTCAAGCCCGGCCTGTCCGGCCCATTCCACGACGGTCGGAGCCATCGCTCCGGCGTCGTCCACGACGAGGCGAACACTGTGATCGTCGAGCCATCTGATCGCCTCCACCTCGGGGGTCCGGGCCAGCCGATCGAGATCGCCAGGCGCGGGGGGCGTGGTCAGCACAACGTCGAGCAGTTCGCCTCCAAAGGCACGACGCCTCAGACCGTCCGGTGTCTCGAATGCGAGGATCCGTCCACTCGACAACACCCCGACATAGTCGCAATAGGCAGCCTCGCCCACGTACTGGGTGGTGACGAGCATGGCCGCACCTCGGTCGGCCAGTTCCTCGAAGTGCTCCCAGAACCGCCTCCGGAGGATGGGATCGATGCCTGCGGTCGGCTCATCGAGAAAGAGGAGGTCGGGGTAGTGGATCAGCGCCGCAGCGAGAGCCAGCCTCCTCTTCTCGCCCCCGGAAACGTCACGCAAGAGACGTTCGATTGGTTCCTCGAGGCCCAGCATCTCGACGATCTCGTCGACTCGCTCGCGTCGGCGGAGGGGCACACCGAAGAGGGACGCAGCGAAGTTCAGATTCTCACGGAGGGTCAGATCCGGGAAGAACACCGACTCCTGGGCCATATACCCGATCCGCCGCCTGTTCGCCGGAGTGAAAGCCTGGGGATCCTGCCCGAGGACAGTCACCGACCCGGAATCGGGAGCGAGCAGACCGGTCAGTAGCCGGACGGTGGTCGTCTTCCCGGAACCGCTCGGGCCGATGAGAGCGACTATCTCACCCGCGGACAAGTCGAGGTCGACGTCGAAGACGCCGGCTGATTCGTCGAAATGCTTGGTTAGATCGCGGGCGGAGACAACCGTCTGGTCCGTCATGGTGGCGGCACACTTACCCGCGCCCGAAACCTCTCAACCGAACGCCGATTCCTATCCCTTCGACCCGTCCCCGCCGGGGATGAAGCTGAACTTGCCGTCGGTCTCGAGGACCGCGTACTCGATCTCCCCCAGGTCGCGATGGCCTTCGAGGCGAGCCGCCTCCTTCAGTTCCTCGACGGTGATCCTCTCCCGTTCCAGCCGCTCTTCGAGCGGTTTGCCTTCATGGAGAACGATCACGGGCTCGCCGGAGAGGAGCCGTTTGGCCCGGCGTGATCTCCTCTCCAGGGCATCGGCGAGCAACGTCCATGCTACGAACACGGAAACGGCGAGCACTGCGCCGGTGATGGACATGTCCTCCTGGGTGACACCCTGCTGGACCAGGTCGCCGACGACCACGACGAGCAGCAGATCGAGGGGCGTCAACTCGGAGAGAGATCTCTTGCCGGTGCCCCGGACCACGAGCCAAAGGAACCAAAAGACCACCGTTGCGCGCAGGACTATCTCCATCGGCAGCTCCTCACGGCATGACCCAAGTCGTGAACTCTGCGGTGGCCACACTCTCTCCGTCGGAGTGGAGCGTCACCGAGCCTCGCCTGGCCCACTGCACGGCCGGCTCCAACCGGGCATCCATGTCGACTCGAAGACTCGTTTGGCCGGGCGGGACTTCGAAGGTCCACCAGGTCGAGCTGTCTCTGTTGAACGTGGTGGAGGGCGTGGGCTGCAGACCGTTGAGATCGAAGATTCCCAGATAGTCCGCGTCGAGCTGGAGCGTGACTGTCTCCGGGAGACTGGACCCGTCCTCGGTCCTGACCTCCACGAAGAAAGGCGTGGCCAGGCCGGGTCTGGTCACGACGGCGCGCAGCACATCCATCGTGTACCCGCCCTCGGTGACCGACACCACCCCGGTGCGCACTCCGAGTAGCCCGATCGTGCCCAAGAGGACGACGAGCCCGACCAGCGAGAAGGCGACGGCGTGTATGGCCATCTCCACGCTCTTCCCGGATCTGGACTGATCGCTGGGGACGGTCGAGGTGCTGGAGGAAGCCGCGGGCTCGCTCATGGCAACGTCAGTTACCCGCGGGCGGGCCCTCACTAATCCCACCGAGGGTTTGGCCGCAACGTGGCGCGGGTAATTAGATCCGGATCCTCAAGGAGGTAACCGTGGGACGAAGCGGCATCATCTGGACGATCGTTGGGGTATTGCTCATCATCGCCCTCTTGATATACATCTTCTAGGTCTGTTCCCGGTCCCGTCAGGGACCGGGAGAGATCGTCTGAACCAAATGACCAGCGTCGACTCCATGACGATGGCCGAAGAGGCCGGGCTCAACTATGTCACCGACGAGAGCCCCGGGTTTCGTCGGGTGCGTCGTGGCAGAGGATTCTCCTATGTCGACACCAAAGGCAACCCGATCAATGGATCCACGAGGAAGTGGATCGGCTCGTTGGTGATCCCTCCGGCCTGGGAGCAGGTCTGGATCTCACCGGATCGTTCCGGGCATATCCTTGCGACCGGCTATGACCAGGCCGGTCGCAAGCAATACGTCTACCACCCGACCTGGGAGGAGATCCGGGACGAGGCCAAGTTCGACCGGATGGGTGACTTCGGGCGACGTCTCCCCAGGTTGAGGAAGTGGATCGACGCCGAGCTCAGGAAACAGGGCCTGGCCAGGTCGAAGGTCACGGCGTTGGCAATCGCGGTCATGGATCGCACCCTGATTCGGGTGGGCAATCGCAAGTACGCCGAAGAGAACGACGCCTACGGCCTCACTACCCTCACCTGTGACCACGTCCTTGTCGATGGCCTGCACGTCCATCTCGAGTTCGCCGGCAAGGGAGGAGCCGACCACGAGGTCGTGTTCCGAGATCGGCGGCTCTCCGGCTTGATCGCCCGTTGCCAGGAGCTGGCGGGTCAGACCCTGTTCAGTTACGAGTCCGACGAGGGTGTCAACGCCATCACCTCGACGGATGTCAACGACTACCTGGCGAGTGTCATGTCCGGGCCCTTCACGGCCAAGGATTTCCGGACCTGGGGAGCGAGCACGGCGGTGGCCGAGGACCTGGTGACCGGGCCCGACGACCTCGACGAGGAGGCCCGACTCCTGCGTGCCATCGACACCACTGCGGAGCGGTTGGGCAACACGCGCGCCGTCTGCCGTTCCTCCTATCTGCATCCGATCGTCCCCGAGGCATTCCACAGTGGCGCCCTCGAAGAGACCTGGGTGCGGTCGCGTCGAGGGCTTTGGATGGGTCGGGCGGAGTCCACTGTGAATAGGCTTCTTGCCGACGGTTCGAGAAATGAGCGGCGATGACGATGAACCGGTCGCTGCCATCCCTTCGCTCCGACCACCTGACCCGCAGGCCGACCGGCCCGGGGCTGGAGCCGAACGGTGCAAACCAGAACCGTGGGCCCGAGTCGACCCTCGCTACCCTCGGGGCGCTTGTCGCCCTACGCAGTCATCCGGGGAGCGGTGTGAGATGAAGCCACGCATCGCGATGATCGCCCCGATCACCCATCCCTACCCACCCCCGTCCTATGGGCCATGGGAGCGGGTGACCCACGACCTCACCGAGCAGCTGGTGCTCCTGGGCCACGACGTGACCTTGTTCGCACCGAAAGGATCGAACACCACGGCCAATCTCGTGGAAACGGTCGACATGCCATTGATGAATGGCCATGGTCATCCCCGTCTGGAGGAAGAAAAGCATCTGGCTATCGCGATGGAAGCGGTGGTGCAGGGCGGATTCGACGTCGTTCACTCCCATCTGCACGTTCATGCGCTCGTGTTCAGCCGAATCGTGCCGGTGCCGATGCTGACGACCTTGCATGGGTCCGCATGGGACCCGGCTCACCACGATCTGCTCCTTCGCTACGCCGAAATGCCGTTCGTCTCGATAAGTCACGTCGAGCGATCCCTTCTGCCCGAGCTGAACTACGTCGCGACCATCGCCAACGGCATCCGGGTCGACGAGATACCACTCGGTGACGGTCAGGGCGGATACCTGGCCTACGCGGGGCGACTGGCCCCTGAGAAGGGCCCCGACCTCGCCGTCGCCGTCGCCCTCGCCTCCGGCCTCTCTCTGCGCATCGCGGGCCCGGTGGAGGAGCAACATCGAGAGTTCTTCGACGAGATCCTGGGGAGTGCCCCATCGGGTGTCGAGTACGTGGGCGAGCTAGATCGGAAGGAGCTGTGGACACTCCTCGGGGGAGCCTTGGCGCTGCTGATGCCACTCCGTTGGCCAGAGCCCTTCGGTCTCGTCGTCGCCGAGAGCCTGGCCACCGGGACGCCGGTCATCGCGTGGCGAATGGGGGCGCTGCCCGAGATCATCGACGACGGGGTCACCGGCCGGCTGGTCGACAACACCGAGGAAGCCGTGCTGGCTGTCGAGCAGATCGACAACCTCTCCCGGGCTGCGTGCCGGAATGCGGCCGAAACCCGTTTCAGCGATAGGGTGATGGCCCGTTTCTACTCGGCGATCTACTCGGGCCTGCTCAGTCAGACCATCGCGTCCAGCAGTTGGGCCACGGGCACGGTTGCCACCCGGATGCCGTAGTCCGCATAGCCATAGGGCAGGATCAGCCGGTCGTCGAGGATCATGCCACCGCAGGAGTAGACGACATCGGGCACGTAACCGGTCAACTCGTCCTCCGCCGGCTCCAGGAGGGGCGTCGTGAGCCTCCCCACCAGCTTCGTGGGCTCGTCCAGGTCGAGGAGGACCGCCCCCAGGACGTAGCGCCGCATAGGGCCCACACCGTGTGTGATGAGGAGCCAGCCCGCGTCGGTCTCCAGGGGCGAACCGCAGTTGCCGGTCTGGATCGCCTCCCAACCCTGCTCGGGGACCAGAACGGCTTCGGCGTTCCCCCAGTGACGCAGGTTGTCACTTCGCATGACGAACGTGGTCTCCTGGTCGTGACGTGACACTGCGACGAATTCGCCGTCCACCTTCCGCGGGAAGAGGGCGAGACCCTTGTGATAGGCGGTTGGCCCACTCATGGTGCTCATGCGAAAGTGTCGGAAGTCCTTGGTCTCGATCAGTTGAGGCAGGATGCGCACGCCGTCGTAGGCGGTGTAGGTCGCGTAATAGGTGAAATCGCCGTCATCGTCGACGAACCGGACAAACCTGGCGTCCTCCATCCCGCCACTCTCGGATGGCGCGGCAGGGGAGATCAATCGCTCCGAGACCGGGGTGCTCTCGTCGAAGACCACCTCGTAGCTCGAGTCAGAGAGCCAGTGGATCATCCTGATCGTGTCGGAGACGAGGATCTCATCCAGGTCGGCATCCATCACCGATGCCAGCCCGTGACGGAGCTCTTCTACGGTGAACTCATCGGGCAATTGGGTCAGGATCCGATTCGACACCTGGTTGGCGAAGCCGAGCTCGGAAAGCTTGTGAGTGAACGACCGTCGTCGATAGGTGGGCTCCAACCTCTGCCCGTTGTCGGCGAACGGCGAGCGAGGGTCGAATTCGACCTCGCCGGTGGGCCCGGCCGAGCCGGTCAGGAAAGCCACCGAGGAGATGTGCCCCTCACCGATCGCCCTCGCACTCATCACGAAGGGCTGCACTCCCCCACGTCTTTCCCCGAACGGGACCATCGAAGGGTTGGTGAGAGCGGCGGCCTCGTAGGCATAGCCCAGGGTGAGATAGGAGCCGATCAGAAGACGCATCTCTTTCGTGGTCGCGTTGAGCCCGGGCACCCGCTCCACCACCAGGTCGAAATGACGCAGCCAAATAGACTCGATGTCGCGGAACCGCCCCGTGGCGCGGCCGCGGGCCTCCTCGAGCAGCCGATGCTGGGCCTCGGGAGCCAGGGCGAGCACCCGCTCCACGATCAGCCCGAGCCGCCTGTCGTCACCGCCGAAGTTGACTGCGCCGGGAACGAACGGCCTAGAGACCAGTCGCGTGGCATCGGGTGTGATCCGAAGCTCGGATCTCGTCAGCTCGTACATCTCCTCGGGACATTGTCGCCCCATCCGAAGACAATTCCAGGTATCAGTTGTGAATAGACACGTCTGCGGGAATGAGACTGCGCGCCAGGTCGGCGAAACTCTGGGCGCCTGACTCCCAGGAGATCTGAGATGAGCGGATCGCCGTGGTCTCGACGGCGCGGTTGTAGGTGTCGTCGTCCTCGATCATGGTGCGCACGCCGGCCGCCAATGCAGTTGGGTCGTGGTCGACGACCAGACCGGCCCCGCCCTCCAGCATCTCCGCTGCATGGGGGAATCGAGTGGCGACCACCGGTCGGCCGGCGGCCACGGCGTCCACCAAGACCCCGGAAGTCACCTGCTCGAGTGTCTCATACGGTGTGACCACCACATCGGATGAGGCGACGACTCGATAGAGCTCGTCGTCATCCAGATAGCGGTCGATGAACTCGACCATGTCCTCGACCTCCAGAGATCTCACCAGCTCCTCGAGTCTCCTGCGGTATGCAGACCCGGATCGGCGAGCAACCACGGGATGGGTCCGCCCGACTATGCGATAACGGAGTCCTGGTTCGATGTCACGAAGCAATGCCATTGCTTCGATGGACTTCTCCAAGCCCTTCCCTGGGCCGAGCAGACCCCAGGTCACCAACTCCCGATGTGGCCCGGTCCGGGCCGGGGCAGCTGTCCAGAGGGATCCATGGGGTATGACCACGACCTCGCTCCGGGGGATGCCGTAGGACGCGGCGAGGGCGGAACGAGCCGCCTCGGACAGGACCACCAGGTTGGATCGGTGGTGGAGCTCGGTGAGGATGCGTCGCTGGCGATCGGAAGGGCTGGACACAACGGTGTGGGCGACAGTGATCACCGGCGTCCCCAATTGGGCGGTGAGATCGAGCACCGATTCGCCGTCCTCTCCCCCAAAGATCCCGTATTCGTGTTGGATGACGACCAGGTCACATCGATTCAGATGCCGCGCCGCAGCCCTGACGCTCACCGGGCTGTTGGGGTCGAACTCCATCCCTACCTGGCCGAGACCGGACACGGGCGGGGCGTCATCGACAATACGAACCACGTCGACATCGAGATCAGGTGCGACCTCGCCCAGATGCTTGACCAGGGCCGAGGTGTATCGGGCGATGCCGCACCTGGTAGGTGGGTAGGTCGAGACGATTCCCAGGCGACTCGGTCCCGAGCCTCGGGAGAGAGACAACGCGTGCATACCAATTTGTGAGCTATTCGTGATGGACATGAGGGGTGAGCACTTACCCGCCTGACCATGTCGTGAAAACGCGAAGACGTTTGTCTTCGAACCGAGAATGGTAAGTGAACCGGCCATGGTCGAGCACGGGCTGACACTCTCCAGCGAAGAGCACCCACCGGACAAGTTGGTCGAGATTGCCATCGCGGCAGAGGAAGCCGGCTTCGACTTCGTGTCGATCTCCGATCACTACCACCCCTGGATCGGGGACCAGGGCCACAGCCCGTTCGTGTGGGCGGTGCTGGGCGCATTGTCCCAGGCAACCTCGGAGATCGAAGTCGGAGTCGGCGTGACGTGCCCCACGATCAGAATGCATCCGGCCATCAACGCCCAGGCCGCGGCCACAGCCGCCTGTCTCCTCGAAGGCCGATTCACCTGGGGCGTCGGCTCCGGTGAGGCGTTGAACGAGCACATACTCGCCGATCGCTGGCCACCCGCCGACGTGCGTCTGGAGATGCTCGAAGAGGCGATCGAAGTGGTGCGTGGGTTATGGGCCGGTGACAGCTTCACCCATCGAGGCAAGCACTACACCGTGGAAGATGCTCGTATCTTCGATCTCCCCGATCCATTGCCGCCGATCGTGGTGTCGGCATTCGGAGACACCGCTGTCGAGCTGGCGGCACGCGTTGGCGATGGCCTGTGGGTCACCGGGATGCCGGCGGAGACGATCGACAGATATCGCGACAAGGGCGGAGACGGGCCCATCTGGAGCCAGTTGTCAATTTGCTGGGATCGCGACCGGGACACGGCAATCGACCGCGCTCTCCGAATCTGGCCCAACACCGCACTCACCGGGCAGCTCAACCAGGATCTGCGGACAGTCGAGCACTTCGAACAGGCCGTGGAGATGGTCGATCGCTCCGACATGGAGAACGCCATCCCGTGCGGACCCGATGCGGGACCGATCCTCGAATCGATCGAGGAGGCGGCCAAGCTCGGGATAGACCACATCTATCTCCACCAGATCGGGGACCCGACTCAAGGGTTCATCGAGTTCTGGCAAGAAGAGATTCGGCCCGAGATAGAAGGGCTGTGATCAGATGCGGGAGCGGGAGGCTCCCGCAGCTCGGCTAGCTCCGCTGAGGAACCGACAGCTGGTCTTCGACCGAAACCACGCCGGGCACCGACTCGACCAGGGCGGTCAGGTCGGCAGCAAGGTCTGGAGTCGTGGTTCCCTTCAGGGTGACTATCCCATCTGCAATGGAGATGTCGACATCGTGATTGCCGCCCTGCCATCTGCCCAGGGCCTCGCTTCGCACCTTTTGCAGGAGCGTGGCGTCGTCGAACTCAGGCTCGGGACGAAACGGCTCGGTGAGGTCGTGAGCCATCCCCTGGATCACGCCCTTCTGATGACGCGCCTGTGCCTCGACCTTCTCCCCGGTCTTCCTCGCTGCCGCGCCGACCTGGTCGGCGAGCTTGGCCCGGCGCGAACGACCGCGGTCGGGGTCGAGGAGGTACACGGCGGCAGCGATGGCAGCGCCGAACCCGGCGATGCGCATGAACCTGCTCATGAATTGCCCTCCTTGGCTGTGAGCTCATCGGGCTTACCACCATCGGAGCGAGGCGAAACGAGGGCCCGACGTGGCTGAGGCACGTAGGGAGCTCGGCGCCGCCCTGTGGCGCCTGGCCGACCTGGTGAGGGCAGACGAGCGACGAAGGTCCTTTCGGGCCAAGGCATATCGCAGGGCGGTGTGGTCTCTGGACGACCTCTCGCCCGATCTCTCGGACCCACCCGAGACCATTCTGAGCACACCTGGCATTGGGGCCGGCGTGCTGAGACTGATCATCGAGTTCGAGGAAACCGGCTCACTCGACCTCCTCGATCGGCTGCAGCAGCTGTATCCGACTGACGTCTCCACGATGAGGCGGTTGCCCCGCATGACACCCTCCATCCTTCGTCTCCTCAAGGGAGAGCTCGGGGTGGAGACGACCGAGCAGCTCAGGGGAGCTATCGAAAGCGGCGCGGTCGAGGCGTTGCGTGGGGTCGGTCCCGGAACCGCAGAGCGATGGGACAGGGCCCTGGCCCTCGCCCCTGCCCCAGGAGTGCTTCCGGCCTTTCAGGCCTGGGTGCTCGCCGAGACCCTGGCGCGCCATCTGCATCGGCATCTTGGGGTTGTGGCGGAGCCCGCCGGGCAAGTCAGGACGATGGAGGAGTGGGTAGAAGTGGTGGAGCTGGTCGCCGCCGTCTCTGATCCGCCGGCCGGGCGGGAGTTCCTCCAGAGCACCGCCGTCGCCCGGTTCCTGGGCTTCGGCGAAACGGGAGAGGTCATCCTCCGCTCCCACGAGGACGTGGAGGTCAGGGCCCACCTGGTCTCTCCCGATCAGGCGGCCCCCAGGCTGCTGATGATCACCGGCCCTCCTGGCCACGCCCGGGCGATCCTGGATGCTGCTGGAGGCGTCACGACGTCCGAATCGGACATCTACGCGGCGAGCGGGAGGATCTGGATTCCCCCGCCTGCTCGTGGTCTACCGGACGAAGTCGCAGCCGAAGTCATCCGGCTCGGGCACGTCCGGGGTGACCTCCACCTGCACAGCGACCTGTCGCCTGACGGCCGAATGAGCCTGGACGAGATCCTCATCGAAGCGGTCGACCGCGGCTACGAATATGTCCTGATCACGGATCACACCTCGGGTCTCCGTTTCGGCGGCCTGACCGAGGCTGGGCTCGAGGACCAGGCTGCGGCGATCGAAGAGGTGCGGCCGAGATTCCCCGACCTGGTCGTCCTGCAGGGTGCGGAGCTCAATATCACCCGTGATGGGGACCTCGACATCGGCGACGAGACGCTGAGCCGGCTCGACCTCGCCGTCGCCGGGCTCCACTCGTTCTTCGACCTGACGCGTGACGAGCAGACGGCGCGCATCGTCCGGGCCTTGAGCCATCCGGTGGTGCGGGTCCTCGCCCATCCCACCGGTCGTCGCATCGGCGCCCGACCCGCCGTGGAGCTCGACATCGAGGCCGTCATCGCGGCAGCAATCGACCACGACGCCGCCCTCGAGGTCAATGGCCATCGCGACCGGCTCGATCTCTCCGCGACACACGCCGCTCTAGCGGTATCGGCCGGGGCTCTCCTGGCGGCCGACTCCGATGCGCATCGGGTGGGCGAGATGGGCAACATCGCCAACTCCGTGGCGACGATGCAGCGGGCCGGGGTGAGCCCGGAATCCGTGGTCAACACCTGGTCGGCCACCCGATTCATGGCCTGGGTGCGCGGGGGTGCCCCGGCCGGGGTTTCCCGCCAACCGGAGACGGGTAGCTGACCTGAGATGCCAGAAGACCACGACGCGAACCCTGCAATAAGGCTCCTTGGCACCGGCGCCTCCATCGACGAGCTGCATCTGGCTGCCGAGGGGTGCACCGCCTGTGAGCTCTACCGCGAGGCGACCCAGGTCGTGTTCGGATCCGGATCGACCCGAGCCCCACTGATGCTGGTCGGCGAGCAGCCCGGCGACGTCGAGGACCGGGAAGGAGAGCCCTTCGTCGGGCCCGCCGGGGCCGTGCTGGATGAGGCCCTGGCCGGGGCCGGGATCACAACGGATGACGTCTATGTGACCAATGTGGTGAAGCACTTCCGCTGGGAGCCCAAGGGCAACCGCCGGTTGCACAAGACTCCTGCGACGAGACACGTCCGTGCCTGTCTCCCCTGGCTCGAGGCGGAACTGGCCAGTGTTGTGCCCAAGGTGATCGTCTGTCTCGGCGCCGTCGCCGCGCAGGCGCTGCTGGGGCGGTCGTTCCGTGTCACCAAACAACGAGGCGAGGCGATCGATTGGGAGGGGCGAACAGTGGTCGCCACCATCCATCCGTCGGCAGTGTTGCGAGCGAGGGAACCGGAGGAACGGGATCGACTGCGAGCCGCCCTGATCGAGGATCTCTCGATCGCGGCGCGGCTCGCCGCCGATTAGAGAGGGAGGCCCAACCGCCCCCGGCAGTTGGGCCCCGCTCAAGCTGGCATCGAGCCCGGGAGGAGGGGCGATGCCTCGGCTTCCTTACCCACTCGGGAACGATGGCCAAACGCGGGTAGATCAATCGCGAATCCTCACACAGCAGTAGTCGTCGGAAGGCTCCAAGAAGGCCGTCCGCACGTCCGAGGCGCCACGCAGGATCCCTTCCACCAAACCCAAATTGAGATTGCAGACCGTCCGTTGGTCGTCTTCCTTGAGGGCATGGAAGGGGCAATTGCGGAAACGAATCTCCCCTTCCTCGACGACGGGGTCGTACCCGGTGTCGTCGAGGGCCCGCTCGAGGCCGGCTGCACCGATCTCGACGCCGACGTTGCGCGCGGCCCGGACGAGGTCTCGCCGCTGCACGGAGCCCGAGGACACAGCGGCGAGAAGGACCCGGGCAGCGAGGCCGTAGCGACGCGGCGGCAGGCTGACCTCGTGGTCTCGCTGCGATCTCCGATACAGCTTGGCCGGTCTCCCCGCTCCCGGCCCGGTGCGACCGGTTCGTCTCGAGAACTCGATTTCGACGAGACCCTGTGCTGCCAACCGATCCAGGTGATATGCCGCGGTCTGTCGTGGTATGCCCACCGCGTCGGCTGCCTCGTCTCGGCTCACCGGGGAGGACGAGCGGGATACAAAGACATACAGCCGCCGCCGGGTCGGGTCGCTCAGTGACCCGATTGGCTCCAGATCGGCATCGAGACGGTCGGAATCCATGGTCGCCCACTCTAAAACGCAGCCGGGTTGACAGTAGACCTTCGAGGGGTTGAGCCGTCCGCTCTGCGTCACCGACCCTCTCGACACGATTCCGTCAGGTCAGGTCCGAGCGCATCCGGAACAGGTCAGGGCGTGGGGCACCGCCTTCAACCGCTCGGTGGCGATTACGCCCCGACAGGAGACACACACCCCATAGAGGTCCTGGTCCATTTGATCCAGTGCAGTCTCGATCTCCTCCTGAGCGCGCGCCCTGCGACGATGCATGGCCAGATTCAGATCGTGGTCTTCACCATCAGCGGCTGGCAGAATCTCCTCCCCGAGCCGGCCCGTCTCTTCTGGATCGTTCGGGACTAGGCCTCTACCGCAATGCGCGAATGAATCCGTCTCGGGAGCCGAGGTAGATGGAGCCCTTCCACACCACCGGTGTCGCTTCGAGACAGGACTCCCCCAGGCTGAGCGACCACAACCGGCTCGGCGCCCGAGGGTCCGCCAGGGAATAGGCCCTGACGTCGCCGAGACACGTGGCGGTGACCAGTGTGTCATCCACGATGGCGGGTGACGACCAGGAGTGGAACCCAACCGCGTCCTCCCAGAGCAGAGTGCCGTCGGCGGCGTCCACCGCGATGAGGGAGCCCTGATGGGTATTCACATAGACCACACCGTTGCGGACGGCCGGGGTGGACCACGAGCCCGCATCGGACGAGCCGGCGGTCAGGTCCAGCCCCCATACACGCGGGTCTCCGGCCGAGTTGGGGTTCAGCTTGATCAACTGGCCCACTGCGAGGTTTCGCTCCAGCTCGCCGGCTCCCATCTGCGAGGGCTCGTGCTCGATCGAGACGTAGAGCATTCCGTCGGCGTCTACGGTCATGGTGGCGTCGATGTCCCCCCCGGCGTAGTAGTCGAACACGATCGGGGCATTGCTGTTGCGCACATCCGACACGTCCAGCCCGACGATCCGCCCACCCGAGTTCGAGAAGTAGACCCGCTGGTCGAAGACGAGCACGGAGCTCTCTATGGACACGTTGCGGCCGGAATTCGACAGCAGCGCTTCGTCGTAACCGGGCATCTGGACCAGCTTGACCGGGTCGACCACCACCTTCCCCTCGGCGTCGTAGGCCCGGTTGAGCTGGATGGCGAAGAACCATCCGTTCTCCCCACCTTCGTACATGATGTCATCGACGATTGCCGGGTTGGAGTCCCAGTCGTCGTTCCAGATCCCGTCGACCTCGCTGGCATCCATCGACCAGAGAACGGTCGGCTCCTCGCGGTCGAGGGCGAGGATCCGAAGCTGGTTGTCCCTCGAGCCGAAATAGAGAAGCGGGTAGCCGTCGGGGTCGAGCGAGACCGAGCCCTTGATGATGTCGCCGGTCTGGAACTCGGGCCGCAGGTCCTGGCCGGTGGCGGCGTCGACGAAATGAACCGCCGAGTCGTAGGCCCCGAAGATGAGCTCGGTGATGCCATCCGCCCTCTCCCAGAGAGCCGGCTGCCCGGTCCATCCCATCCCACACCAGATCCTGCTGACGCCTCCCTCCGAGGAAGGGCTGCACATCTGCTCGTCGGGATACTTCCACGCAACGGTTGGCGTGTCGGGCACCGGACCGGCGCCGTAGAAGCTGCGGGTGGGATTGCCCCGGAACATGGTCATACCGGACGTGGCGCCCCACGGCCGGCCGATGGTGAAGGCCGGAACGGTCCCCGGGTCCCGCTGCGGGGGCGTCGTCGATGTGGTGGTGACGACGACAGCCGAGGTCGTGGTGACTGCCGGGGACGATCCCGTGCCTGCGGGAACGGTGCTGGTCGGTGACGCGACGACATCGGTCGACGGTGCCGAACCCGGGTCACCGTCACGTGTCACCAGGTACACGGCGAGACCGAAGATGAAACCTGCGGCGACGACCATGATCACCTGACCCGCTCTCTCGTTCACCTCGTGCTCCTCCTAGGCCGGGGCGGCACAAGTGGCCTCACCCGTCAACACAGGATGGCCGTGGGTCTCGATGTATGCGGGGATCAAGCATGCGTCGATCGTCCCGTCGGGAGCAACCACCGCTCTGGCCACCCCCGTCGTGGCACTCGGCTCAGAGTTGTGGGGCCACACGAAGTTGCCCAGCGACCAGAACACAGCTGCATCGCCGACCATCTCGAAGGGTTGCATCCGGTGCGAGTGATGGCCGAATATGACGTCCGCCCCGGCATCGATCAGCGCATGGGCCCGCTCGATGTCGTCGGGACGTGGGGTGGTGTCGAGCTCCATCCCCCAGTGCACCGTGACCACGACCAGATCGGCCACAGTTGCGGCCGACTCGACGGCCTCCACCATCGAAGCCGTGTCGTCGCCGCTACGCATGCCGGGGGTGTCGGTGGTGGCGTACCAGGAGTCATCGGGTGCCACCCCGCCGAATCCGACCACGGCTACCTTCCACCCTCCGGCCTCGACCAGCGCCGGCGCGCCGGCCTCCGCCAGGTTCCGGCCGGCACCCACCGGGGCGATGCCCGCCGCCACGAGCTGGTCCCGGCCGTCGACGAGGGCCTCTTTCCCGTAGTCGCCAGAATGGTTGTTACCCAGGTTGGCCACCTCGATCCCGTTGGCCGACAGGGAGGGCAGGGCCTCGGTCGGACATCGAAACGTGAAGTCCTTGTCGAGCGGGGCACCGATGTCGGAGGGTGTGCACTCGAGGTTGATGATGGTCAGGTCGTCCTCCAGGAACAGCCCATCGAGCCCGGACCAGGCGTGGTCCCAGCCCGACGCGGCCAGGGCGGGTATGTAGTTGGGGTCCACGGCCACGTCGCCGGTCCCCTGTATCACCAGAAACCCCTTGGGAGGCAGCGTCGAGGTCGTCGTGGTGGGGACCGTCGTGGTGGTGGTCGATGTGGTGCTGGTCGTCGTCGTGCTGACCGTGCTCGTGGTGCCGGCCGCCTCGGCGGCGAGGGCAGTGATGGAGGGAGAAGTCGAATCCGAAGGTTCCGGCCCCCAAATGGTGTAGGCGGCCAGCCCGGCCAGGGCGCCACCTATCAACACGAGGACGAGCATGAGAGAGCGGGACACGCCTGGGTCAGGCTAAGACCTGCAATGCCATAAGCGACGGTGCCCGGCTCAGAGGATCTGGCTGAGGAACAGCTTGGTGCGGTCCTCCTGGGGATCGGTGAAGAAGTGCTCCGGGGTGCCCACTTCGACGATCTCCCCGTCAGCCATGAACACCACCCGGTTGGCCACCGCCCGGGCGAACCCCATCTCATGGGTCACGACGATCATCGTCATCCCGCCGTGAGCCAGCTCGACCATCACGTCGAGCACCTCCTTGATCATCTCGGGGTCGAGAGCCGAAGTCGGCTCGTCGAAGAGCATCACCTTGGGCTGCATGGCCAGTGCACGGGCAATGGCGACCCTCTGCTGTTGGCCACCGGAGAGCTGGCCGGGGTACTTGCGTGCCTGCTCGGGGATCTTCACCCTGGTCAGCGTCTGCATCGCCAGTGCCTCGGCGTCCTTCTTCGGCATCTTCCGCACCTGGCGCGGGGCAAGCGTCACGTTGTCGAGCACGGTGAGATGGGGGAAGAGGTTGAATTGCTGGAACACCATCCCGGTCTCCCGGCGCACCTCCTGGATGTTGCGCAGATCGTCGGACAGCTCGGTCCCGTCGACCACTACCCGGCCGCCGTCGTGTTTCTCCAGACGGTTGATGCACCGAATCAGGGTGGACTTGCCTCCGCCCGACGGACCGATCACGACGACCACCTCCTGCTGGCCGACCCTCATGTCGATGTCCTTCAGCGCCTGGAAGTCACCGAAGAACTTGTCCACACCCTCCAGCTCGATGATCGCCTCGCCGGTGGCCCTGGTGGCGTCGCTGTAGTCCGTCGTCACAGTCATCTCTCACCCACTCCCAGCTTGCGCTCCAACCTCCGTGATTCCCGTGACATGGTGTAGCACCCGACCCAGAACACCAGTGCGGCGAAGCCCAGGGTGATCACGAAGAGACCCTTGCCCAGATAGGCCGGCTGTGAGTTGACGACGAAAGTCGCCTCCAGCAGCTCGGTGATGCCGAGGACCGCCACCAGGGTCGTGTCCTTGAACAGGCTGATGAACTGCCCGACCATGGCCGGGATGGTGGCACGGAGCGCCTGGGGCAGCACGATGAGCCGCATCGTCTTCCAGGGAGCCAGGCCAACAGCCTGCGCTGCCTCCACCTGACCTCGGGGAACTGCCTGGAGCCCGCCCCGCACCACCTCGGCGATATACGCCGCCTCAAAGGCGATGATGCCGATCAGCATCCGGGTGACGAAACCGGGCCGGATATCCCTCGGGATGATGAAACCGATGGCGAAGGCGCCGGCGATCAGGACGGCGATCAAGGGCACCCCCCTCACGAACTCGATGTAGGTCACCGAGATCGTTCGGATCACCGGCAGCGACGAGCGGCGCCCCATGGCGAGGAGAAGGCCGAAGGGGAAGGCGATGAGGATCCCGGCAAAGGTGAGGAAGAGATTGAGGTGGAGGCCACCCCAGCCCTGCCATCCCACGCCGCCGAACCCGGCAAGCACGAGGTACGAGGCCGCGATGAGCACGATTGCGATGAGCCAGGTTCCCCTCCTCACCGCCCGGGGCAGGGCCTGGCTGAGGTAATAGGAGCCGAGCCCCACGGCGAGAGCCCCGATGGTGAGGAGGGTGGGGGTGATGGTCGTGGTGAAAGAGAGGATCACCACGATCAGCACCAGGATCGGCCAAGAGCGAATCACGATCTGGCGAAACGTCGTGCGCACGTATGGCAAACCCGCTTCGGTAGCTCGATCGCGAGCCCCGGCGGCAAGGGACCCGCCCACCACCCCGATGATGAGAGCCCAGCAGTAGGCCGCCGCCCACGGCCGCCACAGCTGGTCGCCAGGGAACTCCCCGATCATGAATAGCCGCAGGTTGGCCCGGATGATCTCGTAGTCGGCCGAGAGCAGCCCACGCAGCAGGGTCACCAGCGCCCAGATCACCAGTGCGGCCAGGGCCAGGGTGAGCAGGCTGTTGTACCAGTTGTTGAAGAGGTTCTTCCGCGCCCAGTCGACCGCCCCCCTGGCCGGCTCCACCTGCGGCGGGGTCTCCTCGAAGATGGGGGTCTCCACCGTCAACGGGTCACCAGCTGCATGCGTCGGTTCACCACGTTGACGACGAGGGAGATGATCAGGGAGAAGATCAGATACCCGGCCATGAGCAGGAAGATCATCTGGGGTGCGGGCTGGCCATTGCCGATCAACTGGAAGGTGATCCGGGTCATCTCGGCGTAACCGATGGCGATGGCCAGCGAGGTGTTCTTGGTGAAGTTGAGGTACTGGCTGATGACGGGCGGGATGGCGACCCGCATCGCCTGGGGCAGGATCACGTAACGAAGACGCTGGAAGGAGGAGAGGGCGATGGCGTTGGCCGCCTCGGACTGGCCGCGGGGCACGGCGAGGATGCTGCCCCTGACGATCTCGGCGACATGTGAGGCGGTGTAGAGGACGAGGGCCGCCAGCACCGCCCAGTAGGCGGCCAGCCCCGAAAATCCCCCGTCGAGAGCCCTGCCGTCGAGGATGGGCCGGGACAGTCCGACTGGCCCGCCGAGTGCCACGAAGCCGACGAGTGCGAGAAGAGCGAACACACCGAACGCCCAGAGAAAACGGTGATGATGCGCACCGGTACGCTCCGAGCGTCTGGTTCGCCACCACCAGACACCGGAGGCGGCGACGAGGGCCACGGCCAGGATCGCCAGGAATGGGCCGAAGTTGGGTTGGGCGGTGAACCCCACCATCGCGATGTATCGGTTGTTGACCAGGACCAGATCCTCGACGTTGAGTGACTCCTGCAAGACGGGGAATCGGAGCACCACCGCGTTGAACACGAAGAAGATGATGAGCAGCGGGGGGATGTTGCGCAGGATCTCCACATATAGCCCTGCCGCCTTGGCCACCAGCCAGTTGGTGGAGAGACGGGCCACCCCTACCAGGACACCGATCACGGTCAGCAGCGGTATGCCCACGACTACCAGGGCCAGGGTGTTCTTCACCGCGTTGAGGAGTCCCTTCCAGATCGGGGCGGAAGGGCTGATGTCGGAGCCCGGTATGTCGACGCCGAGAGGCTGGGTGAGGAAGTCGAAACCGGTGGGGAGGCCGGCAGCCCGCAGGTTGTTGGTCAGGTTGAACCACAACACGTAGAGGACCGCCAACGCCGCCGCCCCGGCCAATACCTGGATGACGACGCGCAGGACCCGCACGTCCCGCCACAACGGCGGCCGGGGTCGGCTCTCCTCCAGGACCGTCACACCATCATCCGTCACTCATCTTCGCGGGGGGGGGACAACCCCCGGGGGGAGTTGGACGCGCGCGGCCCCGGTGCCGGGTGCGGTTAGGCGGGGGGGA
>JAICNB010000057.1 GCA_025928935.1 Acidimicrobiia bacterium
CGCGGGCGAGCCCCCCATCCCCCCGGGGTAGACGTCGAAGGTCTCCGCATGCAGGTGGAACGAGGCAATCGGCTCGTGCTCGAGCATGTTGACCAGATAGAGCCGCACCGGTTCCCCGGCCGGGACCTTGATCGGATGGTGGTGGTAAAAGCCGGCCACACCGTTCCAGGCGACGATGCCGTTGCGCCCGATCTCGTCGTTGGAGAACCCGGAGAGGACGAGAGCGACCTCAGTGGCCGAAGATCGACCGCCGGGCGGGTCCACGATCATCATCCCATGGAGGCCACGGGCGATGTGCTCGGCGAGAGGGGCGGTGTGGCAGTGATAGGGGTGTACGCCGGCCGGGCCGGCCAGGATCTCATAGGTGGTCTCGCCCCCGGGGGCCACCGGCTCCCAGCCGTCGTGCTCGGGGAGGTGCGAGCCGTGGAAGTGGATGTTGTGGGGGTTCCCGGTGTTGTTCCGAAGCCGCACATGCAGGGTGTCACCCTCGGTTGCCCTGATGATCGGAGCCGGGACGGTCCCGTTGTAGGTCCACGCCTCGATGTAGGCGCCGGTGCCCACCTCGACCAGACGCTCCTCGACGGTGATGTCGAAGTCGCGGGACGAACCGGCGGGGAGGCCGTCGGGTGGGGGCGGGAATGTGTGCGCATCCAAAGCATCGGGCCCCAGCTCCTTGGGCGGGGTGTAGATGTCGCCATAGAGCTGAGTGGAACCCGCCTCGTGCATCGTCGAGTGGCCGACCTGCCCCGGGTTCGAGTATTCACCCTCGGCGGCCTCGGCCTGGTGCTGCACCGTGTGGCCCAGCACCGAGCCGCCGATGAACACCGCTCCGCCCAGCCCGGCCTTCCTCAGGAGCTCGCGTCGTGAGATGCCGTCCGTCATCTGCTCAGACGATCCCCCCGATGACCATGCCCAGCCCGAGGAACAGCACATAGACCAGCATGCCCCCGGCCAACAGCACCCAACGTTGCCAGACGGGGATGGTGCTCCTCCCGAATATGTAATAGGCGATGACTCCGAGGAACGGGATGATCAGGATGACCGCCATCCATGCGATCGTCTTGCCCCGGGTGAGATCGTCACGCTTGGCGAGGTCCCACAGCGCCAGGACCACCCAGGACGTGTAGAGGACCAGCGGGAGGACGTAGGCGTATAGGCCGAAGAACACCCCGGCGGCCGAGGCGAAGCTGACGCCCATGATGTTGATTCCTTTCTGCTGGGTGACTTCCAGGTCCGATGGCATTTGAGGCATCGCTATGGCATCGATGTCGGGCCGGGTCGAAGCGAAGACGTTCACTGCCGGTGTGACCGGCGCCGAGGCCCCTTCGGGCATGTTCGGCTGTGGGCCCGGATGTGGCAGGGCGGCCATGTCCACCTCCGGCTGCTGGTCGAGACCACTCTCGAAGAGACGTCCTAGTTGGGCACTGGTGGAGCCGATCTCGAACAGCGCGGGGAGACGCAGCCCTTCACAGGGCTGCTTGACCTCCAGCCCAGCCGGAAGAGTCGAGGAGAACTCGTTGTCCTCGAAGCAGTTGCCCGAGTCGGAGGGCCCACCAAGCGTCAGGTCGGCCAGACCCGACCCTTCCACGACGTTCCCCACGACCTGGTGGTCGTAGGACATGTAGAAGTTGGCGTCGAGCATTGGGAAGATGGCGATCCCGCTCTGGGGGTGGTTGACGACCAGGTTCCTCGCCACATAGGAATCTCCCCCGCCGGCCAGGAGGATCCCGTTGCCCTGAGCCGCCCACTCGAAGGCGAGGGCGGGTGCGTCGATGTTCCCGTTGTCGTGGACCAGGTTGCCGACGACGTTCACGTTGTGGAAGGGGGGCAGGAGCTCGCCGTCGAGCGTGTTGGGAGCAATGCCGGCGACGTTGTGACGGAACACCGAGTCGACGATGTTCAGCTCCGAGGATGCATTCGTGCCCGAATAGCCCAAGCCGTTCCACTCGGAGATGGAGTCGGTGATGGTGGCCTGGCAAGGGTCACATTGACCGATGTAGAAGCCGGCGTCCGGCGATCCCGAGGCATAGGAGTGCTCGAAGAGCCCATCACCCGAGTCGAAGGCGTAGATCCCGTAGACGCCGTTGTTCACCGCGGTGAGGTAGGAGCCGCGATAGCCACGGACGCCACTCCAGAAGAAGCCATTCGAGGTGTTGTTGATCGCCGTCATGTTCTCCACCACCACACCGTCGGCGAAGAGGACACTGACGCCGTTGGGGCGTTGGAACTCCCCGTCGATCACGACCTGGTTGCGATCCACGCCCCGCAGGGTGACGCCGGGTGTCGTGACCTGGACCTCCTCGTGATAGGTCCCGCGGTCGATGAGGATCATGTCTCCGGGATTGGCGGCATCGACGGCCGACTGGATGGTCGGGTAGCCCTGGGGCACCTGAAGCGTCTCGCCGGTCCACTCGGACGGTGAGTCGGTCGCCGGATCACCGACGGCCGACGGCGACGGCTCACCCTCGGGCGGGCCGGCACAGGCTCCGAGCGTCAGGGCCGTTCCCGCAAGGAGCAGGAGCCAGCCCCGCTTCATTCCCCGGTGGAGCCCACGATGAGGGTGCCGGCCATGCCATCACCCCCAGCGTTGCCGTGAAAAGTGCAGAAGAACACATACTCACCGGGCTGATCGAAGGTGAGGGTCGCCTTGTCGCCTTCGTGTTGCTCGGGACTGCCGAACACGTCCTCGGTCGACCACGACTCGTCGGCCGAGACCGCATTGTGGGGGTTGCGCCCGGCTCCGACGAAGGTGACCGTCCCGCCCACAGGGACCGTCACTTCGGTGAACTGGTAGCGGTTGTCGAACATCTGCACGACGACATCGTCGCCGCTCGCCGTATCGCCCTCGTCACCACCGCACGACACGATCAGCAGGGCCCCCACCACGGCCAGGAAGGCACGTCGCATGACTTACTTGTTGTCTCCTCGTCCGAACAGACCTCTGATCCAGCCCCACAACGAGGCGAAGAAGAGGGAGATCCCACGTACCTCCCCGGCCTCCACCTGGGCCGCCTCGGCGTGCGTCTCGGCGGCGAGTTTGGCCTCCAGACACTGGACGAACTCCCCGATCAGGCGCTTGGACATCTCGTTGACGAGGCCGGTGCGCCCGAATTGGGCCACCGGTCCGGAGAGGGTGACGTCCGCGTCCACCCCGACCTTCGAGCCGGCGCCATCGGGCACGATCTGATAGCTGACCTTCACCTGGCCCCGGGAGCCACCGCTCCTGTCGACGCCCTTGCCCTCGATGACCGCGGTCCTCGCCTCAGGGTTGGGCGTCACCGTCGCCTTCCCCTCGAAAGACGCTGACATCGGCCCCAGCTTCACGGCCAGCTTGCCGTCATAGGTGCCGTCTTCGGACGCCCCCAGAAGATCGGCTCCGGGTAGGCACTGGGCCACGGAAGGGATGTCCTGGAAGAAATCCCAGACCTGGTCTGGACGGCGGGCCACGGTGAATTCGTGCTCGATTTTCATGGTTCTCCGGGTACGAGGCGGCCTGCACGGTAGTTACCTGCAGCCGGGTAGCCCTAACGGTGCTCGGTGTCCCCCGCCAAGAGATCGAGCACATGCGGGATAAGCTCGAGGATCGCCTCCAGCCCCTCCACGGCTCCGTTGGTGGATCCGGGGAGATTGACCACGAGGCACGATCCAACACTCCCCGCCCTTGCCCGCGACAGGGCTGCCATCGGGGTCGATTCGATGCCCCTCGCCGTCATCAGGTGGACGAGCCCGGGCGCCTCTCTCTCCAGCACGAGAGCGGTGGCCTCGGGGGTGACATCCCTGGGGCCGAATCCGGTGCCACCGGTGGTGAGCACCACGCGAGCCTGCTCTATCGCGTCATGGAGCGCAGACACGATGGCCTTCTCCTCGTCCGGGACCACGGCTCGCATCACCTCGAACCCGGAAGTCGCCAGGATCTCGGCAAGGGCGTCACCGGAGCGATCCTCCCTGACCCCGGCAGCCACCCCATCGCTGACGGTGACCACGCAGGCGGTTCGGGACGTCAACCCCAGAGCGCGGGGTTGACCGACACCCCGCCGCGGAGAACGAGCTGCTCGAAGAGGAGGATCACCAGCAGGGTGCCGGCCAGGCCCCATGGCCACGGGGTTTCGATGTGATCCTCCGGCCCGTAGACGGTGGTGGTGCCGGGCGCCGCAGCGAGGGTCGCCAGGAAGATCACAGCGGTCAGCGGGAGGGCGGGTACCACCCCACTCCCCGCATCCGGGACGAAGAACGGGATGGCGAGGAAGACGGCCGCTATGGCCGGCACCAGAGCGATCCAGAATGCGAAGCTGAGCCGTTTGCCCGACGTGGAGATGATCTTGTAGTGAGGGGTGAATGCGAGGAAAGCCGAGGCTGCGGATAGGGCCACCAGCAGCAGGCCGAGACCGCCTCCGGCTGCGATCACATAGTCGAGCCCGGCCGGCGCCTCCAGGGTCTGATAGGCCCGTGCCAGTTGGCTGTCGGGGGAAAACGGGACGATCACCGCCTGCATGAAGGCCTGTCGAAGGAGGTGCAGCACCATCCACAGGAGACCCAGCCGGGCCACACCGTGTCCTCGCGCGGTCGGATAGGAGAACAGAGTGAAGAACCCCAGGATCAGGCACAGGAGAAACCCGCCGGCCAGATACAGGTCGGAGGAGGCGCCCGTGACCTCGACCCGGTTGTTGTAGACGACAGCATTGCCGCCGAGGATCAATCCGAGGATCCCGTCGCCGACGTCGTCTACGAACTGGGCGACGACTATCCCTAGCGTCGAGCCGAGGGCCGAGGCAACTACGAGTGGCGGGCCGATCCGCTTGATCGTCTCGGTCGGCGGTGGAACCGATACGGTCGCTTCAGTGGTCACAAAAGGTCATCCTACGTGTCGCTTGACTGGTCGATACCAAGATCGGCAGCAGAACCGGCCGACTCAAGCCCTGAGAAGAAGCGTTCCGATCACCCAGCACAAGAGCAGCCCGATCGAGGCCGCCAGCACCGGCCCGGTCCGGCGCCAGCGCAGAGCCGACCAGGCGGCGACGACGGCCACGGCCACCGCCATCGCGATGGTCCACCAGATCGGCACCAGTCCGGCCGCGGCGGCGCCCACGACGAGGACGGCCACCA
Source organism: Acidimicrobiia bacterium (assembly GCA_025928935.1). Lineage (GTDB taxonomy): Bacteria > Actinomycetota > Acidimicrobiia > Spongiisociales > ZC4RG35 > JARDZU01. Next base: position 5,104 of record JAICNB010000057.1, read on the forward strand.
CCAACAGGAAGCCGCCCGCCACCAACGCGTACAAGACCTGCCTGGGGCTTGGCTCGGTCACAGCAGGCCGGCGTCCTCTGCGGCCCGGCGATACCAGTCCGCGAGTGAATCGACCGTCTCGTGCGCGTTGAGACCGCTCGGATTGGGGACGACCCAGAGACGGGTCTCCCCGATCGTCTCCGGCTGTCGACCCAGCACCGCCCGGGGCCGCTCGAATGCGGTGCGATAGGCGGTGAGCCCAGCCACTGCCGCCACTGGCGGAGCCACCTCGGCCACCACCCGTTCCACCCTCTCCCGACCCAGGCGGAGCTCCGTCGTGTCCAGCTCCGACGCCCGGGCAGTAGCCCGTGGGACCAGATTGGTGATGCCGATGCCGGCACGCTCCAAGCGCGCTCTCTCCTCGGGGCTCATCCCGGAGGAGGTATCGAACCCCCAGTCGATGAGGCCGGCCCTGCGTAGGGCGGGGTAGAAGCGGTTGGACGGGTGGCAGAAGTGGGTGTTGGTTGCGGCGGTCCATAGACCCGGGTTGATGCCGACGAAGAGCAGCCGAACGTGTGGGCCGAGCAGGTCATCGACCGTCTTGCCGGCGTAACCGGCCAGCTGTTCCCTGGTGAAACCCACCGGCGCTCCTGGCTCAGCGGGTGGCGCGCCAGGGCGGAGGCGGGGCGTCGATCCGGGCCAGCTTGGACGACACCGGGCCGAAACGGTCGAGATCATGCGTCTGCCAGGCGCGCCAAGCCTCCGTGATCTCCTCCTTGGAGCGTGCGACGAAGTTCCACCACATCTCTATGGGCTCGCCGAGGGGCGAGCCCCCGAGCACCAGGAGTCGTGCCCGGTCGGCACTCGCCTCGATCGGGAGCGACTCCGCCCCCACGGGGACGAGGGCGAGCCAGCCCGGCTCCACGATGGCGTCGTCGATCTTGAGGTTGTGATCGATGGGGATCACCGCGTACTCGAACTCGGGGTCGGTTGGTATCTCGGCCCGCCCACCACGAAGGCTGATGTCGAGCCCCACCGTCGGCCAGTCCACGAGCGCAGGGGAAGCGAGATCATCGAGGCCGCCGATCATGATCTTCACCTCGGCACCTGGGAGATCTGCGACGGGCAGATCCGGTATGTGCTCGAAACGGGACGGGCCGTGTCTCGTCCCTTCCGGTTGGGCCAGCCACATTTGGATGCCGTGGATCCCCTCCGATGTGCCCAGCTCGGCATGGGCGATCCCATCGCCGGCCGACATCAGATTGAGCTGGCCAGGCTTGATCGGCTGCTCGCTTCCCAACGAGTCCGTGTGCAGCGCCTCCCCTGCGAGCAGCCAGGTGACGGTGGCCAGGCCGATGTGAGGATGGGGGCCTACCTCGAGCGGATGCGGGTCGTCGAAGTCAGGAGGCAGGATCAGATCGACGAAACACCAGGGACCGACCGTGCGTCTCCCCTTGGTGGGAAGGACCCTGCTGATCGGGACGCCTCCCACCGTGGTGGAACGCCCCTCGCGTACGTCGATACGAGCCAGGGGACCTTGTTCGACAGCAGCGTCGACGGGCTGGACCGGCCCGCTCATGTCGGCGCCGATCTACTTCTTCTGGCTCTGGTAGTACGGGTCTTCCCCGGAGGCATGATCGGTGACATCGACAACCTGGGTGAGGGCGGGTATCGACTCCAGCAGGATCTTCTCGATCCCCTGCTTCAAGGTGACCTGGGCGAGACCGCAACCCTGGCACCCACCGAAGAGACGAAGATAGGCGATGGTCCCGTCGATCGAGACCAGCTCTGCGCCCCCGCCGTGAGCGGCGATGGCGGGGTTGACCTGCTCCACCAGCACCTGCTCGACCTGGTCGACCAGCGGCCCAGTGAGGTCACCTGCCGGCGCGCTCATGGCGGGCGGGGCCGGGCTGTTCGGGTTGTTCATGGAGAGACCCTGCTCGGTGAGCTCCAGGGCGGCGCCATCGAGCTTCGCACGGTCGACCTCGGGGAAGATCACGGCCAGGCCGTCATGTCGCTCCTCGGCCCAGTCGTCTTTCTTGTCGGCCAGGGCGACGAAGGCGAGCTCGTAGGTGAACTGCGGGCCACGAAACCCGGTCACCTCGATGGACAGGGCAAACTCGCCTTCGCCGGGCTCCTGATCCCTGAGCTGCAGGATCATGTCCAGGGCGTCCGAGGCGATGCTGAGCACGGTCTGTTCCGACATCTGTCAAGATGGTAATGGGTCCACGACCCAAGCCCATTCCCACTTTCCCATGCCCACAGCCGTAGTACTCCTTCCCAGCACCACCTACCGAGCATCAGACTTCCTCCGGGCAGCCGAAGGGCTCGGTATCGACCTGGTGGTGGCCTCGGAGCACCCGCCCCCGTTCGACATGGGAGATCGTTATCTCCAGGTCGACTGCTCCGATCCCACCCGGGCCGCCGAGGCCATCGTCGCCCTGGGTGACCAGGTCCCGATCGATGGGGTGGTTGCCGCCGACGACGCCGGCGTCGTGGCCGCGGCGATTGCGGGACGAAAGCTGGGGGTGCGGGCCAACGACCCCGATGCAGCCGCCGCCACCCGGGACAAAGGGCTGCAACGCTCGATTCTGGCCAAGGCCGAGGTCCCCCAGCCCGGGTTCGCCATGCTGTCCACATTCGACGATGGGAGAGAGGCGGCTGCGCTGCTGGGTTACCCCCTGGTGCTCAAGCCCCTCGACCGGTCCGCCGGTCAGGGGGTGATCCGGGTCGACGGTCCGGACGCCCTGGGCCCAGCCCTGGCCAGGGTGCGTTCGATCGTCGGCGAGTCGAGCACACTCCTGCTCGAGGAGTACATGACCGGAAACGAGGTCGCAGTCGAGGGACTGGTACGTGAGGGCGAGCTCACCACCCTGGCGGTCTTCGACAAGCCGGGAGCGACGGCGGGCCCTTATTTCCCGGAGACCATCTTGGTGACGCCAAGCCTGCTCACCGAAAGCGCTCAGGCCGAGTGCCGCCGGGTGGCGGCCGCAGCCCTCACCGCCATGGGCATCGTCCACGGCCCCGTCCATGTGGAGATGAAGGTCGAAGGTGAGCGCGCACGTGTCATCGAGGTGGCGGCGAGGTCGATCGGTGGTCTTTGCTCGCGGAGCCTCAACTTCGGTCTGCTCGAGACGACCCTGGAGACGTTGATCCTTCGCAACGCGATCGGATTGGAGAAGCCCGAATTGAGGCGAGAGCCGACGGCGAGCGGGGTTCTGATGGTGCCGATCCCCCGACCCGGCAGATTGGTCTCTGTCGAGGGTCTCGACCGGGTGCGCTCGCTGGAGCACATCTCGGCGATCGACATCACGACCACTCCGGGTAGCCAGGTCGACCCCCCACCGGAAGGTGACCGCTACCTCGGATTCGTCTTTGCGAGGGGCTCGGAGCGCACCCGGGTGGAGGGGGCGTTGCGCCAGGCCATGGAGATCATCGAGGTCGTGGTCGAGTGAGGTGGGGGAATCGGGCGATGGAACACCGAGTCCATCCCCTCAACCTCTACTTGAAGGTCAGGGCTTACCCGCGAGAGCGCGCGTAAGACGATTTTGTCATTATGGACACGATCCTCGTCTTCGCCGGCGGTGATCGCCTCGAGCCGGATCTGGCCCAAGAGTTGCCCGTCGCCGACCTGGTCATGGCCGCCGACAGTGGTTACGACGCTGCCGTCTCTCTCGGTTTCGCCGTCGATGTGCTGGTAGGCGATCTCGACTCGATCACCACCCAACCCATCCCTGGCCACGTCGTCGTCGAGCGTCACCCGGTGGACAAGGACCAGACCGACCTGGATCTCGCCCTCGAATTGGCGATGCGCGACGAGCCGTCGCGGGTGGTGGTGGTGGGTGGGACAGGTGGCCGCCTCGATCACGAGCTGGCCACCGCCTCCCTGATCTGTGACGAGCGCTGGTCGGAGGTGGAGATGGACTGGGTCTCCTCGAGGGGGCGGGCCCATGTGATCAGACGACGCCGGATCGTCCACGGAGACGTGGGAGCCACAGTCACCCTCCTCGCCGTGGGCGGTGCGGTGACCGGGCTGACCACGCGGGGGTTGAGATGGGAGTTGGAGCAGGCCACGTTCCAGCCCGGCTCCACCTGGGGAGTCAGCAACGTGATGCAGACGCCTATCGCGGACATCAAGGTGGGGTCGGGTTGTCTCCTCGTGGTCTTCCCCGCCTGATGCCGGGACCGCCTCAGAGACCCGAGGCGACCGCCGGATCGAGCATGGTGTAACCGGCGAGATACGCGGACCGCTCCTTGCTGAGGCGGGCCACCATCTCCTCGTACTCCCGCTCCCTGGCCTGGCTGGCGTAGAGGCGGGCGGGCTGGAGCAGCTCGAGATCATCCACCCCGGGGACGGAGGTGGCCACGTCGTAGCCGAAGTCGCTGTCGGTCTCCCACGAGATCGTCCCTTCGACGATCCCCTGCACGATCGCGGAAGAATCCTGGATCCGGAGCTTCTTCGACCCCTCCCCCTCGCCGCCGACCCGCCCCGTGTTCAGGACGAACGCCTCCAGGTCGGGCATTGTGGCGAGGAGCTCGAGGAGCCGGTTGCCTTGCAGGGCGTCGTCGTCGAAGAAGAACGGGTTGGTGCCCGGGACCCGGAGGCTCTTTCCCTCCTCGGCCGCGCCACCGGCCGACGTGCCCTTGGTCTCCCCGAGCATGAAATAGGCGGGGATCTGATCACGCCGAAGACGGGCCACTCCGGGGATGATGTGATCGGACCGATTCAGCATGAGCAGATACCTGGCCCGGGGCACGTCCCTGGGATCGCGGTGCCGTATGTTGGCCAAGGGAAAGGTGCTGCGCCCATTGGCGGTGTAGTTGGTGTCGAAGAAGTCGACCTTCCCGTCAGGAGTCACAGATACGTTCTCGAGCCAGGCGTCCGGCCTGGTGGTGCCGCCATAGATGGTGGGCTCGTCGTTTGGGTCGAGGCCGAAGGTCTTGGCGAAGCACCCATTCTCGGTGGTGTGGATGACGCCGCCGGGCATGAGGGCCACGAAATCGTCCTGGACGGGGAGGGACCCTGCCTGCTGACGGAAGGTGGTGGTCGTCTTGCCGGTGCCCGAGAGCCCGATGATCAGCATCGACTCCTCATCCCCGGAGCGCGTCGACTCCGGGGGGAAGGTCTTGAGCCCGGCGTGGAGGGCGAGGCCGCCCAGGTCATGAGCCAGTTTGCCCCACATCCGCAGGCTTCCCATCTTCGACTCACCGAAATAGTCCGACCCCAGCACCCGTGTCACCCAGTTCTCCAGGTCGACGATGATGAGTCTGTCGTCGGGCTTCCCGGGGGCGGGCAGCGACGGCGTGTAGATGACCGTGAACTGGGGCGACCCGCCGGGGGCCGGCGGGAAGAAGAGCTGTGATTGCATCCCGGCGATGTTGGCTTGCCCCGCCTCGATCATGAGCCGGCTGGGGGTGCTGAACGAGGGATCGGGGCCGACCCGACCCTCGATGAGGAGCATCTCCTGTGAGGCGATGTGCTCGTCCTGGCGCCGGGCCCACTCGTCCGCCTCGGATCTCGAGATTCGGTTCTGATGGATCTCGTGGTCCGCCACGAAGAAGGTGGACTTGCTGAGTCGGGAAGTCACTTCGGCCTGATAGTTGAGGTTGTCGAACTCGGTCACCGTGACCCTGGGCATGCGCTCCAGGGTGAGCTCTCTGAGCCGGTCATGCCCGGGGTTGACTTCGAGAGACTTGGAGTTGGGCAATTCGAGCATGACGCAGGCTCTATCCGGCTAGTGGAGGGGGACCCGGGGCAGGGTAGTCGCCCAGTGGTTGCTCGGCGCTCCCGGGCAGCCATGCCGGCATTGGCTGCTGTCGAAGGTAGGCGGTGAGGTTGGCCACTGCCAATGTGGCCATCTCCCTCCTCGCCGGGAGGGTGGCGCTACCGATGTGGGGCACCACCAGGCAGTTGGGGAGCTCGAGGAGTGGATGGTCCGGCGGCAACGGCTCGGGATCGGTCACATCCAGCGCTGCCCCACCGATGCTGCCCTCGGTGAGGGCGAAGACGAGCGCATCGGTGTCGACGATCGGCCCTCGGGCCACGTTGACCAGGAATGCCGTCTCCTTCATTCGGCTCAGTTGGTCCCGGCCGATCATCCCCTGTGTCCCATCGTCCAGCGCGACCGCGATCACCACGATGTCCGACATCTCCAGCAGCCTTTCGAGACCCACCTCGGTGGCGTCGTCGATCTCCTTGGGGGACCGTGTCGTATAGACGATCTCCATGTCGAACCCACGGGCGCGGCGGGCAATCGCCTGTCCGATCCGCCCCATACCTACGATACCGATGGTCGCGCCATGAAGATCGCCGCTGAGGAAGTACCACGGGTCCCACGGCCCCCATTCGCCGCGCTTCACGATCTCCGCCCCCTCCGGGATCCTCCGCACCGCGGCGGCCAGAAGTGCAAAAGCGGTGTCGGCAGTGGCCTCAGTGAGCACATCGGGAGTGTGGCCCACGCTCACCCCGTGCTCCCGGCAGGCGGCGACATCGATGTTGTCGACCCCAACCGACATCTGGGAGATGACCCGCAGGCCCGGGGCGACGTCGAGCAACTCGGCGTCGATACGGTCGGAGAGCATCGACAGCCAACCCTCACACCCGGGAAGGTGCTCGAGGAGCCAGGCCCTCGGCGCTCTCCCCACCTGGTCCCACATCTCGATCTCGGCCATCCGGGCGAGAGGATCGAGAATGTCACCCGGGATGAAGTCGCTCACCAGCACCCTCGGCATCGGCGGGCAGGCTAACCAGGTAGGACAGGATGGTGAACAGTCGGCTCCGACAGGTGTCGATACCATCCGTCGGGATGCGTCGTCTCACCGTGTCAGTTCTCGTCTGCGCCTTCTTGGCCGCCTGTGCCGGCGCCGGGCAGTACCAGCCCGCGCCGACGACAACCTCGACCATGGCGGTGGTCACCCCGAGCACCACCCTGACTCCGTCGACGACGACGCCGAGCACCACCGCCGTCGAGAGGCTGGATGTGGAGTCACTCCCGGAGGGGGCCTCGCTGGTCCTCGGAGCCAGGAATGTCGTCCCCGTGTTCGCTGAGGCCGGGGCAACCGAGCCCCTCCGGACCATCGAACCGACCACCCTTCTCGGGACCACCACCGTTCTGACCGTTCTCGAAGGCCCCCAGGCGGGATGGGCGCGGGTGATGCTCCCGATACGGCCCAACGGGTCGGAGGGATGGGTTCGAACCGACGGCATGGCCATGTTCGTGGTGGAAGGAAGCATGGTGATCGACCTCTCCGATCGCACCCTCATCTACCGGGTCGGGAACAACGAGGTGTTGACCACCGAAGTCGGCATCGGGACCAACCGCAACCCGACTCCCACCGGCCGGTTCTTCGTCACCGACAGTGTCACCATGGCCAACCCCGACAGCACCTGGGGCCCGCATGCGCTCGGTCTGTCCGCCCGGTCGGACACCATCACCGAGTACAACGGGGGCGACGGCATCATCGGGATCCACGGGACCAATAGCCCATGGTCGATCGGCCAGGCATCTTCACTGGGGTGCGTCAGGGTCCCCAACGAGATCATCACCCGGCTCCACCAGATGGTGCGTTTGGGCACTCCGGTTGAGATCGTTGCCTAGCGATCTACGGACGTAGCCCGATCTGCCCATTGGAGAGAACGGTGACGCCTCGTTCTCTCACATCGGCGCTGACCAGGACCCGGTCACCCTCCTCCCAGACCGATGTCACCAATGTCTCTCCCGGGTAGACCACACCGGAGAATCTGGCCCGGAACGACGCGACCGCACCGGGCCCGGCGCCGACGACCCGGCCCACGACCGCCTTGCACACCATCCCGTAGGTGCAGAGCCCGTGCAGTATCGGGCGGTCGAATCCGGCGAGGGCCGCGAACCCGGGGTCGGCGTGAAGCGGGTTCTTGTCCCCCGATGCCATTCGGTACAGCAATGCCTGTTGGGGCAGGGTCGGGCTCTCCACCACGTGGTCCGGTGGCCGGTTGGGGGCGAGTTCGGCGCTGGAAGGACCGCTCTGACCACCGAAACCGCCCTCGCCCCTGATGAAGATCGAGGCCCGGTTGGTGAACAGCGGGCGGCCGGTCTTCTCCAGAACGGAGACGATCTCGATGATGACCAGTGCGCCCTTTCCCTTGTCCAGCACATCTGCCACCCGACCGGTCTGGGTGACGGTGCCGGTGGTGGGAATGGCGTCATGAAGGACGATCTCGTGCTCTCCGTGGAGGATCATCGCGGGGTTTACGTCGAGGCCGGGGGTCATGCCGATGCTCATCATGATGGGGAACTGGGGGATGGTGGCGTAGGTGGGGAGGACGTGCAGGTCCCCCTCGTAGACGTACCTCAGCTCATCCGGGTCCGTCGGCGGTACACCGGATCCGATGCCCAGGTGGTAGAGAATGACATCGTCGTCGTCCCAGCTGAACGTGGTCCCCTGCAATTCGGCGCCGACTGCCTGCTCGAGGTCGATCGGCATCGCTCAACCCCCCGCCAGGCGGGCCAGGATCATCAGCTCCTCGTTGATGTCCCCGGGCACGACGTGCTCGGTGATATCACGGATCTCGGGAAGATGCTCCCTCACCTCCTCGATCGACGGCACCACGCCCTGGCCGGCGAACCAGCCGGTGTTGGTGCCGATGAACACCCGGCCATAGCGCCCACCGCCGACCGTGAAGATCTCATGGGTCAGCTCGTTCTCCTCCGAGCAGAGATACACCACCATCGGCATCACCTGTACGGGGTCGAACATCTCGACGAATGGGCCGAGGACGTCCTCCGTCATCCGGGTGCGGGCTGTGGGGGCCACTGCGTTCGACTTGATGTTGTACTTCGCCCCTTCGATGGCGAGGACGTTGGAGAGCCCGACGAGGCCGGCTTTGGCCGCCCCGTAGTTCACCTGGCCGAAGTTGCCGAAGAGACCCGAAGCCGACGTGGTGTGGACGAACCTGCCGTAGCCACGCTCCTTCATCAGCTGGAAGGCGGGGTGCGAGACATGAAATGCCCCTCGCAGATGGACGTCGAGCACGGCGTCGACCTCGTCCAGCGTCATGTTGCCGAAGGACTTGTCTCTCAGGATCCCGGCGTTGTTGATGACGATGTCGACCCCACCGAAGCTGTCGACCGCGGTCTGGATGATCGCCGCTCCGCCGTCACGGGTCGCCACCGAGTCGTAATTGGCGACCGCATCTCCACCGGCCTCTCTGATCTGGCCTACCACCACGTCGGCGGCGGCCTGTGACGAGCCGGAGCCGTCGACTGCGCCACCCAGGTCGTTCACGACCACCATGGCGCCCCGTCTCCCCAGCTCCAGGGCGTACTCCTTGCCGAGGCCACCCCCAGCCCCGGTGACGATCGCTACCCGCCCATCGAACGTGATCGGCTCACCCATCGCTTCCCTCCCTCATGGATACTGCTTTCGTAATTGGGTTGCATCGTGTCGCATATCGAACCTGGTCGTCCCGATTTCGGATGGCTCAGAGACCGAGAGACCGGCCGATGATCTCCTTCATGATCTCGGTCGTGCCCCCGTAGATGGTCTGCACCCTCGAGTCCCGATACGCCTTGGCTATCGGGTACTCCTCCATGTAGCCCCAGCCCCCAAAGAGCTGCAGGCATCGATCGATGACCCGCTTCTCCATCTCGGTCACCCACCACTTCGCCTTCGCCGCCTCCTCCGCGCTCAGCTCGCCGCTGTTGAGGGCGAGCACCTGCCGGTCCACGTAGGTTCGGGCGATGTCGAGCTCGGTCCTCATCTCGGCCATCTGGTGCTTGACCGTCTGGAAGGCACCGATCGGTTGGCCGAATGCCTCACGCTCCAGCACGTAGGCGAGGGTCCACTCGAAGGCCGCTTCGGCGTGGGCCACCGATCCCGTGGCCAGGCTGAGACGCTCCTGAGGCAGGTTCTCCATCAGATAGACGAAGCCCCGCCCCTCCTCACCAAGACGGTTGGAGACAGGGACCCGCACATCGTCGAAGAAGAGCTCGGCGGTGTCCTGGGCATGGAGCCCGATCTTGTCGAGGTTCCGGCCCCGGCTGAACCCTGTCATGTCGTCTTCGAGTACGAGGAGGCTCATCCCGCTGTGGCGCTCGTCGCGGTTGGTCTTGACGACGGTGATGACGAGATCGGAGTTGATCCCATTGGTGATGAACGTCTTGGAGCCGTTGACGATGTACACGTCCCCGTCCCGGATCGCCGTGGTCTTGATGCCGGCCAGATCGGACCCGGCGCCGGGCTCGGTCATGGCGATGGCGGACATGAGGTCGCCCGAGGCGAGACCGGGCATCCATCTTCGGGCTTGCTCTTCGTCGCAGAGATGTATGAAGTACGGCAGGCAGACGTCATTGTGGAGGGTGATGCACATCCCCGAGGCCATGGCATCGCCACGCATCAGCTCCTCGCCGATCACCACGTTGAAGCGGAAGTCGGACACGCCCCCGCCGCCGTGCTCCTCCGGGATGGCCATCCCCAGCAGACCCGCCCTGCCCGCCCTGCGGAACATCTCCTTGTCGACCCGGCCCTCGGCTTCCCACTTGGCCACGTTGGGGGCGACTTCCCGCTCGACGAACTCGCGAACGGTCGAGCGAAAGATGTCGTGGTCCGGTTCGAAAAGGTCTCGTCGCATGACTGCCCGCCGGGGCCGCGCCTCAGATCCCTGCGTAGAGACCCTCTATCTCATCGGCATATTTGTCCAGCACGATCTTGCGCTTCAGCTTCAGAGACGGGGTCACCTCACCCGAGTCCGGGGTCCACTCGTCGGGGACGACGATCCACTTCTTCACCTGCTCCACCGACGAGACCGTCAGGTTGGCCTCGTCCATGGCGCGTTCCACCTCGGCCGCCACCTCGGGCAGGCTGGAGAAGGCGGCGAGGTCCTCATACACGAGCCCATTGGCTTCGGCCCACGTCGGCGCCTCCTCGTGATCGAGAGCGATGATCATGGCGAGGAACTTGCGCCCGTCGCCGACCATGCACGCCTTGGAGATGAGGGGATGGTTGCCCAGGATCGTCTCCAGCTTGGCGGGAGCGATGTTCTTGCCACCGGCCGTGATGATGATCTCCTTCTTCCTCCCCACGATCCAGACGAATCCGTCGTCATCGATGCGGGCCAGGTCGCCGGAGTGGAGCCATCCTTCGGCGTCGAAGTTCTCGGCGGTGTCGACCGGGAGCTTGTAGTAGCCATCGGTGATAACGCCGCCCCTCATCAGCAGCTCATCGTCCTCGGCCAGCCGGACCTCGACTCCCGGTAGCGCCTTACCCACAGACCCGATCCTGAATGCGCCGGGGAGATTGGTCGTGGCGGGACCGGTCGTCTCCGACATGCCGTAGAGCTCGAAGAGCGGGATGCCCAGGGTCTGGAAGAACAAGATCAGGTCGGGGTTGATGGGGGCCGCGGCCGTGATCGCGATCTGAACCTGGTCCATCCCCAGCTGCTCACGGACCTTCGACAGGACTATGGAGTCGAGCACCCCGGCCATGGTCGAGCCAGACTTCCCATCCTGTTCGGCCAGGACCCGCTTCTTGTTGGCATCCAAAGCGCGATCGAGAAGGGCCTTCTTGACCCCGTGGGTCTCGGCGAACCGCGCATTCAGCCTGGAGTGGAACTTCTCGTAGACCCTTGGCACCCCAACGAAGACGGTGGGCCGCGCCTCCTGGATGTACTCCAGCACACCGGCCAGGTTCGGGCAGTACCAGACCTGCCCTGCCAGATACGTGGCCAGGTAATGGGTGGCCAGCCGCTCTGCGATGTGGGCAAGGGGCAGGTAGGAGACCATCCGTGGCCCGAGATCGATGTCGGCGGCCCGGCGCAGGCACTCCGCAGTCCAGACGACGTTTCGCTGGCTGATCATGACCCCTTTGGGGGTGCCGGTGGTGCCCGAGGTGTAGATGAGAGTGGCCAGGGTGTCGGGGGTTATGGCGTCTGTGGCCCGCTTGACCGCCTCAGGGTCGGACTCGAGCCGCCTCTTGCCCCTGGTCAACAGGTCGTCCCAGCTCAACACCCATTCGGCGGTGTCGTAGTTCTCCGCCCCGGACATGAGGACCACATACCGGAGATTGGGCAGCTCGCTGCGGATCTCCTCCCACCGCTTCATGAACTCGAGGTCCTCGAGGATGGCCACCGTAGCCTTGCAGTTGTCCGCGATGTACTGGACCTGGGGAGCAGTCAGGGTGGAGTAGATGGTCACGGCCGTGGCGCCGGAGTGGATCGCGGCGTAGTCAGCGATCACGTGCTCGGGGCGGTTGCCGGCCATGATGGCGACGAACTCATCCTCGCCGACCCCTAGGTCCTGCAGCCCGGCAGCAGCCTCGTGAACGGCCTGGCGGTACTCACGCCAGGTCAGGCTCTTCCAGACGCCATCCTTGTAGTGGATGGCGGGTTGATCGCCGCGACGCTCCGCATTCCTGTCGAGATAGTGGACGATCGTCTTCCCTTCCACCTCGGCATCGATCGCCTCACGCTCAGCCAAGATGGCTTCCTGGGTCATCAGTCCTCCGCGGTCACGCAACTGCTCCGACGCGGCGGAGCATACCTGCCTCCTCCTCGCTAAAGCCGAGCCCGGCCAGCACCTCATCGGTGTCGCGGCCAGGGAAGGGCGGGCCTTCGGGCACCCCCGCCGGCGTGCGCTCGAACCTGGGCGCAGGTGCCGGCTGGGTGGCTCCATCGACCTCGACGAAGACCGATCGAGCCCGGTTGTGGGGGTGGTTCGGTGCCTCCACTGCGCTCAGAACCGGGGCGACACAGGCATCGATTCCGGAGAACATCTCGGCCCACTCGTCCCGGGACCGCTCGAGGAACCGGGCGGCGAAGGCCGACCTGATCCGGGGCCATGACGATCGATCCATCCGATCGGGCAGCGAAAGCGGTTCGATCCCCAGGCCTTCGAGCAGGCGCTGATAGAACTGCGGCTCGAGGGCCCCTACCGCGACATGCCCTCCTCCCCGGGTCTCATAAACCGCATAGAAGGGCGCCCCGCCGTCGAGCAGGTTCGATTGACGTGTGGCGGGGGCCCACCATCCCTCGGCGATATGGCCATGCATCGCCGTGGTCAACAGCGCCGAGCCATCCACCATGGCGGCATCCACCACCTGGCCCTGGCCGCTCTCCCGGGAGTGGATCACCCCGGCGAGCACCCCCACCGCCAGCACCATCCCCCCACCCCCGAAATCACCCACCAGGTTCAACGGAGGTGTGGGCCGGTCTTCAGGCCCGATTGCGGCCAGGGCCCCAGACAGGGCGATGTAGTCGATGTCATGTCCGCTTCGAGCCGAGAGCGGCCCCTCCTGTCCCCAGCCGGTCATCCGCCCGTAGGTCAGACGCGGGTTGCGGGCGAGGCAGGGGGCAGGGCCGATGCCGAGACGTTCGGTGACGCCGGGCCTGAAGCCCTCGATGAGCGCATCGGAGCCCTCGACCAGACGCAACACGACATCCACTCCATCCTGGTGCTTGAGGTCCACGGCGATCGACTTCTTGCCCCGGCCCATGAGGTCGTGTCGCGACGTCGTCGTGTGAACCCGGGTCGCGGCATCGGCCCGGTCGACACGGATCACATCGGCGCCGAGGTCGGCCAGAACCATCCCGCAGAACGGAGCCGGGCCGAGGGCGGCGATCTCGACCACACCCAGTCCCTCGAGGGGGCCACTCATGGCGTGATCAGCCCTCCGGGACGATCGGCTCTGCGCTCTCGACGAGGAGGGGGGCGTACTCGAAATCGGGGGTGATCGTGAACGCCCCCTCGAGCACCGCGGTGGTGATGAACCGGGTCTCGGGCTCGGTGCCGGAGGGCTCGAGCACGTTCATCGACTCGGGCTCGTTCTCGATGCCGAAGGTCACCTCCTCCTGCCCGGTCCAATTACCCACGTTCCAGAGCGGCCCGACCTGGGAGGGGTTGTCACCGGGCCCCTGGATCTGGGAGTTCCAGGCGAGCAGAGTCGGTCGCTGGTACATCGGGATCATCGGTGTCGCGGCCAGCCACAGGGCGTCGGCTTGGTTGTAGGTGGCCGCCCTCTCAGACGGGTCGATGATCATGTCGGTGCGACGAATCAGGACGTCCACCTCTTCGTCGCAGTAGCGGAAGAAGTTCAGCGCACCAAAGCCGTTCAGGGCGTCTCCCTGGCAGTAGAAACGCGAGTTGCCCCAAGCCGGGTCGGGCTGGGCGACCCAGGCCAGGTTGGTGGTCTGCCATACGTCGGAGCCCCCCTGGAGGTTCGCAGTCTGGAGTAGCTCCGAGGTGGGCCCGAAGTTGGGGGTGATCTCGATGCCAATGGCCTCCAGATCGGCCCGAGCTAGCTCGAAGTGGAGGTCGCGCGCCTCGTTGTCCGACGTGGTGGCCCAGGAGAACGAGAGTCGCTCTCCATCGCAGACGTAGATGCCGTCCTCCCCGCGGGTGCATCCATTGGTCGACAGGAGCCCTTCCGCTGCGGCGGGGTCGTAGGGGAAGAGGCTGTTGTAGTGGTCCTCGTAGGAGACGCTGCCATTCAGCCAGACCGCGTTGCCGAGTAGTTGGGCGTCGGGGGTGATAGGGCGCACCACCGCATCCATGATGGCTTCCCGGTTGATGCCCTGGGTGAAGGCCTGGCGAACGAACAGCTGCTGGAGACGAGTGTCGTCCTGGTTGAACCCGAAGTACTCCCAAACCGGCCCGACCCCGGTGACCCACTCGATCCCGTCGATGCTGTCCACCTCCTCCATCAGCGAGACATACGGCTGTGGGTAGAAGACATCAATCTCCCCGTCGTCGAGGGCGTCGGCCCCGGCTGCGGCATCCGGATGGAACACGATGTTGAGAGTCTGGACGTCACCCTGGGCCTGTCCCCAGTAATCGGGGTTGCGAGCGAGGACGATTCGATCCTCGGGCACCCACTCGACGAAGGTGAACGGCCCCGAGCCCATCGTGATGGCATCGTCCCAGGCGGTGTCGAATGGCTGGCCTTCGAGGATGTGGGCGGGGAGGACGTGTGCGAACAGTGTCTGCCACGGGGCGTAGATCTCGTCGAACGCGAACAGCACCGTCTTCTCGTCGACGACCTCGTAACCGGTGATCAGGTGGTAGCCCTCCCGGCTGGCGATGTCATAGGCCGGGTCGGCGATCGTCTCGTAGGTGAACACGAAATCGGCGGCGGTCACCGGGGTGCCATCCGCCCAGGCCGCCTCGGGCCGGATGTGATATCTCACACACACGGTGGCCGGCAATCCCCCTCGTTAGTGCGGGTTCGTGGCCGCGCGGGGGGGGTTGGGGGGCGGGGGGGTGGTCGTAGCCGGGGCGGTGGTTGTCGTGGGCTCGGCCTCCCCGGTGCAGGCCACGAGGATCATGGCCAGTGCCAGCGGCAGGAATCTGCCCATGTCCGCTCGCCCCATGCGCCTCTTCATGTCGTGGCAGACGGCTCGGGCTCGTCGTCGAGTATCACCTCGTGCTGGCTCCGTGTCTCGGAGATGAGGGCCTGGATGATGCCGGCCATGGGAAGGGCGAGGATGA
>JAICNB010000013.1 GCA_025928935.1 Acidimicrobiia bacterium
CAACAACGTCTGGTCGAAGCCCTCGACCCCGAATGTGTCTTCCCCACCTGCCGCATCGACTCCACCCACTGTGACATCGACCACACCCTCCCCTGGACCGAAACACATCACACCACCGTCAGTGAGCTGGAACCACTCTGCCGGTATCACCATCAGCAGAAACACGACAACTGGAAACTGAAACAAATCCGACCCGGCAGCCACCAGTGGACCAGCCCCCTCGACCACACCTACACCACCGGACCCGACCCACCCTGATCGGATCAGTCCCCCCGGTTCAACCAGCTATCGGCCGCCTCACCCACCACGGAGTCATATTTCAGGCCCATCAGGATCACTCCCGCCGCCCCGGCATCCCGGGCCCGGCGCTCCAACTCGGCGGTGAGCTCCCAACCCAGCTTGCGTCCCACCTCAGGGACGAGATCGTCCAGCCTCTCCTTGAGCTCCTGGGTGGCCGGCACCGATCCGATCGACTCCATCTGCTCCACCCACGAGGCGCTGAACGGAGGGATGATCATCAGGTAGACAGGCGGGTCCCCCGGCTTCAGATTGAGACGGCCAAGATGTCTCTCCACCACCTCGGGGTCGAGGATGGGCCCGGTGACGAAGAACTGGGCACCGAGATCCATTCGCCGGCGGAATTGCCATTCCCTGAATCTGGTAGGCATGCCGACCTCGAAGTCGGGCAGATCGTCCTGCAAGTCCCGGAGATGCTCAACGATCTCATAGTGATCGGCGAGATGGTCGACATGGGGCACGGTGTCCCCGATGACGACCAGGAATGAGTCCACGCCGTTGCCCAGGGCTCCCCTCACCTCGGACTCGATGGCGAGGATGTTGCGATCTCTCGTCGACACCACGACGGTCGGGTGGACGTCGGGGGTGTCGTGGGTGATACGGGCCGAGAAGGCGTACGGCGAGACCCGAATTCGTCCGAAGACGTTGTCGGTCACCAGGACGTGGCTCCACGCCGGGGACAGGCTCCGATGCTGGAGGTTGGGCAACTCGGGAGGGTTGATCTCGGCGATCCGGAGCCAGGCGTCAGCCTTGGTCAGCATCCCGATCCTCCCGCGGCTTGCGAGCCACGAAGTACTTGGCCCGAGGGTGGTGACAGATGATCGCCGAAGTCGTCTGCTCCGGCTGGTACTGATAGAAGGTCTCCTCGCCGACAGTGATCCCTATCCGCTCCGCCCCGAGCAGATAGGCGACTTTCTCGTTGTCCTCGAGGTCCGGGCACGCCGGATATCCCCAGGAGAAACGGCCGCCCCGATACTGCTGACGGAAAAGGCCGAGTAGCGACGGCCCATCCTCGTCCACAAACCCCCACTCCTCTCTGACGCGGTGGTGCCAGTGCTCTGCCAGGGCCTCTGCCATCTCGACGCCCAGTCCGTGGAGCAAGAGGTACTCGGAATAGCGGTCCTGCTCGAAAAGCTCCTTGGTCCGCTCGGAGACCTTCCCGCCCATGGTGACGATGTGGAAGGCGGCGTAGTCGACCTCCTCCCCGACCGGGCGGAAGAAGTCGGCGATACACAGATAGGGGTCCTCGCGCTGTCGGGGGAAGCGGAACCGGGTCAACTCGGTCTGGGCACGCTCGTCGTCCCAGATGATCAGATCGTCGCCGTCGCCGTTGGCGGGAAAATAGCCGTAAACGACCTTCGGATGGAGCAGGTCGTCGTGACGTGCCCGGGCGATCTGTTCCCTGAGCAGCGGCTGCATACGCTCCTTGAACTCGGGGTCCCGCTCCCCCTTCTCGGGCCGGTATTGCCACTGATTTCGAAAGAGGGCAGTGAGGTTCAGATAAGGCACGATCTCGTCGATGGGGACGCCCCGGATCACCCGAGAGCCGAGGAAGGGCGGGACGAAGATCTGGTTGTCCTTCGCCACCTCCGGCGAGCGGGTCGGCACGACACCACTTTCGACCTCACGCTCATGATGCTGGCGTGCTGCGATCGGCTCGGGAGCGGGCTCCCCGGCGAGGATCTTGCCCATCGCGTCCAGACCGGCGAATGCGTTCTTCCCGTAGTACAGGGGCCCCTGGTAGCGGGACCGCAAGTCGGCCTCGACATAGTTTCTGGTCAACGCGGCTCCCCCGAGCAGGACCGGCACCTTGCCCAGCCCCCGGCGTTCCAGCTCGTCGAGGTTGTCCCTCATGATCAGCGTGCTCTTCACCAGCAGGCCGCTCATCCCGATGGCGTCGGCAGAGGTCTCCTCGAATTTGGCGATCATCTCGTTGATCCCGACCTTGATCCCGAGGTTGTGCACCTCGTAACCGTTGTTGGTGAGGATGATGTCGACCAGGTTCTTTCCGATGTCGTGCACGTCGCCGGACACGGTGGCGAGGATTATCCGGCCCCGGCTCGACCCCTCGGCCTTCTCCATCAGCGGCTCGAGATGGGCGACCGCCTTCTTCATGGTCTCGGCGGACTTGAGGACGAAGGGAAGCTGCATCTCGCCGCTGGCGAACAGGTCACCCACCGTCTTCATCCCGTCCAGCAAATAGTCGTTGATGATGTCCAGCGGTTCGGTGCCCTCGGCCAGGGCCACGTCGAGGTCGGGGATCACATTCTTCTGGTCCCCGTCCACGATCCGGCGGGCCAGGCGCTCCCCCACCTCGAGGCCGTCGTAGTCGCTCTCGGTGCGCTCGACCGTCTCCACCCCGGCGAACAGCTCGAGCAGCTTCTCGAGAGGGTCGTAGCCCTCTGATCGGCGGTCATAGATGAGGTCGAGGCAGACCTGACGCTGCTCGGGATCGATCCGGTTCAAGGGCTCGATCTTCCCGGCATGGACGATGGCTGCATCGAGACCCGCCTCGACCGCCTCATAGAGGAAGACAGAGTTGAGGATGCGCCGGGCCGCCGGATTGAGGCCAAAGGAGACGTTGGAGACCCCGAGCACGGTGCGCACCCCAGGCAGCTCGGCCTTGATCTGACGTATGGCGTCGATGGTGGCCATGGCGTCCTTCCGTAGGTCGTCACCCCCGGTGGTCAGGGGAAAGGTCAGGGCGTCGAAGATCAGGTCCTCGGATCGGAGCCCGTAACGGTTGACGGCTAGCTCGTGGATGCGATGGGCGATTCGCAGCTTCCATTCCAGGGTGCGCGCCTGGCCCTCCTCGTCGATGAGGAGACAGATCACGCCCGCCCCATGCTTCCCGGCCAGCGTCATGACCCGATCCAGCCTGGAGCCCGGGTCTTCCCCATCCTCGAGGTTGGCGCTGTTGAGCAGGCTCCTGCCCCCCAGCCGCTCCAGTCCCGCCTCCATCACCTCGGGCTCGGTGGAGTCGAGGACGACCGGGGCGGCGACATCGGTCGCAAAGGCGCCGGCGAGCGTCACCATATCGGCGACCCCATCTCGGCCCACGTAGTCGACGCAGAGGTCGACAAGATGGGCGCCCTCCTTCACCTGCTCCTGACCGATGACAACACAGCCGTCCTTGTCCTCGGCAAGCAATGCCTCCTTGAAGGCTCGCGATCCGTTGGCGTTGGCCCGCTCGCC
Source organism: Acidimicrobiia bacterium (assembly GCA_025928935.1). Lineage (GTDB taxonomy): Bacteria > Actinomycetota > Acidimicrobiia > Spongiisociales > ZC4RG35 > JARDZU01. The sequence goes on from JAICNB010000013.1 coordinate 3,493, forward strand.
GATGATCAGGAACGACGTGTCCTGGTCGAAAGGCACCTGGCTGTAGATCGACGCAGCGGAGGGAACGCTCTCGGGGTGACGCTCCCTCAGGGCGAGGGGCCGAGTCTCCTCGATCACCGCGGCGAGGTGCTGGGGAGAGGTGCCACAGCATCCACCGATGACCCCGATGCCGAGCTCGGTGACGAACTGGCCGAGGTGATGGGCCAGGGCGCCTGGCGAGAGGTCGTAGGCCATCTTCCCGTCTTCGACATGGGGAAGGCCGGCATTGGGGATGGCCGCGATAGGCACGCTCGAGTGTCGGCTCAGATGGCGCAGCGGCTCGTACATCTCCTCGGGGCCGGTGGCACAGTTGAGTCCGATCACATCGGGCCGCATCGCCTCGAGGGCGGTGAGGGCGGCCCCGATCTCGGTCCCGGGCAACATCCTCCCTGTCAGCTCGATCGTGACCTGGACCTGGAGCGGCATCTCGACCCCGGCGCTCCTCATCGCCCTTCTCGCCCCCTCCATGGCTGCCTTGGCCCCAAGCAGGTCGAACTGGGTCTCGATGATGAGCAGATCTGCGCCTCCGTCGATGAGCCCGGCCGTCTCGACCTCATAGGCATCGACCAGCTCCCGATAGCTGATCTGGCCGAGGGTGGCGAACTTGGTGCCGGGCCCGATGGAGCCGGCTACGAAGCGGGCCCTCCCGTCGGCCGCCACGTAGCCGTCGACCGTCTCACGGGCGAGAAAGGCTCCGGCCGCGGCGATCTCATAGGTCTGCTCCTCCAGCCCGTACTCGCCCAGGGGCACCGAGAAGGCACCAAACGTGTTCGTCTCCACCACGTCGACCCCGACGTCGAGGAAGGACCGGTGCAGATCACGGATCACATCCGGCCGGCGCAGGTTGAGCAGCTCGTTGCACCCCTCCAACGAAGGGCCTCCGAAATCTTCGGCCGTGAGACCAATGGTCTGCAGATTGGTGCCGGTGGCGCCATCGAAGATGACCAGGCCCGAGGCAAGGCGTTCGACGTATCCACTCATGGACGACGCTCCGCGGGTTCACTGCCACAGATAGGCGTGTCTGCCTTGCTCACCGGTCTACTCCTCTGTTTCTGCTCGAAACGCTTGAAGAGCGCCGGGAGCCGTGGCTCCGGCAACTCATCGATCCAGGCATTGGCACCGTGCTCAAGCCGGTTGCCGCGGTTTCATCGGGCCTGATCCCTCAACCGCTCAAGATGAGCGCTTCGTCGGTTTTCAGATTATTGGATCGGGCGCGGTGTGTGCAAGGTTCGAGCCCTTGCCCAAACCGGTGCATTGACTTGTCTCCCCGACCCGGATACCTTTCTCGTCACATGACCGCTGGATTCACTACGGGTATGACGACCACGACCGACAGGTCGTGCGTCTCGACCGTGTAGCCAGCGCCACAACCACACGAGAAACGAGATCCGCACCGGGAGAAGGGGCGGATCTTTTTCGTTCCTCCCCCGGAGGCGGGCTCCCTGGAGAGATGAGAGTCGGATGAGACAGGCGACAGAGAATGGGTGGCGGCGATGACCGTCCGGGTCGGCGTGCTCGGGGCCGGCACCGTTGGGGGTGCCCTGATCACCCGGCTGGTGGCCGATCGGGACGCGATTCGCCTCAAGTCGGGTGTGGACCTCGAGGTGAGGAAGGTGGCGGTCCGGGACCTCGGCAAGGAGCGCCCGTTCAACCTGCCCGAAGATCGGTTGACTGACGACTCGCTGGCGGTTGTGACCGACCCCGCCATCGACGTGATCGTCGAGGTGATCGGCGGCCTGGAGCCGGCGGGCGATCTGGTCCTGGCGGCACTCCGATCAGGGAAGCCGGTGGTGACGGCCAACAAGGAGCTCATCGCCACGAGGGGCCAGGAGATCACCGAGGCGGCGAAGCGCACCGGGGTCTCCGTCATGTACGAAGCCGCCGTCGGGGGTGGCATCCCGGTCATTCGGCCGCTGGCCGAGAGCCTGTCCGGTGAGGACATCGATGTCGTCTCCGGCATCGTCAACGGGACCACCAACTACATCCTCACCGCGATGGCCAAGGAGGGGCGGGCGTACGAGGATGCCCTGACAGAAGCACAGCGCCTCGGTTATGCAGAGGCCGACCCGGGCGACGACGTCTCCGGCAGGGACGCCGCCTTCAAGACCTCGATCCTGGCCAGTCTCGCCTTCGGTGAGCGGGTTGCCCCGTGGGAAGTCGAGACCGAGGGGATCGAGAACGTGACCGCGGAGGACGTGGCTGCCGCGTCGGCTCGGGGCGAGGTGATCAAGCTCATCGGCTCGGCCCGACGTGGTGTCGATGGCAGGGTCGAGGCTCGGGTGGAGCCTTCGAGCCTTCCCGCCGACCATCCCCTCGCCGGGGTCAGCGGTGTGACCAACGCCATCTTCATCGAGGGGCCGTCGGTCGGGCGTCTTCTCTTCACCGGGCCAGGCGCGGGGGGGCAGGCGACGGCGAGCGCGATGCTCGGTGACCTGATCCAGGTCGCTTCGAGGGGCCGGGCGCCCCGGGTGAGATCGGCGCACGACGGGACTCCTCGGCGCCAGGTGCTTCACCGCTAGGAGAGAAAACCGACGCTGCTCGGGATTGCCGAGAGTGTCAGTCGGTGGTGGCCCTGCCCGACAGGAAGTCCCGGTACCACTCACCGCTCGCCTTGAAGGTCCGGGTCATGTTCTCGAAATCGACCCGCACGATCCCGAACCGCTTGTCATAGCCGCGAGCCCACTCGAAATTGTCCATAAGTGACCAGAGCAGATAGCCCCGGACGTCGGCACCCCGGTCCATGGCGGTCTTGATCGCCTCGATGTGCCGTTTGATGTACTCGGTGCGGGCGGCGTCCTCGACTCTGCCATCGGGGCCGGGCACGCAATCCCGGCCTCCCAGGTACCCGGCCACGCTCCCATCGAATCGGCGCCGGGGCGATGCTCGACGTGATTGACGTTGTAGTAGTTGACTCCGAGGAAATCGATCGGTTCCATCGCCTCGGCCAGATCACCCTGATCTATCAGGTGGGATACCCCGTAGTGCTCGAACGAGGCCGGCAGGCCCTCGGGATATCTCCCCTGGAACACAGCACCGGTGAACAGCCGGTTCTGGACCAGGTCGACGGCATCCGCCGCTGCCCTGTCCTCAGCGGTGTCGGTCCGGGGCCAGGCCGGGATGAGGTTGAGAACGATCCCGAGACGGTCCTCGTCCCGAATCGTGGTCTCACGCATGACCCGGATCGCCCCGTGGTGGGCCAGCAGCAAATGATGGGCCACCAGCAGGGATATCGGGGTATCGGTGTGACCCGGGGCGTGCTCCCCGGCGCTGTGACCGAACGCGCTGCACCAGGGCTCGTTGAGCGTCGTCCAAGTGCTAACCATGTCACCCAACGCGTCCTTCGCCACGTTGGCGTATTCGGCGAACCAGGCAACCGACTCGGGGTTGGCCCACCCTCGATGACCAGACGTTGTCAATCAATTTCGACGGACATTTCTTCACGATCCTGAAATCGCTCTCAGATCCCAGCCCACCGGCGTGTACTCGGCCGGGGGTCCTGGTCGCCGCTACCAGTCCCGATAGAAACGACGGGCGTTGCCGTCGGGATCCAGGTAATCCTGGTCAGGAGTGACGTCGAGTGTGAGCGTCTTCGTTGGCGACGAGACGGTCGGCCCGGTCTCGGCGAAGGAGCGGATCACCTCGGCATGAGGCTTGAGGCTCCCATCGGGTCGGACCACGCCAAAGTGCCTCTCGTGTTTGGCTCCACCCTCGTCACACGGGGGACGGTCCCACAACTCGGGGTCGTAGTCGGCAAAGCACCACATGATGGCGCCGGTGGAGCCGACCTCGATGAGACGGGGCAGCACGGCGGCGACGTACTCGGCAAAGGCCTCCTCTCCCGCCATGAACTGCTCCCGGGGCGATCCGTAGGCGGTCCATTCCCAGATCTCGGAGCGGGCGCTGTCGGGCGAGGTGCAGCCACCCCACTCCTCGGCCAGGCAGGGCTTTCCGGTCAGGGCAGTGACCAAGGCGCAGAGATACGGGACGAAGTCGGGGTCGAGCGGGTCACGGGCCCAGTCGACGTACATTGGGTAGCCGTGCATCACGGCGACATCGCTCTCGGCGAAGACATGATCGACACGAAGACCGTTGCCGGCGAACAAGCTCGCGGTGTGGAGCCCGGTGGTGACCGGGTGGACTGGATCTTTCGATTTGACCAGACCTGTCATCTCCCGGACCCAGGCCCGTCCAGCCGCTGCATCGGCCGGATGGGCGAAGAGGTCGGGCTCATTGCCGAGGTTCCACATCCACACGGCCGGGTGTTCGTGGTACTCGCCGACGACGGTCTCGAGCAGCAGTCGCTCGGCCGCCAGGGCGTCGGGATCGTGGAACATGTTCCGATAGGCGCTGTCGACCACGGTGGCCCCGCTCACCACCTGCCGGACGAGAGGGGACGGGTGCCCGCTCGCACCGGGATCCAGCAGCCAGCCCGGTGACCAGTTGGGCCCGCTCATGTGGCCGGTGAAGAAGGTGACATCGAGCCCGAGGCCGCGCTCCGCAGCACCATCGAGGACTAGGCCTAGATCCTGGAGACGATCTGGCGAGACGGAGTCGGGCGCGGGCTGCCAGTCGTCCCAGAGGAGGAAGATCCGGACCACCGTCATACCCAGGGATGCGATCAGGTCGAACTCGTCTTCCACTTCGTCACGGTCGAAGTCGGCCCACCAGTACATCGCCTTTCGACGGGGCCAGTAGTTGACGCCGAGGAGGAACGGCTCGCTCACCCGGCACCGGCTATCTCGGCGACGACCCGGGCCGCCGTCTCGTCCGGCTCCGACTCCCCGGTGTCCACCACCAGGTCCGCCAGCTCGCCGAACAGCGAGTCCCGTTTCTCCAGGTGTTCGGACGACGCCACGCTGCGGCGATGGTCCCCCCTGGAGGCCCGCTCTTCGAGGATCTCGGGATCGGCTCGGACCCAGATGCAGAAGGTGCCCTCCAGGGCCGAGCGCGCTCCAGGGTCGTCGACCACCGAAGCCGCTGCCGCTATCACCGCGGGCTCGGGCCGGGCGAGGGCATCGAGGAGGGCATCTCGCTCCAAGGCGTGGAGCGCGGTGACGCCGTCGGCTTCTGCGATCTCCCTACCGCTCCGGCCGGTCATCGACTCGATCGTGACGTCGGAGTCGAATACGTCCCGCTCCAGCCCGATGGCCAGCCTGCGCGCCAGGCTGGTCTTCCCCGAGCCCATCGCCCCGAGGATCACGATATGGCCTGTGGGCCCGCCCTTCTCAGCGGCGGGCAAGCGACGTCTCTATCCAGTGAGACACGCTCTCGTTGGACGAGAGCGAGCCACCGTCGATCATCACCCATCCCGGCACGGGCTGATCGGCGAAGAGGAGGGGTCTTACCCCGTCGGATGCGAGAGCGGCATCCCATACCTGCCTGCCGACGTCGACGCACAGGTCCGAGCCCATCACGGCCACCACGAGATGCCCGTCGATGAAGTAGCCATCGCCGTCGAGGATCCGGCTCTCGGTCAGCTCGCCGCGTCCGGCCAGCTGGGACTCGATTTGCTCGATGAGCTGGGCCCGCTCCATGTCAGCCGGTGACGGGCACCTCGGTCACCGTCGTCTCCACGGTCTCGAGGGGTGGCCCGGATGCTGAGATGATCCAGAATCCTCCTTGCTGGCCGCCCCAGTCGGAGAGGATCTGCTCCGCCACCGGGCTCGCCGTGTGGTCCCGGTGAGCCTCGACCAAGCTCCGGATCTCTGCCAGGTCGGCATCCGAGGGACGGCGGGCAGATGGGGCGGTGTCTGCGAGCATGGCTTTGAGGCTGAGATCGGGATCCCACACATAGGCGATGCCACCGGTCATGCCGGCGGCGAAGTTCCTACCGACATCACCGAGCACGAGGACCCGCCCACCAGTCATGTACTCGCAGCCGTGATCGGAGCAACCCTCGATGACCGCGGTGGCACCGGAGTTGCGAACCGCGAACCGCTGGCCGACCCGTCCCGCCAGAAAGGCGCGGCCACCGGTGGCGCCATACAGCACGGCGTTGCCGGCGGCGTGGGGCAACAGCGACCCGGGCCTGCGTGGCGCAACCGAGATGAGACCGCCACCCATCCCCTTTCCCAGATAGTCGTTCGATGTTCCCTCGAGATGGAGGTCGACCCCGGAGCAAAGCCATGCCCCGAAGCTCTGCCCGGCGGTGCCGGCCAACTTGACCACGATGGTGCCGTCGGGGAGGGCGGCGGCACCATGCCGTGCGGTGATCACCCCCGAGAGCGTGGCTCCGATGGAGCGGTCGACGTTGCGGATCGGGTAAGACAACTCGACGGCCTGGCCGGTGGAGATAGCAGCCTCACAATCGGCGACCAGCCGCTCCTCGAGGCCGGACAACGGTGTCTTCCGATAGCCCTCGTGGACCTTGCCTCCCTTGGCGGGGACGAGCATGGCGGAGAGATCGGAAGACAGCGGGTGCTGTGGATCGAGGGGGCGGAGGAGATCGGCCCTTCCCACCAGCTCGGCCAGCGACCGGGCTCCGAGCGCGGCGATGTGGCGACGGGCCTCTTCGGCAAGACGCCGGAAGAGGAGGACCACCTGATCCGCCGAGCCGGTGAACTTGGCCCGGAGATCCTCCTGTTGGGTGGTGATCCCGACCGGGCAGGTATTGAGGTGGCACTGGCGAACCATCTTGCAGCCCATGGCGAGAAGGGGCAGTGTGCCGAATCCGAACCGCTCGGCGCCGAGCAGGGCCGCCACGACCACGTCACGTCCCGTGCGGAGACCGCCGTCGGTCTCGAGCACCACCCGGGAGCGGAGGCCATTCGCCGTCAGCACCTGATGTGCCTCGGCCAAGCCGAGTTCCCACGGCGAGCCGGCATGCTTGATGGAGACCAAAGGCGAAGCCCCGGTCCCGCCCTCCGATCCGGAGATGGTGATCACATCTGCATCCGCCTTGGCTACTCCCACTGCGATCGTGCCCACGCCGGGCTCGCTGACCAGCTTCACCGATACCCGAGCCGTCGGCTTGAACGCTTTAAGGTCGTAGATGAGCTGGGCCAAGTCCTCGATCGAGTAGATGTCGTGGTGGGGCGGGGGCGAGATGAGCGTGACCCCCGGCTCGGTGTGGCGGAGCCGGGCGATCTCGGTCGACACCTTGTGCCCGGGGAGCTGCCCGCCCTCGCCCGGTTTCGAGCCCTGAGCCATCTTGATCTGCAGCTCGTCGGCGGAGTGCAGATAGGCCGGCGTGACCCCGAAACGCCCCGAGGCAACCTGCTTGATCGCCGAGTTCATCGGCGTCCCGAACCGGGCCGGGTCCTCACCGCCCTCGCCGGAGTTGGAGTACCCGCCGATCAGGTTCATCGCCTCGGCGAGAGCTACGTGCGCCTCGGCGGAGAGGGCGCCATGGGACATGGCGGCCGTCGTGAAACGACGCATGATCGCCTCTGTCGGCTCGACTTCGTCGAGCGGGATCGGCTCTCGCTGCACGAACGTGAGCAGGTCCCTCACCAGGGCCGGGTCGCGGTCGGAGATCATCTCGATGTACTTGTCCCAATCCTCCGGGTCGCCGGACCGCACCGCCTTCTGCACCGCCAGCACCACCATCGGGCTGGTCACGTGGGTATCGGAGCCCCGGCGGTGCTTGTAGAAGCCGCCCGGGTCCGGGGTGCCGTCGACATAGGCTTCGTGACGTTGCAGAGCCTGCCTCCCGAGCTCCCTGAGCCCGATCCCGCGGAGCCGCCTCGGGGCGTTGCGGAAGGCACGCCTGCACACATGCTCGGACAGCCCGATCACCTCGAAGAGCTCGGACCCGCGGTAGGCGGAGAGGGTGCAGATCCCCATCTTCGACATGATCTTGAGCAGACCACCCTCCATGGCATCCCGATAGTTCTCCTGTGCGGTCACCGGGTCGACGTCGATGGCGTCGGATGCCGCCAGGTCACGGGCGTGCTCGATGGCCAGATAGGGGTTGACCGCTGAGGCCCCGAAGCCGACCATGCAGGCGAGGTCGTGTGGATCGCGAACCTCGCCGGTTACCACCACCAGGGACACAGATCCCCTGACCCCTTCGTCGATGAGGCGGTGATGCACCGAACCGAGGGCGAGGAGCATCGGCAGCGGGGCCCTGGTCGCCTCAGTCTCGCGGTCGGAGAGGACGATGATGGTCGCCCCCAGCTTCACCGCCTGCGCCGCCTCGTCGCAGATCTCGTCGAGACGCCGCTCCATGCCTTCGGGCCCGTCGCTCACGGCCCAGGTGGTGGCGATCCAGTGGGAGAAGAATCGGGGGTCGCCGGAGCGGACGATCGCCTCCAACTCGGCATCGGAGAGAATCGGGCTCGACAGCTCGATGAGATGGGCTTGTTGGGGCCTGTCCTCGAGCAACGGGCCTCGTCGCCCGAGCTGGATCCGGAGCGACATGACCAGTTTCTCCCGGATCGGGTCCATCGGAGGGTTGGTCACCTGGGCGAACTGCTCGTGGAAGAATTGAGACAGCCGGCGGGGACGGGTGGCGAGGACAGCCAGGCCCGTGTCGTCTCCCATCGAGCCGAGTGGGTTGTCCCCCATTGCCATGTCGGCGATGACCAGCCTCCGCTCCTCGGCGGTGTAGCCGAACACCCGGCTGAGGGCGGCGGCATCGAAGCGATCGTCGGCCAGGTCGTCGAACGGAGCCTGGATGCGTAGGGTCTCGGTGCTGACCCAGTCTCCGTAGGGCCGGGCCGCGGCGAGGTCCCGCTTGACCTCATCCGAGTGGCGAACCTGGCCGGTCACCCCGTCGAAGACGATCAGCTCACCCGGGCCGAGCTGGCCCGTGCTCGTGGCCTTGGCCTCCTCCTCGGGGCACACACCGGCCTCCGAGGCGACCAGGACCACGTCGGGGCCCACCGCCCACCGGGCGGGACGGAGCCCGTTGCGGTCCATCCCTGCGAGAAGCGAAGTGCCGTCGGTGGCGGCGATCGAAGCAGGGCCGTCCCAGGGCTCGGTCAGGAAGGCGTGGTACGCGTAGAACCCGGCGAGGTCGGGGTCGAGGTCGGGCATGTTCTCCCACGCCGCCGGCATCAGCATCTCCTTGACATGACCCAGCGAGCGCCCGCTCCGGATCAGCAGCTCGAAGACGTTGTCCAGGCTCCCCGAGTCGGAGATGCCCGGCTGGAGGAAGGGGAAGACATCGGGCAGGCGCTCGCCCCAGACACCCGGCGTCGCCGCCTTCTCCCTCGCCACCATCCAGGACCGGTTGGACTGGATGGTGTTGATCTCCCCGTTGTGGGCCAGGGCCCGGAAGGGCTGGGCGTTGTCCCAGGACGGGAAGGTGTTGGTCGAGTAACGCTGATGGAATATGGCGAACGCCGTCTCGTAGTCGGGGTCGCGGAGGTCCCAGTAGAAGTCCGAGATCTTCGAGGCGGTGAACAGCCCCTTGTAGACGACGGTGCGGCTCGATGCGGACGGGATGGAGAGCCCCGGGACCGCTGCTCGCTCGATCCGCTTCCGGGCCAGAAAGAGGCTGCGCTCGAAATCGGCACCTTCGACACCGCCGGTCACGATGGCCTGTTCGATGAGGGGTAGGACGAGCCGGGCGTGATCGCCCAGGACGGACGGATCGGTGGGGACCGACCGCCAGAAGAGCACCCTCATTCCCTCGGCCTCGATCGCCTCGGTGACCACGGAGCGGGAGCCGGCGGCCTCGGTAGGGGTGAGGAAGCACATCACCACCCCGAGACGCCCCGGAGCCAGCTCCAGGCCGTGCGTCGCCAGTTCCCGATTGATCAGACGGTGGGGAATCTGGGTGAGGAGACCGGCGCCGTCCCCGGTGCCATCGGCGGCTCGTGCCCCCCGATGATCGAGATTGACCAGGCAGTCCACCGCCAGGCGGGTGATCCGATAGCTGGGGGCCAGGTCGCGGGCGGCGATGAACCCGACGCCACAAGCGTCGCGATCCGGTCCAGGATCGAAGAAAGATGCGGCCATCGCTCCCTGGGTGTGTCGGGGAGCGCCGAAGTGTAAACAGGGATTCCGGGCCGGCTACCGGTTTCACCGGACGGCTCGCCTGCATCGTTTAGCCTCGGCGAATGAGATTCGGAGCGTTTGTCCCCCAGGGCTGGCGGCTCGATCTGACCGGGATCGACCGCACCGAGCACTGGGAGACCATGACCAGGGTCGCCAGGCGGATCGAAGAGAGCGGATTCGAGTCGCTGTGGGTCTACGACCATTTCCACACCGTCCCCGCACCAACCCAGGAGGCGACCTACGAGGCGTGGACATTGATGGCCTCACTCTCGGCTGTGACCAGCACGGTCCGGTTGGGTCAGATGTGCACCTGCAACACCTATCGGCCCCCTTCCTACCTCGCCAAGGTCGCCGCCTCGATCGATGTGATCTCCGGGGGAAGGCTCGAGATGGGAATCGGCGCCGGCTGGTACGAGCACGAGCACGACGGCTACGGGTATCCGTTCCTCGATCCCGGGCCCAGGATCAGGATGCTCGAGGAGGGCGTCGAGATAATGAAGGCGATGTGGACCGAGGAATTGGTCGACTACGACGGCCGCCACTATCGCCTCGAGGGCGCCATCTGCCAGCCCAAGCCCCTGCAGAGCCCGCATATCCCGCTCTGGGTCGCCGGCGGCGGTGAGAAGCTGACATTACGGGTGGCGGCCCGCCATGCCCAATACACGAATTTCGGGGTCAAGCCTGAGTGGTTCACCCACAAGTCCGACGTCCTGGCGGCCCATTGCCGGGACCTCGGCCGCGATTTCGAGGAGATCACACGGTCGGCGAACTTCAACATCGTCTGTGCCGGGACCGAGACCGAGGTGGCGGACAGGATCGATGCCCTCCAGTCTCGACTGGAGAAATACGTCCCACCGGAGAAGGCTGAGGAGCAGGTCCGCCTCTACCGGCACAACTCGGGGACGCCGGAGCAGGTGATCGCCAGCCTCAAGGAATGGGAGGCGCTGGGATTGGCGTACGCCATCGTCTACTTCCCCGATGCCGCCTACGACCTCTCCGGCCTCGAGTTGTTCGCACGTGAGGTGATCCCGGCGTTCGCGTGATGAAATTGGGACGAGGACCTGCGATATGCGGAACTCCGGCTCCCAATTACGTGAGGGCTGTCATCCGAACCAGGGCCTCGGTAAGGAGGTGGTCGTCTTTGCAGAAAGCGAACCGGATCAGCTTGGAGCCGTCTTCGGCTCGGTGGTAGAAGACACTGGGCGGGATGGCCACCACCCGGGTCTTCTCGGCCAGGTACCGGCAGAACGAGCGATCATCATCGAAGCCGAATCGCTCGAATCCCGCCATCATGAAATAGGTGCCCTGAGGCCGGTGCACGTCGAATCCAACCGATTCGAGGCCGTCGGCGAGCAGGTCACGCTTCTCGAGATACGTCGAGCGAAGTTCCTCGTAGAACGTTTTCGGTGCGCCCATGGCCGCGATGGCGCCGTGCTGGACCGGCGTGGGCGTGGTGAAGGTGAGGAACTGGTGGGCTGCCCGCACCCCGGCGGTCAAGGACGCCGGGGCGATGGACCAGCCCAGCTTCCACCCGGTCAGGGAGAAGGTCTTACCCAAGGAGGACAGTGTCAGGGTCCGCTCCCACATCCCGTCGTAGGTGGCCAGACGCCGATGCTCCCCCTCGTAGACCATCTCCTCGTAGACCTCATCGGTGATGGCGATCACGTCGTGCTCCAGGCAAAGGGCTGCGATTGCCGAGAGCTCCTCGTCGGTGAAGACCCGGCCGGTGGGGTTGTTCGGGTTGTTGAGCACGATCGCCCTGGTCCTGGAAGAGAACAACGAGCGCAACCTTTCGAGATCCACCTCGAACCCAGGGGGACGCAGGGTCAGGAAACGCGGCACCGCACCGGTCATCGACACGAACACCGGGTAGGCGTCGTAGAAGGGCTCGATGAGAATGACCTCGTCCCCGGGGTCGATCAGGCCGAGGAAGGAGGCGGCCAGCGCCTCGGTGCAGCCACAGGTCACGGTCACCTCGCCGGCCGGGTCGAGCTCACGGCCGAGTAGCGGCCCATAGCGAGCGGCTATCGCCTCTCTCAGGGCGAGGACGCCCTGGCTTGGTGGGTACTGGTCGTGTCCCCCCTCGGCCAGGGAGCGTGCCGCTGCGTCTTTCACGAAGCCGGCCCCGTCCCAGTTGGGGAAGCCCTGGCCCAGGTTGATGGCATCGAGCTCGAGGGCGAGGGCGGACATCTCGCTGAAAATCGTGACCCCGAAGGGGGCGAGACGATCTGCAACTGCCATCGGTCGAGATTATGCGGTTTTCACTGCGAGATCAGCGGGCCATGCCCGCCAGGTTCGAGGAGTGCGATGGGGATCTCCCGCCCCGTCCGGCTCTGATACTCGGCGTAGTCATGATACGCGGACACGGCCCTCGGCCACCACGTCGCTCGCTCCGCCACCGACGCCGTCCGTGCGGTGAGCCGGAGGGTGCGGTTGCCGGTCTGTGCGGTCACAGAGGGATCATCCACCAGGTTCAGGTACCACTCCGGATGTTGATGACGCCCTCCATACGACGCGATCACAGCCAAGGTCCCCTCTTCCTCGAGATAGAGGAGGGGAACGGTGTGCGGCTCTCCTGTCTTGCGGCCCCGAGTGGTGAGGAGGAGCATGTCGTTGTTCGCCAGGCGCCGCCCGACCCGGCCACCGGTCAGCCGATACAACGAGCGGTGAATGGCCGACCAGCGCTTCACCGATAGGTCTCTCATCGGCAGGGTGTCAGCCGGCGTCGCTGGAGGCCGACCAGATGTTGATGTCACCCTCGACGGCGTGCCGGTCGATCTGCTCCAGTTCATCCGAGGTGAACTCCACTTTGTCCAGAGCACCGAGGGCGTCCTCGATCTGGGACCAACGGCTGGCGCCGATCAAAGCCGAGGTCACCCTGGGGTCGCGGAGCACCCAGGAGATGGCCATCTGTGCCAGGGTCTGACCCCTCCCGACCGCAACGTCGTTGAGGCCACGCACCCTCGCCAGATTGTCCTCGGAGAGCATGGAGCGATCGAGGGCACCTCCCTTGACCACCCTGGAGTCCTCGGGTATCCCGTCGAGATACCGGTTGGTCAGCAGGCCCTGGGCAAGCGGTGAAAACACGATGCAGCCGATGCCCAGGTCGCCGAGGACGTCGAGAAGGCCGTCCTCCACCCATCGGTTGAGCATCGAGTACGACGGCTGATGGATGATGAAAGGGGTCCCCATCTCGGCGAGGATCCGAGCCGCATCCCGGGTCTTCTCGGGCCCGTAGGAGGAGATGCCAACGTAGAGCGCCTTTCCCCACCTGACCGCGCTGTCCAGGGCACCCAATGTCTCCTCGAGCGGGGTGTCGGGGTCGTAGCGGTGGGAGTAGAAGATGTCGACATAGTCCAGGCCCATCCGGGCCAGGCTCTGGTCGAGACTGGCGAGCAGGTACTTGCGCGAGCCCCATTCGCCGTAAGGCCCCTCCCACATGTCGTATCCCGCCTTGGTGGAGATGATGAGCTCATCACGGTGAGGGCGGAGATCGGTTGCCATGATCGAGCCGAAATTGGTCTCTGCCGACCCGGGCGGAGGGCCGTAGTTGTTGGCCAGGTCGAAGTGGGTGATGCCACGATCGAACGAGTTGAGGAGCATCCGGCGCTGCTCCTCGCCCAGCGCGGCACCGCCGAAGTTGTGCCAGAGCCCCAGCGAGATCCTGGGTAGGTCGAGACCGCTCCGTCCTGAGCGGGCATACGGCATCCGGTTGTAGCGGTCGGGGTCAGCTGTGTACAAGGGTCACTCCGGATCGATAGTCAAGCCGGCTAGGACCTGGTTCACCTCGGGAACCAGTTCATTGCGGCGGGCGTGGGCGCCGAGGACGACGTACAGGCAAAAGGCGCGGCCCGACTGGTTGAAGAAGTACTGGGCGCCGCTTTGGCCGGCTATCGGGCGCTGCATGTTGTTGGGCCCGAAATCGGCGGCGGCGACGCGAGGTATCCCCGACCGAGCGAAGAGCGGGGTCCCCACGGACTCGCGGCCGTACTCGAACAGCACCACGAGGAGGTCATCCTGGTTCATGATCTCCACCGCTCCGGAGCCGAAGTCCCCACGGCTGGAGGGAAGGGGGAACGTCCCCAGGTGGACCACGGGCCGCGATGCGCCGGCGTCGCCTGCGGACTGGCCGGTGAAATCCCCGTCCCGTTGGTAGATCTCGGCGTCCCAGCCGCGTGGCACCGCCACATCGATCCCGGCCGACCTCACCATTACGCGCTCATCCCCCGGCCGTTGCCCGGTCGCTCGTCGTGGTAGAGCCTGGGGTCACCGGGGAGGATCCCCGCCCGGCGAAGCTCGGCGTCGGCCCTGAGCTCACCGTTGTCGATCCGGTCGGGCCGACCGGTGCCCGCATCGGCGAGGGCCTGTGACATCAACGAAGTCACCTGGTTCCAGGAGCCGGCGGAGCCCTCGCCGATGACAGATCCGGAGGGCCCATCGACGAGGACGAAGTAGGGGGAGACCGGGACCTCGTAGTCCGTCCACGCCTCCGTCGACTGGACCAGGGACACGCCCTCGGGTGTGAGCTCCCGAAGACGCGACTCACTCTCGGCCTCCGGTCCCTTGGCCACCACGACGAGCCTCGTGTCATCACCGCCGATCCTGCCCACGCCGGTCGCCAAGCCCTCCCAGAGCCCCATGCAGGCCGAGCATCCGGTGGAGAGGAAGGCCAGGAGGGTCGGGTGCCCGGTCCCGGTGACACCAACATGGACAGCCGAACCGCTCAGCGTCGATCCACTGACGTCGGGTGCCGTGCCTTCGCGCTGGGGCGCGGGGTGCTGATGACGGGACCCGGTCGTCCGCGTCCCGGGCTCTCCTGCCCCCAGCTCGTGGAGCGCCCGGAGCACGTCCGCGTTGCTTCGCAGCAGACCCACCACCAGGATGGCGAGCAGGATGATGGCCACGCCCTCGATGATGAGAACTGCGGTCATCAGAAGACCTGGTCCGCCACGCCCGACGAGTTCGAGTTGCGTAGATAGAAGCGGCGGTCCCTCACGATCCCGGGAGTCTGGGTCCCGGTGCCGTCCCAATCCCCGGTCACCGCATCGTCACCGGGATCCCCGAACACGAAGCTGATGTTGGCCACGCCGGTCGTGTTCGAGTTGCGGAGATACCAGGAGTCCCGGCGATAGAGGCCGGGAGTGTCGATCCCGTCTCCATCCCAGTCGCCCATGATGGGCCGGTCACCCGGGTCACCGAACCCAAACGTTATGTCTGCCGGACCGGGGTCGTTGGAGTTGCGCAAATACCAGACACCCGCGCGGTGGACGCCGACCGAGTCGAATCCCTTGCCTGTCCAGTCCCCGGACAATGGGAAGTCTCCCGGGTTGCCGAAGTCGAAGGTGATGTCGGCGATCCCTGTGTTGTTGGAGTTCCGCAGATAGAACGTCCCATTCCGGAACACTCCGGGGGTGTCGACGCCATTGCCGTTCCAGTCCCCCACCACGGGACGGTCCCCCGGGCCGCCGAAGTCGAAGACGATGTCGGGCCCACCCCCGGCCCGGCGCAGGTGCCATCGCCCGTCCACGAACACGCCCGGCATGTCCCTTCCCGCCCCGGTCCAGTCGCCGCTCACCGCCGCTCCGGAAGGGAGAGGGGCCGGGAGGCCAGGCTGCTGGAGACAGGCAGCGTTGTGGAACCGGGTGTTGTTGTCAGTGGCGGACGCCGTGGTGCATGAGTCGTCCCACACCCACGGTGGGGTGCAGGTCACAACCCTGCAGACGATGGGCCCCACACAGGCGACATCCTGATTGCACTGCCCGTACCGGAACCCGGTGCAGGAGGACTTCCTCAGGCCACAGTCCCCGTTGGCGCAGCCACAGGAGAAGCTGGTGCCCTGCTGGCATCCTCCCCCGCAGATCCCGCCCGCCCCGCAGCCGCACGAGCCACACGTGGCGATGTTGCAGTCGAGGTAGTAGCGAGGCTGCGGACCGAGCTGGTTGTCGCAAACACCGGACCCGTCGGCCTTCCACCAGCCTGCCGGGATCGTGCCAGCCGGGCACGCGTTCTCCCCGTAGATGCTGCAACAGAACTCGGTGTAGCCGTCACAGCACATGGCGCCGCAGTCACAGCTGGAGCCAGAGCAGGAGCAAATGGCGGCGTAGGCGGTGACCGGTCGGCTCATGTAGAACAGAGGGGTGACCGCGAGCGCGGTCGCTCCCATGGTCATCCGCCTCAGGAAGCCGCGTCGACTCACCGGGCGGTCCACCAGACCGGTGGCCCGTCTGACCAGGGTCCTACTCACCCACCGAGCCCCTCGTCGGCGACAGGTGGATGGTCGGGATCTTGGCCGGATTGCGGGCCGGACGTTGGGGAAGGACGTTGACGATGGCGTACAACAGGTACACCGTTGCCCCGGAGAACAACAGGAAGGGCACGATCGTCGAGAGGCCCGCCTCGTTCATTCCGACCCACGGCCCCGGAGGGTCGAGGGCAGTCACCAGGGCCACGAGCGTTGCCGAGACGTCGAGCGCCACATGCCCGACACTAGGTGGGGTGTCTGCACTGCCGAAACATCCGCAGCTCGAGATCGGGGCGCCGCTGCGCAGAGCGGTCAAGACGAACACGGTGAAGCCGAGATAGAAAAGGCCAACCGCCCCCGCCCACACGGCGCTGCCGGCCACCACCGCACCGATCCCCGCCCCCAGCTCCGCCGTCCCCAACATGCGGACCAGACCGTCGTTGGCCGGGATGCCCGCGGCCCGGAGGGCGCCGGTGGTGAACTCGGGCCGGTAGACCTTCATCATCCCGGCGACCGCCAGGAGTAGTGAGATGGCGAGGAAGGGACCGCTCAGCGGGGGCACGGCGGCGGATCGTAGCCACGTCTCCACGACCCACCCATTCCCTGGTCAGACACTCTCCAACCCGGCCTCATCCCTTCCACGTCTTCGCCGGGACGACCGGCCCGCAGATGGCTCCCACCGGAAGAAGCGGACTGCGAGGAGAGCCGCCACCACTCCCCACAGCAACATGTAACCGATCTCCGGCCAGTGGAATTGCGCTCCGGTGAGGGTGGGGTCGAAGGCATCACGGAACGACTCGGCGAAGGCCTTGAGCGGGAAGAAATCCCCGGCGATCTCCATCCAACGTGGGGGATCTTGGATCGGGAAGAAGATGTCGGAGATGAAGGCGATCGGGAGGAGGGTGGCATTGGTGATGGCCGGGGCCGCATCTCCGTTGGGCGATAGTGCTGCAACCAGCAGCCCCAGGGCGGCGAAGCAGCTCACGCCGACGACGAAGGTGAGCAATGCGGCCGGAAGGGTGCGGGCGATTATCTGGACCCCGTAGAAGACGACACCAGCGGTCATCATCAGCACCATTGCGATGAAGGCCAGGTACACCGCCGAGGCCACCCTGCCCGCGATGTAGGCCCAGGGCGGGATGGGTGTCCCTCGAATGCGCTTCAGGATCCCGTTGTCACGGGCGATCGCTGTCCCGATGGCGAGGTTGGTGTAGGTGGCCGAAACGGCGGCGAACACGGCCAGGCCGGGTGTGAAGTACTGAGCGGTCGTGATCCCGAGACCCTCGATCTCATCATTGCCGAAGATGGCGGTGAAGAGACCGAGGAGCATGAGCGGGAACACGATCGTGAAGAACGCCGCGATGGGAGTCCGCCAGAAGATCCTGTTCTGGTAGCGGAACTGCTGCCAGATCAGGCCACCTATCGAGGGTCTGGTGACCTTCTCAGCCATCGCCGGTGAGCTCCAGATAGACATCCTCCAATGAGGGCCGAGACACCTGCAGACGCTCCAGCTCCACACCCCGTCCCATGGCCCAGCCAGTCAGCTCGTACAAGGCTCGAGTCGGCGACTCCGCCTGCACCTCCACCACACCGTCTCGCACCACAACCCCCGGGATGGGGATCTCCTCCACGGTGACGCCGTAGGGGAGGGCAAATCTG
Organism: Acidimicrobiia bacterium; assembly: GCA_025928935.1. Classification (GTDB taxonomy): domain Bacteria; phylum Actinomycetota; class Acidimicrobiia; order Spongiisociales; family ZC4RG35; genus JARDZU01. The sequence continues at coordinate 21,377 of JAICNB010000013.1, forward strand.
ATGGAGCTCTGGCCGTCGGCCCGCCCACCGAGCGTCTCCGGGGTGCCGGATGCCACGATGCGCCCACGGTCGATGATGGCGATGCGATCGGCGAGGTGTTGCGCCTCATCCATGTAATGGGTGGTGAGCAGAATGGTCTTTCCCAACTCGGTGAGGCTCTCCAGCGTCTCCCACGCCTGCCGTCGGGCGGATGGGTCGAAGCCGGTCGTGGGCTCATCCAGGAAGATAAGGTCGGGATTCCCGACCAGGCCCAACGCCAGCTCCAGACGTCTCTGCTGCCCTCCGGACAGGGTCCTGATCCGCGAGTCTGCCTTCTCGCCCAAGCCCACCAGGTCGACAAGCCGGCCCGGGTCCAGCCGCGTGGGGTACATGCTCCCGTAGATCTGGAGTGCTTCTCGAACCGTCAGCTCACGCTCGACCGCCCCATCCTGGAGAACGATCCCGATTCGCTCCCGATAGGCCCTTCCCCCGCTCGATGGGTAGAACCCGAGCACTTCGATCGAACCGGCATCAGCCGAGCGGTGGCCCTCCAGGATCTCGACGGTGGTGGTCTTGCCCGCGCCATTCGGACCGAGGAGGGCGAAGACCTCACCCTCTTCGATGGTGAGATCGATCCCGGCGACCGCGGCCACACCCCCATACGACTTCTCCAGCCCTCTCACCACGACGGCAGGCATCCCGGAGATGGTAGATCCCGCCGGTTACCGCCCCTCGAGGGGTTTCTGCCAGGATGCGCCGATCATGGCGAAGACATCACGGGTCGGCCCGGTGGTGGTCGGTATCGATGGGTCGGACGCCGGCTTCGAGGCGCTGAGACATGCGGTTCGGGAGGCCGGGTGGCGGGGCGTGGCCCTTCATGTCGTCCATGTCCTGGACGTGAGCCCCGCCGTCCTTCATCTCGGGGGTGATCAGACGATCAGCACTCGCGAACTGGCCGAGTCGGACCGCGCCGAGATCTGGAAGCTGGCCGAGCCGATCCTCGAGGACGCCGGCACGGAGGTGATCCGGGTGCAACGCGATGGGCACCCGGGCAGGACCCTCGTCGCCTATTGCGATGAAGCAGGGGCATCTGCTCTCGTGGTCGGTCCGAGGGGGCGAGGCAGGGTGCAGAGGTTGTTGCTCGGGTCCACGGCCGAGGAGGTCGTCAAGAGCTCGGTCTGCGACGTCCTGGTGGTCAAGCCGGGCTGATCATCGGCGCAGGGCCCTCCACACGCCAACGCCGGCGAGAAGGAGGGTGACACCGATCTTGGTGAAGTCGATCACGGGAGTCACCTTCACTCCGTCGGGCCCGACCCGTATCACCGCCACCGGACGCCCCTGTGAGATGCCACCGCCTCCGCCGCCCTCACCGGTGGCGCTCTCCATCCCTTCACCCTGGCCCTGACCCGAGCCGAACCCGAAGCCTCCCGCTCTCTCCCAGGCGACGGCAGTGATGGCAATGTGCTCTCCTTGTTCCACAGGTTCGGAGAACAGGGCCGACGGAGTGGCCTCACCGAAGACCCTGACCAGGGCATCCGAGATGGAAGAGGCGATCCCTCCCGGGGTCGGGTCGTCACCTGCCATCGATCGATCTCCATAGCGCGACGATCCCCAGAACCAACAGCGCCAGCCTCAACAGCATGACGTGATCGTGTATCGGGATCTCGATGCGACCCGGTCCGACCACCGCCACCGGACGGCTGTATCCAAAGCCCGCTCCTCCGATCGACGTCGACCCGTAGATACCGGTGGTGGCGTAGAGGAGTGTGATTCCATCCGGGCCATCCGCCGATTGCCTCCTTCCGATCATGCGGAGCATCGGCGCACCCTACCCTGGCTCAGAGCCCGGTCAGCATCTGGTCGACAGGCGCGTAGTCGTCGGTCAGGGGATCCGCTCCGTCCACGAAACGATCGAGTTCGGGCCCGGAGAGACCGATTTCGACGCCACCCCGGGATCGGATTGCCGCAGCCACCCGCTCCAGGTCGATCGGGTTGTGGGAACCGACGACCACATAGTTCCCGCCGAGGTCACCGGTGAAATATCCGGGCGGGGCGAAGATGGCAACGTGCTCGAAGACCTCCTCGAGCGTTGCCGCCTCCGCCCTGGCGAACCGGGCCTCCGGCCGATCGATGACGTTGATCGTGTAGAAGCCTCCCGGAGCCAGCTTCTCACCCACCGCCTCCACGAATTCGACCGTGGTCAAGTGCCACGGCACGGTGAGCCCGGAGAAGGCGTCGCCGATGACGACGTCGATCGACCCCGGCGGCACCCCGTCGATCGATCTGCGGGCATCGTCGACGATCACCTCGGCCTCGTCGTGGAAGCCGAGATGCTTGCGACCGATGTCCACCAGCGACGAATCGATCTCCAGGACGAGATGCTCGGTGTCGGGCCGGGTGGCCTCGAGGTACCCGGGAAAGGTGAACCCGCCGCCGCCGACTGAGAGGACATCGAGTGGCCCTGCCGGCATCTCGGTGTCGATCAGGTCCACCATCACCCGTATGTAGCGGAACTCCAGGTGTGTCGGGTCTTCGATGTCGACATAGCTGTTGTGTTCCCGGTCGAGGATGAGCAGCCGCCCCGTCGGGCGCTCCGGGTCGACCACCACCTCGGCGCAGTGATAGGTCGTCTCGTACTGGCAGGGCCCATCGAACGCGACCAGCAGCCATCCGAGCAATGCGAGCGCCCCCACCGACGCGACGGCAGACATGGTCGTTCGCGCCGCCCAGAGGCCGACACCGAGCAGGACCAGCACAATGCCGACCACGGTCACGATGGGTCGGGTCGGAAAGGCCGCGATCAGGACGAAACCGGTGACGAAGGTCCCGAACAAGGCACCTGCGGTGCCGATCGCCGAATATGCGCCCACCACCGATCCGGTCTCCTGCAACGAGGCGAGCCGGATCTTGACCACGATCGGGGGGATCGCAGAGAGCACGGCGGCCGGAGCGAAGAAGCCGAGCAGGCTGAGGACCACGATGGACAAAGGCCCCGTCGAGGCGGCGGGCCCGACCAGGTCCACGATCAGTGGCGCCGCCATTGCGGTGAGGCCCCCTGCCACCAGGAGCGGGGAGATCAGACGTCCCGGGTCTCCCCTGTCCGCAGCCTTGCCACCTATCCAAGCCCCTACCGAGATGCCGGCCAGGATCACGCCGATGATGCCCGTGAACACCTCGAGACTGACACCGAGGTAGGGGGCGAGCACACGTCCGGCCAGGATCTCGAGGATGAGGACCGCGGCCGCCGTGATGAAGACGAGGGATCGTGCCAGGAGCTGGGGCAAGATCGAGAGTATGCCCGACACGACCGGCCATCGTACGATGCCGCCGATGCGGCGGTGGACCCTGGTCGGAGCCTTGTGGCTGGTCTGGGCCTGCACCGCCTCGGACGCTGGTGGCGAGACAAGAGCCACATCCGAAGGGCCCTCCACGGCTCAGCCGACCGCGACCACCACCACACCCCGCCTGGGCACGGACGAGATGCTCGAGGATCTCGACGGCGAGCTCTGCCCCGATTCCGTGTTCACCTGCGTAACCCTGGAGATGCCGCTCGACCATTTCGATCCGTCCAATGAGAGCACGACACCGGTCACCTTCGCCGTCCTACCTGCCACCGGCGAGCGAATGGGCGCTTTCGTCACAGCCACAGGGGGCCCCGGCAGCTCGGGCATATCGGTTGCCGACTCCTACACCGAGGCCCTGGACCCCTCCATCCCGGAGTCTTATGACATCGTCTTCTACGACCAGCGCGGGGTGGCGCTGTCCGGCGGCCTCAGTTGCCCCTCCGCCGCCGCGGCCTACTACCGCGTCGACGGGACCGGCGCGCTCGGCATCGACCAGGCGGCCCTGACCACGGCATCCGCCACCTTCGCACAGGACTGTGTCGGTGAGATGGGCGAACCCGAGATCCTTCCTTATCTGGGCACGGACCAGGCGGCGGCGGACCTGGAGGTCTTCAGGCAGACGCTGGGGTACGAGGACATCGTCATCTACGGAGAGAGCTATGGCACGCAGCTGTCTCAGACCTATGCCGCTGCATATGGGGAGAGCCTGTCGAGGATGATCCTCGACGGGACGGTGGACCTCACTCTGGAAGGCTTCGTGTTCTTCGAGGAACAGGCGGCTGCGTTCGGGCAGACACTCCAGTCCACGCTCGAATTCTGTGGCGGAGACGAGTTCTGCACCGGGGACCTCGCGGTGACGCCGGACGAAGCGTATGACCAGCTCCTGTCACTGGTGGTCGAGGCGCCACTGACAGCGCAGTTCCCACTGCCAACCGGCGGGTTCGCCGAGCGAGCATTCGGCCAAGGTGATCTCGACGTGGTGGCCAGCGGCCAGATGTACTCCGAGGATGACCGGATGATGTTCCTGCGGGCCCTCAGCGCCTACAGCGGCAGGGGCGACATCGTCCCGATGCTGCGGCTCCTCTACCTGAATCTCGGGCTCGACCCAACGACCGAGACCGTGATCGAAGACCCGACCTATTCGGATGCCGTCTACTACGGAGTCGAGTGCCTCGACTACTCATATCCGGGTGCCACCCCGGAGGAGACCGCACAGGCCTTCTTCGACGCCGGGGCGGATGTGGACCCGTCCCGTCTGGGGGTCATCTTCTTCGGGGACCTTCCCTGCGCCTTCTGGCCCGACGCCAGCAAGGACCAGCCCCGACCCGAGCCGCTGGCAGCCCCGGGGGTCCCAACGGTGGTGATCGGTTCGACCGCCGACCCCGCGACCCCATATCAGCAGGGCGTCGATGTCGGCGGCCGGCTCGACGAGGGGCACCTCATCAGCCAGCAAGGTGGTCCCCACGTCGTGTTCGGGCGGGGGAACGAGTGCCCCGACGAGGCGGTCACCGCGTTCATCCTCGACGGCACGCCACCCGACATCGACGAGTGTGAGGGCGAGGTGGTGGGCTACTACATACCGCTGCTCCCGGTCAGCATCGCGGAGTTCGACAGCGCCGAGACCATGTTCGACTCGATCGAGTTCGATCTGTTCTACCTCCCCGAGTACTACTGGTGGGACACCGTCACCGAGACACCGGTCGGGTGCAACCAGGGCGGGACCATCACCTTCGTCGGTGGCGACGGCAAGGACACCTATCTCTTCGACGAATGTGCGTTCATGGAGGGCGTGACCTTGACCGGTGAGGGCTCGTATCACTGGGACGAGGATGTCTTCACCCTCGAGGTCCAGGTCAACTCGCCGGACTGCCGCTATTCCTATGAGCGAGACGGGGAGGAATATGGGGTCGAGGACAACTGCCCAACCGACCAATTCGGCTAGGCGACCATCCTCGCCTGCTGCAACGCGCTCAAGCCGGAAAGCGTCGACTCGGCCCCCTGGTTGAGATTTGGCCCTCTCGGGGTCAGTCCGTCACAGCACCCTCCGGTCTCGTGGTCATAGAGGACGACGTTGCGGTCGTTGCGCCCGATCAGCCACCCGGCCGCTCTGAGCACGTTGTCGCGCCATTTGCCCTCGCGGGTGAGCAACCATGCCCTGCTGCACGCATCGGCCATCGCCGCTGCCTCTACCGGTTGTTGGTCGTACCCGGGCCGGGGCTCTCCCCTGGCCCAGCCCCCGGTCGGAGTGAAGCTGAAGTGGTCATCGTTGGCCTCGATGGTGACCAGCCACTCGAGCAGGCGGAGACCTTCTTCAACGAATCGGTCGTCACCGAGAGCCGCGCCCGCTGCCATCAGGGCTTCGGGGATGCGGGCATTGTCGTAGGCCAGACGCCGCTCGGGCCATGGCCATTCCGGGTCATCAGACACCTGGAGATGGTCAGCCCATCGAGACAGGGCCTTTTGCGCCGGGGCATTGCCCGGATCGCCGGTCAACACCTCGGACGCACCCAGCGTGGCGAAAGCATTGGCCCGGGGCGAGGACGAGGAGAAGTCCCGTTGCCGATCGAACAGATCGAGCGCGGCCCGGCGCATCCACGCCTCCGGCCCCAGCCGGGCAGTGGCACCCAGGCCCCAGATGGCCCGTCCCTGTGAATCGTCGGATCCGACTTCATCACCCCAGGAGTCGTTCGCTGTGCGCCGATTGTGAAACCCACCCTGAGGCAGGGCCGCATCCTCGACGAACTTGAAGTAGATCCTGCCCATTCCGATGAGCTCGGCAGATGGGTTGGGCTGCCGACAGACCACGATGAGTGCCCGAGCGTTGTCGTCGGTGCAGTAGCCGTGCTCGGGGCGTGGCGTCGTGAACCGGGCGTGCTCCCAGAGACCCACGTGGTCGGTCAAACGGCGCAGGTGATCGAAACGTGGCGCTGGGAGGGTGTCGATTGGCCCAAGGATGTCAGGATCGACTGAGAGCGACGACGGATCGATTGAATTCACCCGACTTTGGCGAGACCGACTGCACGGCGCCCGGAGGTGAAGGCGGCGGCCACGGGATCGCGTTCGACGAGTGTGGAGACGATCGACAGGTACTGATCCGCGACCACGGGCCATTGGAGGGTGGAACCGATGGAGGTCGCCATGGTCGCCATCCGGGCCGCCATGTCGGGCTCCGAGAGGAGGCTGCGCAGGGCGGCCGCCATCCCGTCGGCGTCCGAGTGCGCCACGAGGGCACCAGCACCGCCGCCGAGCATCTCGATTGCGTGAGGAAAGGCCGTTGCGACGACCGGCTTTCCGTTGGCCAGGGCTTCGACCAGCACACCCGACGTCACCTGCTCGGTGGACTCATAAGGAAGAAGGGCGATGTCTGCCTGTCGGATCTCAGATACGAGGGAGCCGGTATCGAGATACCGGCTGTCGTATTCGACGACATCCTCCAGACCGAGCGCATGGGACTTTGCCTTCAGCCCATCCAGGTATGCGTTGCCTTGGGCTGCCTGCACCTTGGGATGGGTCTTGCCCAGGATCACGTAGCGGGGAAGCGGCCGCAGGTCTTTCAGCGAGCCAACGGCCTCGATGGCGATCTCCAGCCCTTTACCCGGACCGATCAGGCCCCAGGTCAAGATGATCGGTCGTCGGCCGGTGGTGTCGGTGGGGGTGGCCACGCCGCCCATCGCCCCGTGGGGGACCATGGTCACCTTGTCAGGGTCTATGTCGTAATGCTCCCTGAGCCGATGGAGAGCGGTGTTGCTCATCACCACCGTCTGCCCCGCCAGGTCGACAATCCTCTCGAGAATCCGCTTCTGTCTCAGTGTCGGCTTTCCCAGCACGGTGTGGAGAATCACAATGGTGGGGACCTCCATCTCGGCGATAAAATCGAGGACCTCCGCGCCGTCTGGCCCGCCGTAGATCCCGTACTCGTGCTGGAAGATGGCGACGTCGTGCTCGTTCAACTCCTTCACCGCCTGTTGGAGGGACGACCGGTCACCGTTGACGTGCTGGAGGACGACCTCGGATCGTGGCTCTTCGAGTCGACTCTCGACCAGGCTCACCACCTCGAGACCCTCTTCCGATCCACGCCCTTCTGCCATCGCCCCGCGCAAAGCGGCGGTGAAGGTGGCCAGACCACAGGCGGTCGGTGGGTAGGTGCTGACGAACCCAATCGAAGAAGGGTCGGTCTCGCTTTGTCTCATGAGTATCTCCGTGATGTGAACGACCGGGGAATACGTCTTGGCTGCTTTGAGCCACAGCAATCGCCGGCTACGGAGAGCTGCGTTCCACGAGCTCTGCGGGGATAACGAAAGGCTGGCACCGGGGCCGCGTAGGACTCTCACCTTACCACCGACACGAACTAGCTTCTATCGAGGTCGGGGTCCCGAACCGTCAGCCTATGTCGTCCCCTGGCCCGGGCGGGCTCTCGAATTCGATGGCCAGATCACCTTCGGTCAGCTCCACCCGGATCCTGGCGCCGTCCTCAACGTCACCACCGATGAGGGCCCGGCCGATCCGGGTCTCCAGCTCGTGGGAGATGAATCGGCGCAGCGGCCTCGCCCCATAGACCGGGTCGAAGCCCTGCTGGGCGATGAACTCCATGGCTGCATCGCTGACCTCGATCTTCATGTTCCGGTCGGCCAGACGGCGTCTGACATCGTCGAGCATCAGGTCGACGACTCTCTCGATCTCGGCCAGGGTCAGCGGCTTGAACATCACTACGTCGTCGACCCGATTCAGGAACTCCGGACGGAAGTGGCGGCGCAACTCATTGGTGACCATCTCCCGTGCCTCGGGTTTGATCTCGCCCGAGGGGGTGATTCCCTCGAGGAGGTATTGCGATCCGATGTTGGAGGTCATGATGATGACTGTGTTGCGGAAGTCCACCGTCCTCCCCTGTGAATCGGTGAGCCGGCCGTCGTCGAGGACCTGCAGCAGCGTGTTGAAGACATCGGCATGGGCCTTCTCGATCTCGTCGAACAACACCACCGAATAGGGCCTGCGCCGGACCGCTTCGGTCAGCTGCCCGCCCTCCTCATAGCCGACATAGCCGGGCGGCGCCCCAATCAGCCGGCTCACGGTGTGCCGCTCCTGGTACTCGCTCATGTCGATGCGGACCATGTTGTCCTCGCTGTCGAACAGCGCCTGAGCGAGGGACTTGGCGAGCTCGGTCTTGCCCACACCGGTGGGGCCGAGGAAGACGAACGAGCCGATGGGGCGGCGCGGATCTTTGATCCCGGAGCGGGCCCGGATGATGGCGTCGGCGACCAGCTGGACCGCCTCGTCCTGGCCCACCACCCGCTCGTGGAGCACAGCGTCGAGACGAAGGAGCTTCTCTCTCTCACCTTCCTGTAGCCGGCTCACCGGTATCCCGGTCCACCGGGAGACGATCCCGGCTATCTCCTCTTCGGTCACGACCTCCCTGAGCAGGCGATGCCCGGCCTGCTCGGCTGCGAGCCCGTCCTCTTTCTCTTTCAATCGCCGCTCGAGCTCCGGCAGCTCACCGTGACGGAGCTGGGCGGCACGATCGAGGTCGTAGTTGCGCTCTGCCTCCTCCGTCTCCCGGTGGACTCTCTCGATCTCGGCCCGGATCTCCTGGACCTCTTTGAGAATCTGACGCTCGGATTCCCATTGCGCTCGCATCGCCCCGGCATCGGTCCTGACGTCGGCCAACTCCCGGCGCAGCTCCTCGAGCCGCTTCTTGCTGGCGGCGTCCTTCTCCTTGCCGAGGGCCGCTTCCTCGATCTCGAGTCTGGTGGCTCGCCGGGTCAGCTCGTCCAACTCCGAGGGCATGGAGTCGATCTCGGTTCGGAGCATGGCGCAGGCCTCGTCCACCAGGTCGATCGCCTTGTCGGGAAGGAAGCGATCGGTGATGTAGCGCTGGCTGAGGACGGCGGCGGCCACCAGGGCGGAGTCCTGGATCTTGACCCCGTGGAACACCTCGAACCGCTCGCGCAGGCCACGCAGGATCGAGATGGCATCCTCGACCGTGGGCTCGTCGACCAAGACCGTCTGGAACCTCCGCTCGAGCGCGGCGTCCTTTTCGATGTGCTTGCGGTACTCGGCCAGGGTCGTTGCCCCGATCATGTGGAGCTCGCCCCGGGCCAACATCGGCTTGAGCATGTTCCCGGCATCCATGGCGCCTTCGCCTGCACCGGCCCCGACCACGTTGTGGAGCTCGTCGACGAAGAGAAGGATGCGCCCTTCCGCCGCCTTCACCTCTCCGAGGACCGCCTTGAGCCGTTCTTCGAACTCGCCGCGGTACTTGGCCCCGGCTATCAGCGCCCCGAGGTCGAGGGCGAAGACCGTCTTGTCCCGCAAGCCTTCGGGGACATCGCCACGCATGATCCGTTGGGCGAGGCCCTCGACGATGGCGGTCTTGCCCACCCCGGGGTCGCCGATCAGCACCGGGTTGTTCTTGGTCTTGCGGGAGAGGATCTGGATCACACGGCGGATCTCCGTGTCCCTCCCGATGACCGGGTCCAGCTTGCCGGTCCTGGCATCGACGACCAGGTCCCGCCCGTATTTTTCGAGGGCCTCGTAGGCGGACTCCGGTGTGGCCGACGTGACACGCTGGTTGCCCCTGATGGCGGTCAGAGACTCGAGGAATCGATCACGGCTGATGCCCTGTTCGGCCAGTGACCTCTTGGCCGCCGTGTCCCCTTCCCCGAGGAAGGCGATGATGAGATGCTCGACGGAGATGTACTCGTCCTTGAGCCGGGTCGCCTCCATCCCCGCCGTGTCCAGTAGCCGGGCCAAACGCTGGGTCACCCTGATCTCCCCCGGCGAAAGCCCGGGCCCGCTCACGGATGGGCGGGCGGCGAGGTCTGCCTCCATGTCGGCCTCGATCCGGGCGGGGTCCCCGCCGGCCTGGCTGATCAGGCGGGGCACCAGCCCTTCGGGCTGGGTCATCAGGGCCAGGAGCAAATGCTCCCCGTCGACCTCGGTGTGGCCGAGCCGCACCGCCAGCGACTGGGCCTCGCCCAGCGCCTGTTGCGATCTCTCGGTGAGACGACTCAACTCCACGGTGCCTCGATGCTACGTGAGGTACCACGTCCTCGATCCGGGGTAAACCAGATAGCGGCGTGATTCGTGTTTAGGTGTGTGAGCACGCTTGAACGATCGAGGTGGGACGTGCCTTCCACGGAAGTCGGAGGGCTCGACGTCGAGCCCTTCGAGGTCTTCTACAGACGGGAATACAGCCGCATGGTGGCGATTGCACGCGCCCTGACCCGCTCGGGAAACGCCGCCGAGGACCTGGTGCAGGAGTCGTTCGTCGCCGCCCATCGCCACTGGGATCGGATCTCGAATTACGAAGACCCGGGGGCGTGGGTCCGCCGGGTCCTCATCAACCGGTCGACCTCGTGGCATCGGAAGATGGGCGCCGAGCTTCGGGCGGTGACCCGTCTCGGGGCGCGGGAGCCCGACACCCTGCCCGAGCTCTCACCGGCGACCACCGAGGTTTGGGACGAGGTCCGACGGCTCCCCCGCCGGCAGGCACAGGCCACGGTCCTCCACTACGTCGACCAGCTGTCGGTCGAGGAGATCGGAGAAGTGCTCGGAGTCAGCTCCGGTGCGGTGAAGACCCATCTGCACCGGGCCAGGTCCAACCTCAGCCGATCCTTGAAGTCGTGGGATGAGGAGGCGATATGAGACATCTCGATGATTTCGAGCAGCGTCTGGAGCAGGCGGCCCAAGAGGTTCGCCGGATGGCCAAGCACGCCGCCCCTCCCCAGATCGAGACGTCTTCTCGCCGCTCCATCGCGCCGGGATGGGTGATGTTCGCCGCCGCCTTCGCCGTGGTGATCATCGCCCTCGGGGTCATCCCCCTGATCTCGAGCCCTGAGGACGGGGGCCCGGCCGCGGCGACCACCATGATCGGGACGCTCATGCCGACTGCCGCAACGACCGTGCCGGCGCCGACCCCGACCGTCACGGAGTCGGGCACCACGGTCGTGACCACTACTCCAGGAGCCAGTTGCTCGGCGGCCGGGATGGAGTTGCCTTCCGAACAGGAAGGTCTGCCTCCCGCCGTCGCCGCAACCCGCATGGCCATTGCCGAAGCCGCCATTGCCTGTGACTACGTGACACTGGAGGCGCTGGCTTCGCCCGACTTCGTCACCAGTTTTGGCGGCGGCGGCTTCGAGAACATCCCCCAATGGGAGGCAGACGGGACCTACTCGGCCACCGCCCTCATCGTCCAACTGCTGGCCACGCCGTACGCCTATGAGGACTACGACGGCCTTCCTCGCCACTTCTACTGGCCGTCTGCCTTCGTCTACGACTCCTGGGAGGAGATCCCTCCGCCCGATCTGGAGGCCCTGGGCAGCATCTACACCCGGGAGGAGCTCGATCAGGCGGCCGCATTCGGCGGCTACGCCCTGTGGCGGATCGGGATCACCGAAACCGGCGAGTGGAGGTTCTTCGTCGCCGGGGACTAATGGCTGCAGATGGCACTGCAGTCCCCGGTGGTAGGTTGGCTTCATGAACTGGGGTCGCCTCTTCTTCGGTCTGCTCGTGGTGGCTGTGGGTGTCATCCTCCTGCTCGACAATGCCGGGACTCTCGACGCGTGGGAGATCTTCAGCACCTGGTGGCCGGCGGTGGTCATCCTGGCGGGCGTCCTCACCTTCGCCGCCAACCCCAGGCACTGGCCGGTGGCCCTGATCATCACGGCTGTCGGCACCGCGTTCCTGCTGTCCAACCTCGGAGTCGTCGACGCCGGCGAGTTCATCATCCCGGCCGCCATCATCGGTGTCGGGCTGCTCGTCCTCTTCGGGCGGGGAATGGGTTCCCGCACCGAGGCAGGCGATCGCGTGAACAGCTTCAACGTCTTCTCGGGAAGCGAGCTCGCATCACACTCGAAGCAATTCCAGGGAGGGAGCATCTCGGCGATCTTCGGGGGAGCCGAGGTCGACCTGCGCGATGCCGCCCCGGCCGCCGATGCCCAGCTCGACGTGTTCACGGCATTCGGCGGAGTCGAGCTGAAGGTCCCGGAGGGATGGCAGGTGGCGGTGAAGGGCCTTCCCCTGTTCGGAGGCATAGAGAACGCAACGGTCAAGGACACGCTGGCGGCCGACGCCCCCAAGCTCTCGGTTAGCGCGACGGTCCTCTTCGGCGGGCTCGAAATCAAACATTGACGGGCCGGCTGAGCCGGCGGGCGCTCAACCGGACGACGCTCGCCCGACAGATGCTCCTCGAGCGATCCTCGCGCGGCGCTGGGGAGACCATGACTCATCTGGTCGGTATGCAGGCACAGAACCCGCACGATCCCTACTACGGCCTGTGGGCGCGGATCGACGGGTTCGATCCTTCGGAGCTGTCCGGCATGATCGAGAGGAGAGAAGCAGTGCGGGGAGCCCTCATGCGGGGAACCCTTCACCTGGCGATGACCGACGATTACCTCTTCCTGCGCTCGCTGCTCCAGCCGACTTTGGCCGCGGTCCTCGGCTCCACTTCCTTCGCCAGGGACACGGTCGACGTGGACCGGGATGCCCTCATTGCCTACGGCCGAACGCTGCTCGACGAAAAAGCGATGACCCGGGCCCAGCTCGGCCCTCTACTGGGGGAGAGGTGGCCGGGGGTGCCGGCGGCGTCGCTGGCCCAGGTGGTCACCTACCTGGTGCCGATGGTGCAGATCCCACCGCGCGGCTTGTGGGGTAGATCCGGGCCGTCGGCGTGGGCCACGGTCGAGTCATGGACGGGACGAAGCGTGCCTGACGGCGCCGACCCGCGACGACTCGTCCGACGCTATCTCGAGGCTTTCGGCCCGGCTTCGGTCAGCGACATCAGGGTGTGGTCCCGGCTGAATGGCCTGCGTGAGGTGATCGATCAGATGCGATCCGAGCTCGAGGTCCGCACAGGGGAAGACGGCAGCGAGCTGCTCGACATCCCGGACGGCGTGATCGTGGACGATGACGTGCCTGCGCCGCCACGCTTCCTGCCCGAGTACGACAACGTATTGCTCGGCCACGCGGACCGTTCCCGGTTCTTCGTCGAAGACCTCACCCCGATCGGATGGGTGGGCAATCTCCTGGTGGATGGCCTGTTCAGCGGCTGGTGGAAGATCGGGAAGAAGGGCAAGGAGGCACACCTCGAGGTGCATCTGCTGCGCAAGGTGCCGAGAGCTGAGATGAAGGCTGTGGAGAAGGAGGCAGTGCGGCTGCTGGAGCTTGCCCACTCCGACCCCGGGACGAGGTCCTTCGGCCTCCATGCCGACCACTGACCGGTCGTTCAACTTGCTGGACAAATCAGGTGCCATGTGGCAACGTTGGATCAAGAAGAGCCCGAAGGGTGGCTTCGGCCGCTCATCGGGCTCTTCCTAATCCCGACGGCCGACGCTCCTATGGCGGGAGAGGAAGAGACCCGGATGACATCCAACGAGCCGCCACTTCTGACTCGAGAGGGTCGTGAGCGTCTCGAGGAGAGGGCGCGTCGTCTCGAGGAGGAAACCATCCCTGCCCTGGTCGAGGCCATCGAGGAAGAAGACGACGAGATGGCGCCACGTCTGGAACAGGATCTGGCCCAGCGCGAGTTGGAGCAGCTCAAGTACGTCCTGGAGACGGCGGGCAACATCTATGACATCCCCGAGGATCCCGATGTGGTCCAGATCGGTGATTGGATCACCGTGAAGACCGAGGAGGGCGAGGAAGTCCGGCACCTCATCGTCCATCCGGCCGAGGCGGGGGTCGATACCAACCGCATCTCGGCCGACTCCCCTCTGGCCGCGGCGATCCTGGGCAAGCGGGTGAACGACGAAGTCACCATCGAGGCCCCCAGCGGGGCCTACCGGGCCACCATCATCGATTCCACTCGATCGGACATCTGAGCACCATCAGGCGAGGAACCAGTCAACCTCGGCGAGACGCGATTCAGGGACCGTCCTCGGGAGGGCTACCGCGGTCGACAAGGGCACCAGGGTGATTTCCTGACCTCGACACGCCACCATCACTCCGCTGTCCCCTGCCAGCGCCGCTTCCGCCGCCCGTATCCCCATCCTGGTGGCGAGCACACGGTCGAACGCGGTAGGTGTGCCACCGCGCTGCAGATGCCCGAGGATCATGACCCGTGTCTCGTATCCCGTGCGCGCCTCCAACTCGGCGGCGATCAGGTTCGACACCCCACCCAACCGCTCGAAGCCGGTCAGGTCGAGCCCGGCGAGGACCATGTCCCCCGAAGGGCCAGGCACACCCTCGGCGACGATGACGATGGAGTAGTCCCGGCCCGATCGATGCCGTGTCACGATCCGGGCAGCAAGCTCGTCGAGGTCGTACCCGCGCTCAGGGACCAGGATCGCCTCCGCTCCCCCGGCCAACCCGGCATGGATCGCGATCCAGCCTGAATGACGCCCCATCACCTCCACCACCATGATCCGGTTGTGAGCCTCCGCCGTCGTGGTCAGGCGATCGATCGCGTCGGTCACGATCTGAACCGCCGTGTCGAATCCGAAGGAGATGTCGGTCCCCTCGATGTCGTTGTCGATCGTCTTGGGGACTCCGACAACGGGAAGCCCTTCATCACCGAGGCGCGCCGCGGTGCGCAGCGACCCGTCGCCCCCGATGACGACGACCCTGTCCATGCCTGTCTCCTCTAGGACGGGTCGGAGCGAGGTCAGCCCATCGCCATGTTCGAACGGATCGGTCCGGGATGTGCCCAGGATGGTGCCACCGCGGGTCAGGATGCCCCGCACGTCGTCGCGGCTCAACTGCCTGACCCTCCCGTCCATCAAGCCCGCCCATCCGTCTGCGATCCCCGACACCTCTGCCCCGTCGGCGACGGCGCGGGCAACCACCCCGCGGATGGCGGCGTTGAGGCCCGGGCAGTCACCCCCGGCCGTGAGTACTCCGATATGCGTCATCTGCCTGGATATTGGTCGCCGGCGATAGTCTTCGCCGATTCTCGTCGGGATCCAGAGGAGGTCGATAGTGCCAGAAGAGTTCTTCTCAGACGTGCCGGGCCCGGTCGGATTGGCAAGACCCGACTCGGAAGACGACCTGGCGTTTCGGGTGTACGAGCCGGACCGAATGGTCCTGGGCAAACGAATGGAAGACCAACTCAGGATCGCCGTCTGTTACTGGCACTCGTTCAACTGGCCGGGCAGCGACGTGTTCGGTTCCGGCACCTTCGACCGGCCCTGGCTGGGAGTTCTCGACGATCCGATGGCCGCCGCCCGTCACAAGATGGACGCCGCATTCGAGTTCTTCACCAAGCTGGGCACGCCCTTCTTCTGCTTCCACGACGTGGACATCGCCCCGGAGGGGGGCACCTTCGCCGAGTCTGCGGCCAACCTCGACACCATGGTCGACTATGCAGAGAAGAAGATGGCGGAGAGCGGAGTCCGCCTTCTCTGGGGGACGGCCAACCTCTTCTCCCATCCCCGGTATGCGGCCGGGGCCTCGACCAACCCCGACCCCGAGGTCTTCGCCTATGCCGCAGCCCAGGTCAAGCACGCCCTCGAGGCAACCCTTCGCCTGGATGGCGCCAATTACGTGCTGTGGGGTGGCCGGGAGGGCTATGAGACCCTGCTCAACACCGATCTGAGGCGGGAGGGCGAGCAATTCGCCCGCTTCCTCACCATGGTCGCCGAGCACAAGCACCAGATCGGCTTCACCGGGACCCTGCTCATCGAGCCGAAGCCCGCCGAGCCGACCAAGCACCAATACGACTACGACTGCCAGACGGTGCACGGCTTCCTCGAGCGATTCGACCTCGTGGGCGAGTACAAGGTGAACATCGAGGGCAACCACGCGACGCTCGCCGGCCACTCGTTCCATCACGAGGTGGCCTACTCGGTGGCCCATGGCATCTTCGGATCGATCGACGCCAACCGCGGTGACTACCAGAACGGGTGGGACACCGACCAGTTCCCCAACTCGGTGGACGAGCTGTCGCTGGCCCTCTACGAGATCCTGCGGGGCGGGGGGCTCACCACAGGCGGGTTCAACTTCGACACGAAGCTGCGCCGCCAATCGATGGGTCGAACCGATCTGTTCCACGGACACATCGGCGGCATCGACACCCTGGCCCGTGCACTGCTTGTCGCCGCCGAGTTGATCGAGTCGGAGACCCTCTCCGGGCCGATGGAAAGACGGTACGCGGGCTGGTCGGACGACCTCGGCCGGTCCATCCTGGGCGGCTCTGAGACCCTCGACTCACTCGAGGCGAAGGTGGCCTCGGGCGAGCTCGATCCCGCACCCGTCTCCGGAGAACAGGAACTGCTCGAGAGCCGGGTGAACCGGGTCATCTGGTCCACAGGGAGCTGAGGCCGCGTGCCCGACCCGGTCGAGATCTCTCTCGGTCCCTATCTGCTGCGCGTCGCGATCGAGTTCGGGCCGCGCATCCTTGGCTTTCGGCGCCAGCCGGGCCCCGAGCTGTTCGCCGTCCTTGGAGACGAGGTGGTCATCGATCGGCCGGACTCGGGTGTGTACCGGTTCCGAGGCGGGCATCGTCTTTGGGCCTCTCCCGAGTTGCCCCCCATCACCTACGCACCCGACGACGAGCCCTGTCAGGTCATCCAGGAAGAAGACATCGTCACCGTCGAGGCCCGGGCGGACCGGGCCGGCCTCATCAAGCGCATCACACTCCGTGGCGATGAAGAAGATGTCGTGGTCGACCACGAGTTGGGCAATGCCGGCGCCGGCCCGATCGAGGTGGCCCCTTGGTCCCTGAGCCAGCTGGCACTGGGCGGGGTGGCCATCGTCCCATTGTGGGGGCCACCCGACGAGCACGGGCTCTCGGCCAGCAGCAGCCTGGTCTCGTGGCCTTACACCGACCTGTCCGACCCGAGGGTGACGTTTCACCGTGGCGCGCTGACCGTCGCGGCAGAAGGGGGTCCCCCATTCAAGATCGGCACCGGCCCCGATCCGGGCCGTCTCGGCTATCTACTCGACGGCTACCTGTTCACCAAGGAAGTCGTCCCGGCCGGGCCGGGCACCTACGCCGATCGTGGCGCGGTAGGCCAGTTCTACGTCGGCGACTCATTCTGCGAGCTGGAGACCCTCGGCCCTCTCGTCACCCTCCAGCACGACGACTGGGCGAACCACCGCGAGGTGTGGCGGATCGAGCGGTGTGAAGACGTCGGCGCCGCCCTGAGCCGGCTGACAACAGGTCGCAGGTGAGCCTGGTCCTCGGAATCGATGTCTCTACCACGGCCACCAAGGCGGTGCTGGTCGACCCTGAGGGGCAAGTCATCGCCACCGCGTCATCCTCGTACGGCTACGAGACACCGCAACCAATGTGGTCCGAGCAGAGCCCGGGGCTGTGGTGGGAAGGCGCCATCGACGCCATACAGCGGGCTTTCACCGAGAGCGGGACTCCCCCCGAGGAGATCGAGGCGGTCGGTCTAACCGGTCAGATGCACGGCTCGGTTCTGCTCGACGAAGCGGGCGAGGTAGTCAGACCCGCCATCCTGTGGAACGATCAGCGCACCGGGCCCGAGTGCGACGAGATCAGACGACGGGTGGGGCGGGAGCGTCTGATCGAGATCACCGGCAATGACGCGCTCACCGGGTTCACCGCACCCAAGCTGCTCTGGGTGCAGACCCATGAGCCGGACAACTGGGCCCGGGTACGCCACGTCCTCCTGCCCAAGGACTATGTCCGGCGACGTCTCAGCGGGGACTACGCCGTCGACGTCGCCGACGGGTCGGGGACCATTCTCTTCGACCTCGAGGCGCGCACCTGGTCGCCCGAGATCCTGGAGACACTCGATGTGCCGGCGGGCATCATGCCGACTACTCACGAAGGGCCCGATATCACCGGGACGATCGACGACGAAGGCGCCGCGGCCACCGGGCTCCTGGCAGGGACGCCGGTCATCGCAGGAGGAGGTGACCAATCGGCCAATGCGGTAGGCGTCGGCGCCATCGACCCGGGCGTGGTCGCCCTGTCCCTGGGCACATCGGGCGTGGTGTTCGCCACCACGAACGGCCCGGCCGTCGAGCCGGAGGGCCGGGTCCACGCCTTCTGCCACGCCGTGCCGGACAGGTGGCACATGATGGGGGTGATGCTGTCGGCGGCGGGCAGCCTGCGCTGGCTACGCGACGCAGTTGCCCCGCAACTCACCTTCGAGGAGCTCGTCGCGGCTGCCGCCGATGTGCCCGCCGGCAGCGACGGGCTGATCTTCTTGCCCTACCTCACCGGTGAGCGCACCCCCCATCCCGATCCGTTGGCCCGCGGCGCGTTCGTGGGTCTCACCATCCAGCACGACCTGCGTCACCTGGCCAGGGCAGTGATGGAGGGGGTGGCCCACGGCCTACGGGACGGCCTCGATCTGATGGTGGACGCCGGTCTGCCCTCGCCGGTCCAGATCAGGGCGTCTGGAGGGGGGACCCGCAGCCCCCTCTGGCGCCAGATCCTCGCCGATGTCCTCGATTCCGAGATAGCGGTCGTCGGAACAGAGGAGGGGGCGGCATACGGCGCGTCGCTCCTTGCCTCATTGGGGGCGGGCTGGTCGGGGACGGTCGACGAGGCGGTGCAGCGGGCCGTCGAGGTCGAGCCGGTCGCACAGCCGTCGGCAGACCGGGAGCTCTACGCCCGGGCCCACGCCCGTTTCGATGCCCTCTATCCGGCGCTGGCCCCGACCTTCCACTCGATCTAGTGATCTGTCGCCCGAATAGTGTGCGCGTGTCTCCGTATTTGGGAGACGGGTCACTGGATCCCGCGGCTGCGATACTCGGCCGAGACCAATTCGGTCAGCTCCCGGACCGAGGTCGCAAGCGTATGCGGCTATACGTTCACTAGAAACCGGGTGGCGAAGCCGCATTGTGATCGATTTCGGGCCCGATCTCAGCCGTGAAGCTGCTCGAGCTCCTTGGTGGTGACCTCTTCGGGAAGCTTGCCGATGATGATCATGGCCAGGACCTCGTCCATGGTCACGTCGTCCTTGTCGACGGTCCCCACCAGACGGCCCTGCAACATCACCGAGATGCGATCGGCCAGGTCGAAGACGTCATGGATGTCGTGGCTGATCATGATGATCCCGATGCCGTCCGCCTTGAGCTGACGCATCAGCTGGCGGACCTGGTCGGTCTCCGCCGGTCCGAGCGCCGCGGTCGGCTCGTCCATGATCAGGATCCGGGCGTTGAAGTACACCGCCTTGGCGATGGCCACCGACTGACGCTGGCCGCCGGACAGTGACTCGACCGGCACCTTGAAGTTCTGGAACTTGGGGTTGAGCCGGCCCATGACCTTACGGGCAGCATCCTCCATCGAGCTGTCGTCCAGGGTGCCCCAACGGGTCATCAGCTCCCGGCCGAGGAACATGTTGCTCGGGGCGTCCTGGTTCTCGGCCAAAGCCAGGGTTTGATAGATGGTCTCGATCCCCAGGTTCTTGGCGTCCCTCGGGCTGTGGATCGACACCTGCTCACCATCGATGTAGATCTCCCCCGAGTCGGCTTTCTGGGCACCCGACAGGGTCTTGACCAACGTGGACTTGCCGGCCCCATTGCCACCGACCAGGCCGAGTATCTCCCCCGGATAGAGGTCGATACTCACATCTTTGACCGCGTGGACCCCACCGAAGGAGACGCTCATGTCCCTCATCTCCACGAGGGGGGTCACATCGCTCTGCGAGGTCATGGTCATCGTGCCGCCCTCCGTCGGTAAATGGTGTCGATGGCGACAGCGACCACCAAAGTGACGCCGAGCACCACGTCCTGCACCGGAGCGCCGACGCCGATGAGGACCATGCCCGACTGAAGCGATTGCATGACCAGGGCACCGAGGATGGCACCGGGAATGGTCCCGATCCCTCCGGACAGGGATGTGCCACCGATGACCGCAGCCGCGATCACATAGAGCTCGTTCAGGGTGCCGAGACCGCTCACCGCGGCGTTGAGACGAGCGATGGACACCGCGGCCGATATCGCGACCAGGATCCCCATGGTCATGAAGACTCTGACGATGGTGCGCTTGGTCTTGATCCCGGCCAGGTTGGCCGCCTCGGGGTTGCCCCCGATGGAGAAGACATATCGACCGAAGCGAAGTCGGTTGGTGACGTAGCTCATGATCAGAGTGACCCCCACCAGGATGAGCACCGGATAGGGGATCCCAAGTGGGATCTGGAGGCCACCTTCGGGAATCGGGATGCCGTGCTCCTCGGCGTAGCGGATTGCGAGGTTCTCCGGCAGGTAGTAGCTGTTCATGACCCAGACCGCACCGAGGACGACGGCGCACCCAAGGACCCCGAGGAGGACGTCAAGCCACGCGGGGCGAAGCGTGAAACCGAACTTGCGACGACGACGACGGCCCATGACGAGGAGAGCGACGATCCCGACACATGCAACGCCGCCGACGATCCAGCTTCCCGTCTCCCCGAGCGAGCCGCTCGATCCACCGCCGAGGAGCTGGAACGTTGAGTCCATCGGGGCGATGGTGCGGCCACTGGCGGTCAGCCAGGCAAACCCCCGCCACACCAGCAGCCCGCCCAGTGTGACGATGAAGGAGGGGACGCCGACATAGGCGACGATCGATCCCTGGAAGGCGCCGATGAGGGCTCCCAGGATCACGCCGATGGCGAGCGAGATGAGCCAAATCCAAGAGTTGCCCGCGCCTATGACCGGCGGGAGCCATTCCGCCTGGAGCACGGCCATCACCATGCCCACAGTGCCCACCATGGAGCCAACGGAGAGATCGATGTTTCGAGAGACGATGACCAACACCATCCCGGTGGCCATGATGGCGATTGCGGAGAACTGCACCGAGAGATTCCACAAGTTGCGGGGGGTGATGAACGTCCCCCCGGACAAGAGATGGAACACGATCCAGATGGCCAGAAGGACGACGACCATCCCCACCATGCGGGTATCGATCTCGTTGTCCCGCAGATACGATCCGAGCGACCGGCGCGATCCCGGTTCGAGAGTATCCGACTGGGTCGGCGGGGCCTCTACCACGCTCATCGCATCACCACACTAGAGAACGGGATCGCATTGCGCCCCCGATGACCGGGGGCGCAACACGTCATCGATTTCTCCTTGAATGGTCAGGCGCAGGGGCCGACGGTCCCCCCGGTCGAGCACAGTTCGTCGGCCGAGATCCACTCCGCATCGACCACCTCCTGGAGGTTGTCCTGGGTGATCGGGATCGGGGTGAGCAGGATGCTGGTCAATACCGTCTCCGCCTGGGTCTCCTTGTTGGTGTAGGTGAACTCAGACGTACCCTCGACATCGGCGAGTGACGCGCCGCCGGCCAGCTGCACTGCAGCCTCGCCGGCCGCCGTGCCCAAGGCACGGGCGTCCTTCCACACCGACACCGCCTGCGTCCCGGCCGCCACCCGCTGGAGGGCGGCGACGTCGGCGTCCTGGCCTGACAACACCACCGTGCCCAGAAGACCCTGGGCATCGAGGGCGGCGGCTGCGCCGGTGGCCATTCCGTCGTTCTCGGAGACGATGGCCTGCACGTCGTTGTCGTGCGCGCTCAGCCACTGCTCGGTCGTGGTCTGGGCCAAAGACGGGTCCCAGTTGTCGGTGTAGTCCTCCTCGAGGATCACGATGTCGCCGGCTTCGGCCGCGGCATCGATCACCGACCCGATCCCCTCACGAAGGAAGTCGGAGTTGGCGTCGGCGCCGTTGCCCTTGATGATGAAGTAGTTCCCAGTAGGCACCAGATCGAAGACGACCTCGGCCATCAGCTGTCCCACCAGGACGTTGTCGAAGCTGACGTAGAACGTGTTCGCGTCCTCGATGAGGCGGTCATATGCGATCACCGGGATTCCCTGATCTGTCGCGGCCTGAACCGCGGGGAGGATCGCCAGAGTGTTCTGAGCCAGGATGACGATCACGTCGGCTCCCTGGTTGATCAGGTTCTCCACATCCGCAATCTGCTGCTCCTCGGATGAACCGGCATCTGTCGACGTGTACGCGCACCCGCCCGCCTCTAGGGCGGCCTGGATTGCGGGCTCGTCGTGCTTGGCCCACCTCTCTTCGTTGTAGTTGTTCCACGACATACCGACGAGGCAATCCCCGTCGCCGCCCGCAGCCGCGGTGGTGGTGGCGCCCCCGTCGGCTGCCGTGGTGGTTGGCTCCTCCGCAGCTGCCGTCGTGGTGGCTCCACCTGCGGTGGTACCCGTCGTGTCTTCCGTTCCCTCATCACCACCACAGGCAGCGATGAGAAGTGCGATGACGGCTACCAACGCCCATAGGCGTCTTTTCATCTTTGTTTCCTTTCCTCCTCCGGTTGCCGCCCCAGGGGACGGCAATTCACCGTGCGATCGGGCACACGAGATCGGACCGACCAGTGCGCCGACGCGGGCGAGCATAACGCCCATATGTTTGGCCCCGCAACAAATCGGCCGATAAGGTTCCACCGTTCCATTCGCGACCCGGGAAGCAGTTGAACCGCACCCAGATCACAGCGGGGCGGGATGCCCACCATCGGCCCCGGGGTGTCGCCGCCGAGGAGCTTCGCCGGCACAACCTGGCCACCTTGCTCGAACGTCTTCACCTGCTCGGGCCGACCTCACGTTCCGAGCTCACCGCAACGATGGGGCTCAACCGGTCGACGATCGCCGACCTCATCGGGGAGCTCGCGTCTCTTGGCCTGGTCGAGGAGGGCCCGGCGCAGGCCAGCTCCGGCCCGGGGCGCCCGTCACCAACAGTCAGCACCCGTCCCGACGGCGCCACCGTCCTCGCCGTCGAGTTCTCGGTCGATTCCGTCGCCGTGGCCACGGTCGGCCTCGGCGGTCATGTCTTCGCACAGGTGCGGGAACCGAGACCGAGGGCCAGAGTGTCGCCGGACAAGACGATCGAACAGGTGGCCCGGCTGGCCCGGCCCTTGCTCGAGTCGCTCCCAAGCGGTGCTTCGCTCACAGGGATCGGGGCCGGGGTCGCCGGGGTCACCCGCCGTTCGGACGGCTTCGTCCATCTCGCTCCCAACCTGGGATGGCACAACGTCCCGGTCGGGGAAATGCTCTCCTCGGGGCTGGGTCTCGACCAGCAGGTGCTCGTGGCCAACGAAGCGGACCTCGGCGCCCTCGCCGAATACCGACGGGGGGTGGGGGCGGGGGTGCCGCACCTGATCTACCTCTCGGGTGAGGCCGGGATCGGCGCCGGGATCATCCACGATGGCAAGCCCATGCTGGGGGCGGCAGGTTACGCAGGTGAGGCCGGCCATACCTTGGTGAACCCGGACGGGCACAAGTGCCGTTGCGGGGCCAAGGGGTGTTGGGAGACGGAGGCCGGTGAAGAGGCGTTGGCCCGACATGCCGGGATCCCGGAGACCGTTGCCGGAGTCGGGATCCTCGACACCGTCATGGCCCGCGCCGAGGCCGGGGACGAGACGGCGCTGGCTGCGATCGCCGAGGTGGGAAGGTGGCTGGGCCTCGGGATCGGCAACCTGATCAACGTCTTCAACCCGCAGTTGGTGGTGCTCGGCGGTCTCTACCACCCCCTCTTCCACTTCCTCGAGAAGGCGGTCTACGAAGGGGCCCGTCTGGCTTCCCTGGAAGCTCCCGGGGACGTCGCGGAGATCGCGGCCAGCGGCCTGGGGCTGGACGCCCCCTTGATGGGCGCCGCCGAGCTCGCCCTCTCCGAGATCATCGCCGATCCCGCCGGGCGCCGTCAGACCGGGCCCGGATGAGGATCAGGAACGACCGGCCGCGTCTGCGAAGATCCGCTCCATGACTTCCAGATTGGCCACCGCATCCTCAGGTGATGTCGGCACCGGGGCTCCCTCCCGGATGGACCGGGAGAAGGCGTCGGCCTGGACCTGGTACTGGTCGGCTGCATCGATCTGATGACTGACGATCTTGGGGTCGAGCGGTGGGTCGCCGCCGGCGATCGACAGCACCCGGGTGGGGCGATCGGGCGGGATGTTGAACGGGATCTCGACGACCAGACGACCCTCCGTCCCATAGATGTGCACCCGCTGATCGTCCTCCAGCTGGGTCGAGCAGGTGAAGGTGGCGTGGCGCCCGCCGAAATCGAGTACCACCGAGGTCAGCACGTCGGTCCCGAAGGACGGGTCCCGACGAATCGCGGCCATCACCTCCGTGGGCTCGGCCTCGAACAGCATCCTGGCCACGTTGACCGGGTAGCAGCCGATATCGAAAAGGGAGCCTCCCCCGGCATTGACCTTGTTGCGGATGTCGTCCGGGTCGACGTTGTGATACGAGAAGAACGACTGCACGGATCGAAGCTCACCCACCGCCCCCTCGGCGATGAGTCGCCGCACCTCGACCCAGAGCGGATGGAGCCGATACATGAACGCCTCCATCAATTTCACCCCGGAGCTCTCGGCGGCAACCACCATCTCCCGGGCCAGGTCGCTGCTGGTGGAGAGGGGCTTCTCACACAGGATGTGCTTACCGGCCTCGGCGGCGGCGATGGTCCATTCGTGATGGAGATGGTTGGGCAAGGGGATGTAGACAGCCTCGATATCGGGGTCGTCGAGGAGATCCCGATAGCTCCCGTAGGCGCGCGGGATCCCGAGGGATCGGGCGGTGGCGGCGGCACGCTCCTCCGAACGGGACGCGATCGCAGTCACCTGGCTGATGTCGGACCCGAGCATCGCGGGTATCACTTTCTTCACGGCGATGTCGGCACAGCCGATGACACCCCATCTGACTGGCTCGGTCACCGCATACCCTCCTCCACTCGACAGAATCACGCGATGTGGCATTGTGTCGATACGCCTCGGCCCGGGCAAGCGTGAGCGCGAAGGGTGTTGCCTGGGCGGTGGGCGGGGTGGCGACCGGGGCCCTCGTCATGGGGGCGTTGGCCCTCGGTGGGCTGGCGCTATTCCGTCCCGACCTGCCCGAGACGGCCTCGCCGCCCCCCCGATATGTCGAGGAGTCGGCTTCGGCCGGTCTCGATCACATCTACGACGGCGAGTTCGAGTACTTCGTAGGCGGTGGGGTGGCGGTCCTCGACTGTGACGAAGATGGATGGCCCGACCTGTACCTGGCCGGGGGGGAGGGCTCGGATGCCCTCTACCGCAATGTCACTGAGATCGGCGGCCCCCTCTCCTTCACCGAGGTCCTCGACGAGGGGACCGGGCTCACCGGCGTCACCGGCGCCTATCCGATCGACATAGACAGCGATGGGCACACCGATCTGGCCGTGCTCCGAATCGGCGAGGACCTGTTGCTCCGCGGGTTGGGAGGGTGTGCCTTCGAGCGAGCCAATGAGATGTGGGCGATGGAGCTGGCCGACGACTGGACCGTGGGGTTCAGCGCCACCTGGGAGGGCGCTGCGGCATGGCCCACCCTGGCGTTCGGCAACTATCTGGCCGAGGGTGGGCAGACGACCGGTGAGTGCGAGGACCATTGGCTTTTCCGCCCCGACGGTGAGGGCTACGGCCGGCCCATCTCATTGAGCCCGGGCTTCTGCACGCTCTCCATCCTCTTCAGCGACTGGGATCGGTCGGGCCGTCACGACCTGCGCATGACCAACGATCGTCACTACTACCGCAACGGAGAGGAACAACTGTGGCGTGTGGTCGAGGGCGAGCAGCCCCGGTTGTACACACGCGACGAGGGATGGCAGCCAATGCAGATCTGGGGCATGGGGATCGCCGGCCGGGACGTGACCGGCGATGGCCTGCCCGAGTACTTCTTGACCAGCCAGGGGGACAACAAGCTGCAGACCCTGGCCGACGGGTCGTCCCAGCCCGAATACGTCGATATCGCCTTCGAGCGTGGTCTGACCGCCCACCGACCATACGTCGGTGACGTCGCCGCCCCTTCGACGGCCTGGCATCCCGAGTTCGCCGACGTCAACAACGACTCCCTGGTCGATCTGTTCGTGTCGAAGGGGAATGTCGAGGAGCAGGCCGGCTATGCGATACGAGACCCCAGCAACCTGCTGCTGGGCAACCCGGACGGGACCTTCACCGAGGCGGCGGCGGAGGCCGGGATCGTGGACTTCGCCAGATCGAGAGGGGCCGCATTGGCCGACTTCAACCTCGACGGGATGCTCGACCTGGTCGAGGTCACCCGAAGGGAGAACGTCAGGCTCTGGCGAAACATGGGCTGGGGCGACGAAGCCGGCCCGCGGGCGATGGGCAATTGGGTGGCCCTCGACCTCCGCCAGCCTGCGCCCAACGTCGACGCCATCGGCTCCTGGATCGAGGTCCGCGTCGGCAACCGGGTCCTCGAGACGGAGATCACCATCGGGGGAGGCCATGCCGGCGGCCAGCTCGGGTGGGCGCACTTCGGTGTGGGTGAGGCGGATAGCGTTGAGGTTCGGGTGCAATGGCCGGACGGAGAGAAGGGGCGATGGATCGAGGTTGGCGCCAACCGGTACGCGATCATCGAGCGCGACGCCTCGGAGGCTGTGATCTGGGAACCGGTCAGGTGACCCGGTGAGCCAAGCACATCTGACCTGGGTGGAGTTGCCCGAATTCGGCGATCCCTCGTCCATGCCGGTGATCCCCACCGAGGTATACGAGAAGCGGATGGACCGTCTTCGGAGGCGGATGTCCGAGCGGGGCCTGGACTGCGTGGTGGTCTACGCCGACCGCGAGCACAGCGCCAACATCTCCTACCTCACCGGCTTCGACCCCCGGTTCGAGGAGGCGATCCTGGTGGTCGGGCCCGAGGACGCGCCGGCGGTCCTCGTGGGTAACGAGTGCTGGGGGATGGCCGCGGCCGCGCCTTTGGAAATGAGACGTCACCTTCTCCAGGACCTCAGCCTGCCCAGCCAGCCGCGGGACCGCTCGAGATCGCTCACCGAGATCCTTGCCGAGGAGGGACTCGGTCCCGGCAGCCGCGTCGGAGTCGTGGGCTGGAAGATCTTCGGCGACGGAACCAGCATCGACCTCCCCCATTTCATCGTGGATGCGTTGCAGCGCCTCGCGGGAGGAGACGGATCCGTGGAGAGCGCCACCGACATCCTGATCGGTGCCGCCGACGGGCTGCGAGTGATCAACGAGGCGGAGCAACTGGCCTACCACGAGTGGGCTGCCAGCCATACCTCGAGTGGCGTGCGACGTGTCATCCTTGGGATCGAGCCCGGGATGACCGAGCAGGATGCGGTCCGCCTCCTCGAGTGGAACGGGACTCCCCTCTCCTGTCATCTCATGTTGACCGCAGGCCCGAGGGCGTCGCTGGGCCTGCTCAGCCCGGGAGACCGGCCGATCGAGCGTGCCGACCGATTCACCGTCGCCTACGGGATATGGGGGGCGCTCAACTGCCGGGCCGGGTTCGTGGCCGAGGGGCCCGGAGACCTGCCCGCCCCCATCGCCGACTATGTCGATCGTCTGGTCGGCCCCTACTTCCAGGCCGTCGCCGAGTGGTATGGCGCCCTGCATGTCGGGCAGAAAGGTGGAGCGCTCCAGGAGATCGTGGACCGCCGCCTCGGAGACCCGTTCTTTGGGATCTTCCTCAACCCCGGCCACCAGATCCATCTCGATGAGTGGGTCAACTCCCCCGTTGGCCCCGGCTCTGACATCGAACTTGCTTCGGGGATGGCGATGCAGGTTGACATCATCCCCGCTACCGGCACGGACTACTTCACCACCAACATCGAAGACGGGATCGCTCTGGCCGATGAGACGCTGCGCGAAGAGCTCGCCGACCGCTATCCGGAGGCGTGGAGCCGGATCAACTCCCGACGTGATTTCATGAGGGACTCACTCGGGATCGATCTCCACCCCGATGTCCTCCCTTTCTCCAACATCCCGGCATATCTGCCCCCGTTCCTGCTCCGGCCCGACCACGTGATGGTGATGGCCGACCAGAGGTGAGTGCGGCGGCTCACCCATCTTCCACCTCCCCGATGATCATCCAGGTGCCCCCGGAGCCGGGGCTCATCACGAATGTCCGGGTGAACTGCTCACTCTGTCGATCCTGCTCTGCTCCTGTGGCGTCGTAGGTGACCCGCTCGACGGTGCCGGTTGTGACGAGGCCCAGACTGGCTCCCCCCTGAGGGCCGTCGGTGAACACGACGTCGAGGTGCATCCTGTCGAATGAGTAGACGGGCACCACGTGCTCGCCGCTGGTAGCGGCGCCTTCGACGATGCGTTCCATCTGGACGAGACGCTCCCCGTCGTCGGCAGACCGGACCAGGGAGGTGTCACCACGGCGGATCGCCTCACCCTCGATGGCGAGGCCCTCGGCCAGCTCGAGGGCGAGCATCTGTGGTTCGACCTGATCGTTCAACGCCTCGGCCTCGGCACTGATGGTCACCGTGGGCAGCTGAGCTGGATCGACTGAGATCTCGGGTGGCGGAGCTGCCACCATCGCCGCTTGGGCAGTCTCACGGGCCGGGCCACCGGCGATGACGATTGCGAGCGGAACCACCACCAGAAGCGCCCCAACGACGAGCCCGGGGGCAAAGGCCCCACGTGGCCGGCTCTCCGAGACGGTGACGACCCGGCGCACCCTCTCTGCCCCAAAGACCCGGTCGAACACGTAACGAAGCGGGGTCATGACTACCAGGCCGGCGAGCAGACCCACCTTGGCCCCGAACTCGGTCGTCTGCGGGGCCATGAGCAGGGTGCAGATGAGGGCCAGACAGACAGCGAAAGCGATGCGGGCCACCCGGTCCTGAGGGATCGTCTTCGGGTCGGTGATCATGAAGAAGAGGAAGATGAGGACCTCGGGTGATGCCACGACCACCGACCAGAAGTAGGAGCCACACACCGGTTGCAGTGCCCAGGCAGCGGTCATGCAGTGACCCGAGGCAGCCAGGATGCCGAGCCCGATCGCCAGGGTCAGCCAATAGGTGGCGGCGAGGATGAGCAGGCGAAGGCGGGAGGTGATGAGGACACCGCCGACCAGGATCACGGCGTAGGCGGCCAGCATCCAGAAGTCGAGTGGCGCCCACCAGAAGTCGAGTGGCTCGATCACCTCGCTGCCCAGGATCAAGAAAGCGGCGACCAGGCCCACGTTCGATGGGTTGAAGACGTGATTTCCCCGATAGCGGATCCAGTACTTGGTGAGCAACGAGAGGGCGGCGATCCCGGCGAAGAAATACCAGCCGTCGAAGGTCCAATGGTCCCCGCGCTCCTGGCCCACGATCCTGAGGATCAAGGCGACGCCGCTGCCGGTGAGCATGGCGCTGGCCGGCCACATCACTTGCTTGGTCGAGCGAAAGGTCAGCGCCACCTCGAGCAGGGCGCAGGCGAGGATGGCGATGACGATCTGGGGAACCGACACACGGAAGTCGAGAGCGACCTGGCCGAGGATGTGGATCGTGATGATGACAGCGGCCAGGTGGAGCCGGGGGTCGCGGATATTGGGCAGGACCAGCGGGTAGCTGGCGCCGCCGAGCCGGACCGTCCTAGCCGTGGCCGTGGTCACAGAGGGAAGGCTGCCACAACCGGAGCCGCTATTCAGCGGCGCCGTACTCCTCGTCGTCGACCTTGGCCTCCCAGACGGCCGCACCCCCGCTGGTGATGGAGAGATGCATCATCGGGGCATCAGACACAGCGCCATGCCAATGACGCTCGCCAGGTGGGGCATGGACCACGTCACCGGGTGAGATGCGCACGGTCTCGCCCTCCTCGGTGCGTACGAGCCCCGATCCGGCGACGACATAGAGGAGCTGGCCACCGGGGTGGCTGTGCCAGTCGCTTCGGGCGCCGGGAGCGAACTGGACGGCGATCAGAGTGACGCCGTCCGGTTGATCGTTGATGCGCCTGTTCCAGACCGACCCGGTGAAATGCTCGGTGCCCGACGGGTTCCATCCACCGGCCTTGGCCTCGATGTGCTCCATACGTGCAAGTTAGTGATGAGTCAGGGCCTGGCCGTTTTGCTCCCTAAGACAGAGACTGAGATATCGGCATGGCCAGGGCGATCACCATGAGAATAAAATGGATGGCTAGGGGCACCCAGCCACGGCGCACCCCCAGCCTCACGGCTTTGACACCGAAGTATGCGCCGATGGCGAAAGGTGTCGCCAAGACGATGGCCAGGGGCAGGACCTGCCAGATGGGCCAGGACTCGGAGAGCAACCGGTTGGCCACGATGAAGCCGACGATGGGACTGAGGGGCAGCCACCACAAGAAGCGGATGGATACCCGCCTGGCCCGCTCCCCTTGGTCGTACACCTGCTGTGGTACCTGCGTGATGGTCATGCTCACCTCGACAAGCTCACGACATCTCACCGTACGAATTCCAGGCTTGACGAGTAGAGGCTTAAGACTCTCCGCGGACGTCTGCGCGAGAATCGGCGACAGATCTTGAAAGGCGAGCCATGGAGCAGTGGTTGGTCATTTCGCTACGAGTAGTCCATATCTTGACGGGAGCTGCTTGGGTCGGTGGGGCCTTTCTCCTCATGGGATTCATCGTTCCCCGCGCTCGCACTCTGGGGCCCATGACCGGAGGCGCCTACCTGAACGGGTTTCTCGATCATCCGTGGTTTTCTCTCTACATCTCTTTGGTAGAAGGACTGGCGGTCGTTACCGGTCTTGTCTTGTACTTGAACTCCTCAAATGGTCTGCGGGGCGCCTGGATGACCTCTGCAACGGGCCTCGCATTCTCCATTGGCGGGGCAGCCGCGATGCTCGCACTTGGAATCAGCGTCCCGATCAGCACCTCCCTGAGCAAGCTCTATTACCTGACCCTCGACCTGAGCTCGGAAGAGAAGGAGAATCGCGATCAGGTGTCCGCCTTCGACGAACGGCACACTCGACTCGCTCGACTGGGGGCCATCTACACGACTTTGCTCGCGGTCGCCGTGGTGGGGATGGCTTCAGCCCAATACCTGAACTGATCCCGGGCCGTGCCGCGGCACCCCAGCCCTCGGCGCGGAGAAATTCTCCCTAATCCGGTGTCGGGGGTGGTTTCTGTCCTGGCCGCCCGGTAGCGTAGCGAACATATGTTCGATACGGAGACACCCTTTCATCTTCTCCAGTCGGATCATGTCCGGCCGGTTCGGGTTTCTGATCCGCTGATAGCCGACCTGGGCTGGCTGCCCCCGGGGGTGATGCTCTCTTCAGCCTTGGCCTCGGTGGACCGGTCCCGAA
>JAICNB010000039.1 GCA_025928935.1 Acidimicrobiia bacterium
GTCGGTGTCGGGGTCGTGGCCCTGGTCGTCGGATTCGGGCTGGGAAGAGCCGTCGAGTCGGCCGCCACCGGTAGGGCTCCCGACGCCACGCAGCGTGCCGCCGACATGGTCCAGTACCGTTATGGGGCGTCGAGCCTGTCCAGTTCCGTGTCCGACCCGTCGATCGCTCAGCAGCAGCGTGCCGCCGACATGGTCCAGTACCGTTATGGGGCGTCGAGCCTGTCTGAGTGAGCGACAGCGACACCCCATCCGTGGCCACGGGTATCTTGCGAGGCGGCGGTGAGCACGGTCACCTTTCAGATACTCGGCAACCTGAGGGCCTGGATCGAGCAGCGGGAGGTCGATTTAGGCCCGCCCAAGCAGCGAGCGGTGCTGGCGGTGTTGCTTCTCAACGCCAACGAGATCGTTGCCACAGACCGCCTCATCGATTCGATCTGGGGTGACGCCCCACCTCGGACCGCCGACCACTCGATACAGATCTATGTCTCCGAGCTGCGCAAGGCCCTTTCGGTCGGCCACAATCGCGAACTGATCGAGACCCGGCCGCCGGGCTATGTGCTGAACGTAAACCCGGAGGCGATCGACGCCAGGCGCTTCGAACGGATGGTCCGCGATGGTTTGGCCACCTCCCGATCGGGGCAGGTCGGTCACGGCTCGGGGGCCTTGGAGTCGGCCATGGAGATGTGGGCCATGCCCCTGGCCGACTTCGCCTATGACGACTTCGCCCAAGGTTTCATCCGCTCTCTGGTGGAGCTTCGGTCCGACGCCATCGAGGCGCTGGCTCAGATTCACCTCGATGCCGGAGACGTCGATCGAGCCAAGGAATACGCTCGTCTGGCCATCGACGACGACCCCTTCCGCGAGGGCCCCCGTCGGTTGCTGATGCTGTGTCTCTATCGATCGGGTCGTCAGGCCGAGGCGCTGAGGGAGTTCACCGCGTTCCGCGGGCTCCTCGCCGAGGAGTTAGGGCTCGAGCCGTCGGAAGCGATTCTCGACCTCGAAGAGCGGATCCTCCTCCGCGACCCGGGGTTGCTAGGGCAGTCCGTGACCTCGCGTTCTGAGGGAAATCCCTACCAGGGGCTGCGTTCGTTCTCCGAAGACAGCGCCGGCGTCTTCTTCGGCCGCGAGACTCTGGTGGCAACCATCCTCTCTCGAGTCGAGGACGGCGATGGCATGGTGTCGATCGTCGGACCATCTGGCAGCGGAAAGTCCAGTGCCGCCGTGGCCGGAGTGGTCCCGGCCCTGCGAAACAGTGGCAGCGGAGTTGCAGTCATAGAGCCGGGGTCGGCCCCGCTCTGGGAGTTGGCGGGTGCGCTGGACAGGGCCGGGTTCGGAGCACGTTCGACCTTGATCAGGAAGTTCGAGAGCGATCCCGACGCACTCCGCTCGACCGTCTCCAGACCACTGGTGCTCGTTGTCGACCAGTTCGAACAGGTGTTCACACTTGCCGACCAGGGAGACCGAGCACGTTTCTGCGAGCTCCTGGTCCGTGCGGTACGTGACGAGGGCTGCCCTCTCCAGGTCCTGACGACTCTCCGTGCCGACTACTACGACCGGCCGTTGTCGGTCCCCGGGCTCGCTGACGTCTTCTCCTCGTCGGTCGTCAGTGTGCCCCCAATGACTCCCGACGAGTTGGAGCGAACTGTCGTCGAGCCGGCGCGGATCGCGGGCACGTCCGTCGACAGTGATCTGCTTGCCCAGCTGGTGGCGGACATGGTCAAGGAGCCTGGTGGTCTCCCCCTCCTCCAGCACGCTCTGTTCGAGCTATACGACATGTCGCCTGAGCGTCTGACCCTCGAGGCGTATCGCTCCATCGGCGGGCTCCAGGGAGCCGTGGCGAGACGCGCAGACGAGGTGATCAAGGAGCTCGATCCCGGTGAGCAAGATCTGGTCGAGCAGGTGTTCATGCGCCTCGTCCAGAAGGGCCGCCCGATCACCACGTCCCGGCGGGCCGGTTTGCGCGAGATCCTCGAGCTGACCACCGATCCGATCGAGCTCCAAAACGTCCTCGAGGCCTTTGGCTCCAGCCGGCTGCTCACATTCGACCGGGACGCCGCGGGCATGGCCGTGGTCGAGATCGCCCACGAGTACCTGCTGATGGAATGGCCACAGCTGAGGGACTGGCTCGAGGACCATGACGAGGATCTCGATCGTCTCCGGACGATCATGCTCGCCACTTCCGAGTGGGAGGCAGCGGGCCGCTCCGATGATTATCTCCTGCGTGGTGATCGGCTCGGCGAGCTCGAAGCTTGGTCAGGGAAGGAAAGCCTCCGCCTGACCCGCTCCGAGTCGGCGTTCGTCGAAGCATCGACCGAGCTCAGGGATCGGGAGCGCCGGGAGAACGAAGAGCGTCATAGCCGAGAGGCTGCCCTGGCGCGGCGTGCTCGCCGGCGTCTCTGGGCGTTTGGGATAGCGGTGGCTGCCCTGACCGCGGCGGTGACCGCCCTGGTGGCGATCCTGATCCCCGAGCCACCCCCGGATCTGGTGGTCCTCTACGACGGTCCCGATGCCGGCCCGATCGGTGAGATGATCCACAGCGGCCTGGATAGGGCGCGAGACGACTTCGGACTGGAGATCGAGGAGATCTACGGCACCGGTTCCCTGACGGCGCCGGTGGTGGATGCCATCGACCGAGGCGCCCCACTGGTGATGCTCGAGGCCCTCGCCGCCGACGTTCCTCCGGTACGTGACCTCCTTGGTGCCAATCCCGAGACCAAGTTCGTGATGATCGACTGCATGCCGGGGTCGGCCTGGCCCGACAACGCGACGTGTATCACTGCCCGGTACCTGGAGATGGGATATGTCGCCGGGGTCGCCTCGGGTCTTGCCTCGGCCAACCGCTCGGTCGGCTTCATCGGAGGCGCCGACATCCCGGTGATCCACCAGCTCCAGGCAGGGTTCGAGCAGGGAGTCCGCTTCGTCGACCCGGCGATCACCGTCAACTCCGGATACCTCACCGGCTGGAATGGCCTCGAGTTCGACTTGAGCGGTTTTGCCTCGGTCACTCTCGCCGAGCTGCTCGCCAACATCCAGATCGGTCAGGGCGCCGACGTGCTTTTCCCTGCGGCGGGAGGCTCGGCGTGGGGCGCCTTCCGTGCCGCAGGCCGAGCCGCCGAGTCGGGAGAGGACATCTGGGTCCTCGGGGTCGACTTCGACATGATCGAGTCATTCGGTGAGTACCTCGAGTTGTTGGAGCTCGATCGCGACGTGGGTGCCCTGGATCAGTCCCGGATCCTGACCTCGGTGCTCAAGCGGCTCGACACCGGTGTCTACGAGGCAGTTTCGCAATATGCCGCCAACGGGCAGATCGCTCCCATCGAGCTAACCATGGCCAACGGGGGCATCGGCTACACGACAAGAGGTGGCCGCCTCGATCCGTGGGCAGCAGAGCTGGACGCCGCCATCAGCGCGGTTACGGGTGGCGATGTGGTGCTCGACCTGGACCGCCGACAACGGACGGTGCTTCTCTCGGACCTGATGGGCCGGGGCACAGGCGGCTGACTCAGGACCCGATATCGGTCCGGTACTGCATCCCCGGCCATCGCACCACGGATGCCGCCTCGTAGGCCCGGTCTCTGGCCTGCTCGATCGTGTCTCCGACCCCGACGAGGCTGAGCACGCGGCCGCCATCGACCAAGATCCTCTTCCCGTCACGTCTCGTCCCGGCGTGGAAGACATGCACGTCGCTCGGCATCGAGTCGAGCCCAGTTATCACCGAGCCCCCAACCGGCGCCTCGGGGTACCCATCGGCCGCCAGGACCACGTTCACCGCGGCCGCGCCCGACCACTCCGGGGTCTTTCCCTCGAGGACGTCGAGCAGATCTGTCTCCATCCGGGGCAGGATCGCCTGAGTCTCCGGGTCTCCGAGCCGGACGTTGAACTCGAGCACTTTCGGGCCCTCTCTGGTGAGGACGAGGCCGGCGTAGAGGAATCCGTGGAACACATGACCCATTTCGGCCATCGTCGCCAGCGTCGGCTCGACGACAGTGTGCATCGTCTCCTCGAGCAGACCGTCGGGCAGATCGTCGACCGGGGAAAAGGCGCCCATCCCCCCGGTGTTAGGCCCCTCGTCTCTGTCCCGTAGGCGCTTGTAGTCCCGGGCCGGTTCCAGCGGCGCGGCGCCTTTCTCGGTGCAGACGGCGAAGACGCTCACCTCCGGGCCGTCGAGGAACTCCTCGACGACGACCGGCCCTTCCGGGAGCCAGCGATCGGCCCATGACACGGCCTCATTGCGATCGTCGGTGACCAGCACTCCCTTCCCCGCGGCCAGACCATCGGCTTTGACCACGAATGGGCCGTCCCGGCCCGCCAGGTGCTCGATCACGGGTTCCGGCTCGGAGAAGGTGTCGGAGACTGCCGTGGCCACGCCCGCCCGTGCCATCACCTCCTTGGCGAAGCGCTTCGAAGATTCCAACCGGGCGGCAGCCCGGGTCGGGCCGAACGCCGGTATGCCGAGCGCCTCCACTGCGTCGACCACCCCGCTCGCGAGGGGGACCTCGGGGCCGACGACGACCAGGTCGACTCCCTGGACCCGGGCCATGGCCGCGATCGCCCCGATGTCGGTGGGCGATATCCCCTCGACCACCGGGCCCAACCCGGCCAGGCCCGGGTTGCCAGGCAGAGACATCAACTCGTCGACACGCGGCGACGCAGCCAGCTTCCAACCGATGGCGTGCTCCCTCGCCCCGTTGCCGACGAGGAGGACCTTCATGTGATCTCGATCACTTGGCTTCGCTCCGGGCCCACCGACACCCAACTCACCGGCACGCCGGCCGACTCCTGGATGTACTCGACATATGCCCGGGCCTCGGCGGGTAGGTCGCCGAATGAGCGGACCTCGCTGATGTCATCTCCCCAGCCAGGGAGCTCCTCGTACTCGGGCTCGCAGTGATAGAGGACGCTCTGCTGGGCCGGGAAGTGGTCGTGCCGTTCTCCTCTACTGGTGTAGGCGGTGGCCACCTTGATCGTGTCGAAGGCCGAGAGGATGTCCATTTTGGTGATGAAGAGGCTGGTGAAGGTGTTGACCCGGCAGGCGTAGCGCAATGCCACCAGGTCGAGCCAGCCACAACGCCTCCGCCGGCCGGTCACGGTGCCGTATTCCCCCCCGAGCTCGATCATCCTGTCCCCGACCTCGTCGTGCAGCTCGGTGGGGAAAGGCCCGGTCCCCACCCGGGAGATGTAGGCCTTGGCCACCCCCACGATCTGATCGATCGCCTTGGGCCCGATTCCCGATCCAAC
This sequence comes from Acidimicrobiia bacterium, assembly GCA_025928935.1. Classification (GTDB taxonomy): domain Bacteria; phylum Actinomycetota; class Acidimicrobiia; order Spongiisociales; family ZC4RG35; genus JARDZU01. The sequence continues at coordinate 5,239 of JAICNB010000039.1, forward strand.
CGACGCCCCGCCCGCGGTCGGGTTGGAGGAGGTGACGAAGGGATAGGTGCCGTGATCGATGTCGAGCAACGTGCCCTGTGCCCCCTCGAATAGGACTTCCTTGCCAGCCTGCAGCCCTTCCCAGAGCAGGAGGGAGGTGTCGGCCACGTGCGGCCCGAGCCGCTCGGCATACCCGGCGTACTCCTCGATGATCTCGTCCGCCTCGACCGGAAGGGTGTTGTAGACGCGGGGGAGGACCTTGTTCTTCTCCACCAGGGCCGCCTCCACCTTTTCCCGGAAGATCTTGCGGTCGAACAGGTCCTGGACCCGGATGCCGAAACGGGCGTATTTGTCGGTGTAGGCCGGTCCGATCCCCTTCTTGGTGGTCCCGATTTGGTTCTTTCCCAGATAGCGCTCGATGGCGGCGTCGAGCTTTCGGTGGTACGGCATGATGAGATGGGCATTCGAGGAGACCCGGACCCGGTCGGGGTCGAGGTTCTTCTCTGCGGCCATGTCCAGCTCGGCGATGAGGACCCGGGGGTCGATGACCGTCCCGGAGGCGATGACCGGGGTGCAGTTCGGGTACATGATCCCCGACGGGATCATGGAGAGGGCAAGCCTCTGCTCTCCGACGATGATGGTGTGGCCGGCGTTGTTGCCACCCTGATAGCGGACCACGAAGTCGGCTGACTCGGCGAAGTAGTCGACGACGCGGCCCTTCCCCTCGTCACCCCACTGCGCGCCCAAGACGACGGTCGCTGGCATGACGTGGAGCCACGGTAATACCGCGGCCACCGGGCGTCTGCCATCGATGCCGACGCTGCCAGGGATCGAAACCGATGTGGGCAACAATGTCCGTGATGGCTCAGACGCTGACCAGGGTCTATCGGGCGGGAGTGCTAGAGGCCGAGTCCTTCCCCGTGGCGGAGGTGTCCGACTATCTGGACGAGCGGGACACGGTCGTGTGGGTGGACTTCTCGGATCCCAGCGCCGATGAGCTGGCCGAACTGGCAGAGGAACTAGGTCTTCACGAATTGGCGGTCGAAGACGTGATGGGCCCGGAGCAACGCCCCAAGCTCGACCGGTACGACACGCATCTCTTCCTGACGGCATATCACCTGTCGCTCGACCTCGACACCCCGCGTCTGGAGGGCCTCGAGGTGTACGCCTTCTTCAACCACCGCTGGCTGGTGACCGTTCGCAGGGGCGATGGCTTTCCGATCAGGGAGGTCATGGCGCGTTGCGATCGTTCGCCGAAGCTCCAGGTCTACGGTGTCGGGTTTCTGCTCTACAGCCTCCTCGATGTCATCGTCGACGAGTACTTCTCGATCGTCTCCGCATTCGACGATTACTACGACGATGTGACCGATGACCTGTTCGCCGAGCAGTCGGTGGAGCCGTCCCGTCAGCGTCATTGGTTCGAGATGCGTCGGGAGACGGTTCGCTTTCACCGGGTGGTGGTCCCGATGCGGGAGGCGGTCAGCGCTCTGATGCGTCACGAGCGGGAGGTTGTGCCCGAGGGGCTCTATCCCTATTTCCAGGACGTCTACGACCACATCCTGCGGGTCACCGAAGCCTCCGATGGCCTGCGTGATCTCGTCACCGCCATCGTGGAGACCAACTTCAGCCTGAGGGATTACCGACAGAACCTGATAGTGAAGAAGGTGTCGGGCTGGGCGGCCATCATCGCCGTGCCGGCCATGATCACCGGGTACTTCGGGATGAACGTCCCGTTCCCCGGGTCGGGTCAGGTTGTGGGAGTCATCGTCTCGACCCTTCTCATCGCAGGGGCATCGCTGGGCCTCTATTTCGTCTTTCGTCGCAACGACTGGCTGTGATCGCGACGAAATTGGGACCATGCCGTGTCATATGCGGCACTGTGGCTCCCAATTTCGTGAGAAGGGGCCCCGAAACAAAGAGTTCACACTTCGGCAACGGCATCGAAACCGGTGGGAGGCTAAAAACTCCACGTTCACGTTTGGCAACCGAACGAAAGGAGCACCGTGAGCAAGACGGCTGCCGACGTCTTGTCCCTCGTCGCCGACGAGGGCTACGAGTTCGTCGACCTTCGCTTCTGTGACCTGCCGGGCCAGGTCCAGCACTTCACCGTCCCGGTCAAGCAGTTGACCGAGGACTCTTTCGAGGATGGGTTTGGGTTCGACGGCTCGTCGATAAGGGGGTTCCAGCAGATCCAGGAGTCGGACATGCTCCTGATCCCGGACCCGGGGACCGCGATCGACGACCCGTTCCGGGCCCGCAAGACCTTGATCCTGTATTGCTTCGTGAACGATCCGATCACGGGCAGCCCTTACGACCGTGACCCGAGGTACATCGCCAGGAAGGCCGAGGAGTACCTGATCAGCACCGGTATCGCCGACACCTCCTATTGGGGCCCCGAGGCCGAGTTCTACATCTTCGACGATGTTCGCTTCGGGCAGAACCAGTTCTCGGGGTTCTATTACCTCGATTCGGTCGAAGGCGCCTGGAACTCCGGGGAGTACGAGGAGGGAGGCAACCTCGGGTACAAACCCCGTTACAAGGAGGGCTACTTCCCGGTCCCGCCCACCGACCACTTTCAGGATCTCCGCTCGGAGATGACCGCCAACCTGGAGACCGCCGGCATCGAGATCGAGGTGCAGCATCACGAGGTGGGCACCGCGGGCCAGGCCGAGATCGACATGCGCTACGACACGTTGCTCCGGACCGCTGACAACGTGACGCTGTACAAGTACATCGTCAAAAACACGGCCTGGGAGTACGGCAAGTCGGTCACCTTCATGCCCAAGCCGATCTTCGAGGACAACGGCTCCGGGATGCACACTCACCAGTCACTCTGGAAGGACGGCGAGCCCCTGTTCTTCGACGAGGCCGGCTATGCCGGTCTTTCGGACGTGGCCCGGTGGTACATCGGTGGCCTCCTGAAGCACGCTCCGGCAGTTCTCGCCTTCGCCGCCCCTACCACGAACTCCTACCACCGGCTGGTGCCGGGGTACGAGGCCCCGGTCAACCTGGTGTACTCGAGCCGGAACCGCTCTGCGGCAATCCGGATCCCGCAGTACTCGCAGGCGCCGGCGGCCAAGCGGCTGGAGTTCCGTTGTCCCGACCCCTCATGCAACCCATATCTCGCCTTCTCCGCCATGTTGATGGCCGGTCTGGACGGGGTCCAGAACCGGATCGAGCCACACGACCCGGTGGACAAGGACATCTACGACCTGCCGCCCGCCGAGCTGGCCGGTTTGCCGTCGGTGCCGGGCAGCCTCACCGAGGCTCTCGACGCGCTGAAGGCCGACCACGAGTTCCTGCTCCAGGGCGGGGTGTTCTCCCAGGAGCTGATCGATGCCTGGATCGACTACAAGATCGAGCACGAGGTCGACCCGGTGCGGCTCCGCCCCCATCCCCACGAGTTCCACCTCTACTACGACATTTGAGATGGGGCCATCCGGCCCGTCTCCATGTCTTGCGTTCTACGTTCTACGTAGTGCGTGGGCCGAGGGTCCGTCGGCAGACGGGCCCTCGCGTGTGGTTCTAGAAGGTCGGTTCGTTGTGATGAAGACTCAGAAGATCTCGGGGCACCACGGCCCCGGGTCCCAGGAGAAGGCGCTGTCGAGGGCGGCGATCGAAGCGGCGTCGCCTGCGACACGGCCGGAGCGGGCCAGCTCGCGGAACCGGGCGTGGCCCATGTACCCCGAGCTCAGGTCTTCGAGGTCGAGCCACACGGACGGCTCGTCGGTGGTGGGGGCGCACTCGGCGCCTTCGGTTCCCGCCTGCAGCCGATAGGAGCCCGACACGTCGCCGATCGGGTCGGAGACCCCGATGATGAGTTCGATCCTCGACGAGTACGACCGCGCCTCGAGAGCCATGGGGATGTCCATCAGGCGGACCCAGAGCGCGTCGAGACGGGTCGCCTTGGCTCGACGAGTGCCCGCCAAGAGGTCGAAGACCGGATCCCAGGTCGGCCGCAGCCCGCCTCCGGTGGTCTTCACCAGGTCCTGGTTGACGAGGAGGGACCAGAGGCCCGACCAGGCCTCTGGAGTGGCGGCGAACAGGTCCCTCAACACCACCCGCCCCGCTCCATGCAGGTCCCACGCCGGCTTGGTCCGGTAGGTGGCGAACCCGTCGATCCCATCCTCGCCATCGACCACGACGTAGCGCAGACCTGTGCCTCCCTCCCGATAGGGCTCACTATCCCTGAGAGAACGGTCTTCCCACCACACGGGGGTTCGGTCGAAGAACCCGGGGGTCACGGCCCGGAGTCGGTCGTAGAGCGGGGGTGCAAGTTCGAGTGCGTCGGCCCGGTCGACGAGTCGGGCGGGGGCCGGATCCGGGGCGAGCCGGTTCCAGCGGGCACGGCCGATTTCGATCTCGATGTCGTGGCAGATCGAGGCGCACCCGTACCCGAACCGCCCGTAGATTGCGCTGTCAGAGGCCCAGAGGGCGGCTATCGGCTCCCCGTGCTCCCTCACGTCGTCGAGATGGGCACGCATCATCTCCCGAAGCAGGCCTCGTCGTCGATGGGTGGGGAGGACAGCCACGGCAGTCGTCCCGCCGCAGGCCACCTGGCTCCCGGGCACCGTCATGGTCAGGCTGAAGGCACCCGACGTCCCGACGATCTGCCCGTCGTCGAAGACACATCGGGTTCGATCGAATGGGAGCACCCGTTCGAAACGGCTGTCACCCTGGGGAGGGTCGGATCCGAACACCAGGCCCATCGCCCGGCGCATGTCTTCGAACTCGCCAGGCTCGATGGCCCGGATCTCGAGAGACATCAGGCGGCTGTCATCAAGCGTCTGGGGCTGCCCCTGCCGCAGTGCGAGCGTTCTCGACCTCGACGTCGAAATCGGTGACGGCTCCGGTGAAGGCGGTCACAGCGGCGCGGCGCAGGTCGCCGGGGTCGGCGGACTGCAGACCGGTGACGGCCTCTCCCGCCGCCCTCGCCGCCAGGCTGGCTGCCGCGGCCAGCGCTTCCTGATTGGCCTCCAGCCCCGCCGGGGGCACCAGGGCGGCTGTCTGGTCGGAGAGGCTTTGGGCCGAGGTGGCGACCGCTGTCATCCTCGCTTCGGCGTCTCCGAACTCGATCTCACGCGGGTCGGCGTCGAACCCGCTGTTGACGGCAACGAGCTCGGCGTTCAGAGCCTGGAACTCCCCGTTGATGCGGTCGAGCTCGCCGATGTAGGCGGCGGCCTCGTCGGGGATGGTCCCGCCCTGACCTGGGGCAGTGGTCGAAGTCGCCCCTCCCTCACCGGCTGTGGTCGGGGTCGTGTCCCCCGCCGCGAGTGTCGTGTCCGGAGATGCCTCGGGTAGGGAGCGAACGAAGAAATACGTGAACGCGATCATTCCCAGAATGACGAGGGGAAGGATCCAGCGGCCCGGTTTCGGGTCGGGGTTGACTGCCATTACGGGCGAAACGATAGCTGTTGACTGGTAGTTCCCTGCGTTAGCGGACAGACCCCTTGTCCCGTCCGATCCAGGCTCATACGTTCAGGACATGGAGCCGGAGAGGAACGAAGTCTACGAGCGGATCCCCTGGGAGACCCTCGATGAGAAGAAGCCGGATCGCCAGTGGATGATGCTGGCGGTGGCCGGGGCGATCGTGCTCGGTTCCCTCGCCTACGCCTGGACCAGCACCCGTGCAGACCCGAGCCCGGCCACTACGGCAGTCACTCTGGCGCCGACATCCACGGTCGCCGTGGCGTCTGAGCCCGCGGCGCCGCCGGTGGCCGTGACCTCGCCTCCGGCTCAGGCACCGGTGCTGACTGCCGAGGCCGATCTCTACGCGGTGCACCCGGAGCGGGCTCTCGACCGGGCCACGGCCCACGCAGAGTGGTTCGTGGCCGAGTACCTGACAATCGACGGAAGCGAGGAGAGTCAGGCAACCCTGAGTGCATTGCTGCCTACGGGCGTGCCCATGCCGGTGGCCGCGGAGGGATCCCGAGTCTTCGTCGAGTGGGTGAGAGCGATCGGGGTCGAGGAGGTCGGCGAGCTCACCTACCGGGTCACGGTGCTAGCCCGCTCGCTGGCCGCGCCCGCCGGAGGCGACTACGTGCGGCAGCCTCCACTCAGGCTCGAGGTCGACGTTTCCGTCGCGGGCGCGGGCCCGCAGGTGATGATGCCGCCCACGATCGGCCCGGCATCGGCGGGAGAGGCTCATCAGATCCAGATGACGGAGGTACCCGAGGACATCGCGGCCGCGGCATTGCAGGGCTCTGGCGGCACAGAGGTGGTGGGCGGCGTCCACGCTGCCGACGGGGCCTGGCAAGTGATCGTGATGGCGCCGGGAGCGGATGGGGTGGGCAGGCCGGTGACCATCCCCGTGCCCGCCGGCTGATCAGGCCCCGAACTCCCTCTCTAGGATCGCTGTGGCGTCGGGGGTTATCGAGTCCCAGCTCGCTTCGGGAGTCTTGGAGATGGTCACGAAATCGGCGGTCATGAAGATGCTGGTCACGCCCGGAAGCGCCAGGAGGTCACGCACGAAAACCTGCTCCGGGGTCGCTCCAGCCACGTGGGTCGCCGGTCCGCCCACATCGGTGCCGACAGTGAACTTCATGGCATTGGGATTGGGGGACGGGGCGACGATCACGGCCATTGCCGGGCGAGGCTAATCGGGTGGCCCGGATCATCGGGGTGGATGTCGGCGGCACCTTCACCGACGTGGTGGTGCTCGACGATGGCGTTCTCACCGGTCACAAGGTGTCCACCACCCCGGACCAGGCCGAGGGCGTCATCGCCGACATGGGACAGCTGCGATTGTGTGCCGAGGATGTGTTCCTACACGGGACCACGACCGGGACCAACGCTCTCCTCGAAGGGTCTGGGGCCAGGACCGCCCTGGTGACCACGAGGGGCTTCGAGGATGTGATCGAGATCGGCCGCCAGGCGCGGCCCTCGCTCTACGACTCCTTCGTCGACCGGCCGCCGCCGCTGGTCCCACCGCATCTCCGTCTTGGGCACGAGAGCGACCCGGGGCACCTCATGGAGCTGCTGAGGAAGAAGAAGCCGGACGCCATCGCAGTGGCGCTGGTCCGATCTCACATCGATCCCTCGGAAGAGTTGGCCCTGGCGGGCCGGATCGAGACCGAGCTCGGGTTGCCGGTCTCGGTGGGTGCCCTGGTGTCTCCTGAATTTCGGGAGTACGAGCGTGTCGCGACCACCGTGCTCGACGCATATCTGACCCCCGCGCTGGCCCGATACCTCTCCCGGCTCGACCACAGCCTCCAAGCTGATCAGCGTCTGGCCATGACCTCCTCGGGAGGGCTCCTCCCCTTCGGCGGGGCCGCCCGGCGCGCCTCCCGGCTGGTTCTCTCGGGGCCTGCCGCCGGAGTGGTTGCTGCCACCGCACTGGGCCGGGCCAAGGGGTATTCCTCGGTGATCAGCTTCGACATGGGCGGAACTTCGACCGATGTCTGCCGTATCGACGGTGGAGGCTCATGGACCCGACGTGAGCCGGTGGCCGGCAGGGTCAACCGGGTTCCCTCGCTACCGGTACGCACGATCGGCGCCGGTGGTGGCAGTCTCGCCTGGGTGGATGAGGGTGGCGCCCTCCGCGTCGGGCCGCGCTCGGCAGGATCCCAACCCGGCCCCGCCTCTTATGGCCGGGGTGGAGCGGGGGCGACCGTGACCGACGCGAATCTGGTTCTCGGGCGTATCCCACCGTCGCTCCTCCTTGGTGGGAGCGTCGAGCTCGATGCCAGTGCGGGCCGCCTCGCCCTCCAGGTGATCGGCGATCGGCTGGGGCTCGAGCCCGTGGCCGTGGCTGAGGGCATCATCGAGATCGCCGACACGCACATGGAGAGAGCACTGCGTGCGGTGTCGGTGGAGGAAGGGGCGGACCCCCGGGACTCCGTGCTGGTCGCATTCGGTGGGGCCGGTGGTCTTCATGCCACCCGCCTGGCGCGGAGGCTCGGGATCAGGAAGACCATGATCCCCCCGCTTTCAGGTGTCTTCTCCGCCCTCGGGCTGTTGCTGGCCCCACCAAGCAGCGACACGGCCAAGACGGTCATGCTGGAAGAGGACGCGGTCGAGTTGGCCATGAGTCGGAAACAGATCCTGGCCGCGGCTCGGAAGATCTTTGCCGCCGACCATGGAAGACAGGATCCCGATCACGAAGAGACGTGGGCCGACGTCCGGTACGTCGGGCAGTCCCATGAGCTCACGTTGCCGCTGGGGCGCGATTGGAACCGGTTGCGGGCGGACTTCGAAGAGCTGCACCGGGCCCGGTTCGGTTTCGTTCGGCCCGACCAGCCGATCGAGGTCGTGAACGTACGAGCCGTTGTCACCGCACCTCCACCCATCACCTGGGACGAAATCCCGCTGTCGAAGGCGCGTGGTGAGCAGCGACTTCTCGCCCCGCCGGTCGTGTCGCGGGAGGATCTGGCAGCGGACGATCAGGTAGCGGGCCCGGCTGTCGTCGTCGAGCCCGACTCGGCGGTCTGGCTCGGGCCGGGCGACCTGCTATCTGTGCACGAAGACGGCACACTCGAGGTCGTGTGGTGACGCCTGGGTGGGGTCAGAAGCAGACCGAGGCAACCGTCGGGTAGGGGTTTATCGCGCCACCTCCCCCGGGATGTATCTCGAAGTGGAGATGGGGTGAACCGCCGCTTGCGTTGCCACTGTCGCCGTTGTAGCCGACCAGCTGTCCCTGGGACACGCTCTGGCCGCTGGCGACAGCCCAGTCGCTGAGGTGTGCGTAGTAGTAGGAGTTACCGCCACCACTCAGCCAGATGGTCTTGCCACCCAAGCCGCCGTTGCGCGTCCGCACGCTGCCCGAGACGACGGCATAGATCGGCTCGCCGTATGGAGCCATCATGTCGGTCCCACGATGGGCCCGGCCACCCGATCTTGCCGCCCCCCAGGTATCGGTGAAATGGGTCCGACCGGGGGTGAATGGGCAGATGATCCCGTCGACGACTCGGCTCCCTCCGCCAGAAGACCCCGAGCCGCCGCTGGTGGGGCTGGATGCGGCACGCTGACGTGCTTCGGCCTCACGCTGTCGTCTCGCTTCCTCCTCGGCCCTTATCCGCGCTTGCTCGGCCTCGTATTGGGACTGCATCTCCTTGCAGCGCTCGCTGAGCTGGTCGTAGGCATCGAGCGCAGTGTTCATCGCCGACTCCTGGGCGGCGGTCAGCTCCTGTTGGTCATCCCGGGCGGTGGTGAGATCGACGACAGCGGCGGCGAGCTCGGTCCCGAGGCGGTCGAGCTCGGAGGACAGGGCGCCGAGATCGCTGACCGACTGCTGGCTGTCGTGAGTGCTCGACTGGAGAAACTCGAGCGCGGTGAGCGCATCGGCGGGTGAGGAAAGGCTCATCATTCCCATCGAAGGGCCCGAAGCCGCCTGCATGTAGAGCTCGACGGCCTGGGACTGGACCCGTTCCTGGACCTGAGCCCGTTCGTCGACCCGTGACTCGTAGACATCGCGGATCCGCTGCTCCCGGTACTCGGCATCCCACAACTCGGCATTGGCGGCCTCGAGGGCGACTGCGGCCTCCTGGAAGTCCGCTCGGGCTCCCTGATAGGTGTCGTACGCCGCCTTGGAATCGGCACATGCCTCATCGACCTGGGCTTTGCTGATGGCCTGCGCCGGGGCCGAAGTGAGGGTGGATGCAAGCGCCACCGCCAGCGCGCCTACGGCGCCGCGCCAGGAGATGCGGCGGATTCTCGAAAGACGATGGTTCATCGGCTCGTCACTGGGCTGCGGCTCATCGTGGTGTCGAAGGGCGCTAGCCCGAGACCCCGGAGCCGGCACCTTAGACCGAATCGCCCTTCTAGTCCTACCCCAGGGAAGCACGTGATCCGAGCTCGCCGGCGGCAAGACTAGATCCACCAGGCCCCGAGGGCATGAGCAGTTGTCCCGAGCCACCGTTACGCTCGCCCTCGGTGACCGGGCCTTCCCAGCACGATTCAGCCCTCGTCGTGTTCGCGCAGGCAGCGCTGTCAGCCATCGCCGACCCGGAGAGGGCGGCGGGCATGCAGGCCTACATGAAGACCGAAATGCCTTTCTACGGCGTGCAGAAAGCCGGACGCGCCCCGATCCTCCATGACCTCATTCGAAGGTTCCCACCTTCTGATCGCGCCGCCTACGAATCCACGGTTCTCGACCTCTGGAATCTCCCCCACCGCGAGGAGAAGTACCTGGCCTTGGGTGTGGCACGGCGCTTCACGACCTTCGTCACACCCGTCTCTCTTCCGCTCTACCGGCGGCTGATCGTCGAGGGAGCCTGGTGGGACCTGGTCGACGAGGTTGCCACCCACCTCATATGTGACCTGGTCATCGGCTACCCGGCCGAGGTCTGGCCCGTGATCGACACCTGGATCGATTCGGAGGACATGTGGTTGAGAAGGAGCGCCATCATCTGCCAGGTGGGCGCCAAGGAGCGCACCGACCCCGAACGCCTCTTCGGTTACTGCGCCCAGCGGGCCTTCGAGCAGGAGTTCTTCATTCGGAAGGCGATCGGTTGGGCGCTGCGCCAACACGCCAGGATCGACCCGACGTCGGTGGCCCGGTTTGTGACCGGCCATCGGGAGGAGTTGTCGGGGCTCTCCTATCGGGAGGCGACCAAGCACATCGGGCATCTGGTCGCATAGCGACCCGCCTCTAGGCCGGCTCCGATCCGCCACCCTCCAACAGCTGTTTCAAGGTGGCCAGGTCCCCCTGCACCCATTCCATGTCCCGTGCCAGGACTTCGTCGGTCATGCCGGGAGTTCGAAACAAGGTGAAGATCACCTCACTTCCCTCCCCATTGGCCACCACCCGCATCGGAATGTAGACCTCGACCCCGCTCGGCATCGTCACCCGATGATCCAGCACCCCCAGATCGTTGCTGGGGCCGAATCGGATCACCACCCGACCGTTCGGCGTCTCTGACACCCAGTGGTCGCCCTCGGCCTCGATGGCGGTGGCCAGCCCGGAGGCCCACCGCGGGAAGTTCTCCGGCTTGCTGGCGAACTCGTACACCTCGTCGGGAGGTCGCTCGATCGTGACGTTTATGTTGTGGGCTGGATGGCTGGGCACAGGCGAACCTTCCTCTCTGGTCGCGACCGATGACACCGGCGCGCGGGCACGAACCCGATCCGATCGCCCTCGAGGTCGCCCGCCATCGACTCTCGTCGGTGGCCGACGAGATGGGGACCGTGCTGAGGCATTCCTCGCTGTCACCCAACATCAAGGAGCGGGCTGATTGTTCCGCAGCGGTGTTCACCGTCGACGGCGAGATGCTGGCTCAGGCCGAGCACATCCCGGTCCATCTTGGCTCGATGCCCGCCTCGGTCGCCGCCTGCCTGGCCAGGTTCGACCCGATCCCGGGCGCCCAGTACGCGGTCAATGACCCGTTCGAAGGGGGCACCCATCTCAACGATCTCACCCTTGTCGCCCCGGTGTTCCTCGGTGTCCGGCACGTCGGGTGGGTTGCCAACCGGGCCCATCACGCCGACGTGGGTGGCGAGGCGCCAGGATCGATGCCCGCCTGGGCCATCACCGTCGACCAGGAGGGACACCGGGTCCCGCCCATGCCGGCAGTGGAGGATGGCCGATGGGTGGAGGACTTCGCCGAGCCTTTCATAGCCGCCTCCCGCACCCCCTGGGAGCGGAGAGGTGACCTGGCAGCCCAGATCGGGTCGAACGCGGTGGGGACAGCACGGATGATCGAACTGATCTCCGCCTACGGACAGAGCGAGTTCGACGCGTTGGCTGCCGACCTCCTCGACTACGGGGAGAGACGCATGACCGCAGCCCTGCGGAGGCTGCCCGAGGGCTCCTATCCGTTCACGGACTTCATGGAGCACGGTGAGGACGACGTGTCGATCAGAGTCATGGTGACGGTCGCCGAGGGCGCCCTCACCGCCGATTTCACCGGTAGTGACCCACAGGTGGCGGCCAACTTCAACGCCGTGGAGGCGGTGACCAGGTCCTGTCTCTATTACGCAGTGCGGGTGGCGACCGATCCCACGATCCCGGCCAATGGCGGGTGCTACCGGCCCCTGCGGCTGATCGTCCCCGACGGATCGGTCGTCAACGCCGTGTCTCCTGCCGCCGTGGCGGCGGGCAACGTCGAGACCAGCCAGCGGATCGCCGACGCCCTGCTCGGCGCTCTGGCCCAGGCAGCGCCCGAGCGGGTGCCCGCAGCCTCCCAGGGCACGATGAACAACATCCTGGTGGGTAACGACGACTTCGCCTATTACGAAACCGTCGGTGGTGGTCAGGGAGGTCGCCCCGGTCGCCCCGGCCAGTCCGGGATCCACACCGGGATGACCAACACCGAGAACACTCCGATCGAGGCGCTCGATACCCATTACCCATTCCGTGTCGAGCGTTACCGCCTGCGCCGGGGAAGTGGCGGAGCGGGGCGCTTCCCCGGTGGCGATGGGATCGAGCGAGAGATCCTGTTCTTGGCCAACGCGACCCTGTCGCTGATGGGAGAGCGCAGACGTCATCGTCCCTGGGGTCTGGCCGGGGGTGAGCCGGGCGCGACGGGTGAGGACTGGCTGATCGGCCGCGATGGGCGAGGGGAGCGGCTCCCTGCCAAGACGACGCTTCCGGTTCGGTACGGCGATCGTCTGCTCGTCCTCACCCCGGGTGGCGGCGGGTGGGGCCCGGCGTGAAGCGCGGACCGGGAAAACTACGATCGACGTCATGAGCCTCGTCCAGGACCTACGCGCCGTGCTCGGTGATGACCGGGTTCTGGAGGAGCCGGTCGAGCTCTACCTCTACTCGCGCGACGCCTCTCTGATGCACGGCCAGGCGACATATGTCGCCTTTCCCCACACCACGGCCGAGGTTGCCGCCGTGGTGAGGGTCGCCGAGGCTCATGCTGTGCCGATCATCCCCCGAGGTGCGGGGACCGGGCTGGCCGCCGGCGCCATCCCGGTCGACGGGGGGATCGTCTTGTCGACAACTTCGATGAACCAGATCGAGCTCGACGTAGACAATCGGACAGCTTGGGTGGGCGCCGGGGTGATCAACCTCGACCTGAGCAAGGAGGCGGAGCCCTACGGGCTGTCTTTCGCCCCCGACCCGTCCTCTCAATCCGCCTGCACGATTGGAGGCAACGTCGCCAACAACTCGGGTGGGGCCCACTGTCTGGCCGAAGGCGCCACCACCAGCCACGTCCTCGGTCTCGAGGTGGTCCTGGCGGGGGGCGAGGTCCTAGTCCTCGGTGGTCAGGCGCCCGATACGCCCGGGCTCGACCTCAAAGGCCTGATCGTCGGCTCCGAGGGGACGCTGGGGGTGGTGACCCGGGCCCTGGTGCGCCTGTTGCCCATCGAGGCGGATGTGCGGACGTTGCTTCTCGACTTCGAAGACCTCTCCGGGGCGACCAGGACCGTCTCTGATGTCATCGCGGCCGGGGTGGTGCCGGCGGCCCTGGAGATAATGGATCAGAAGATGACGACCGCCGTCGAGAACTGGCTTCGGGCGGGGCTGCCATGCGATTGCGCAGCAATCCTCCTCGCCGAAGTGGTGGGGGAGCCCGAGGCCGTCGAAGCCGAAGCGGCGCTCGTGTCGAGCATCGGCCTGGAGAACGGGGCGCGGAACGTCCAGGTGGCCCGTGACGAGGAGGAACGGGCAATCCTGTGGAAAGGGCGCAAGTCCGCCTTCGGGGCCGTTGCCCAGGTTTCCCCCAACTACTACTTGCACGACACGGTGGTGCCACGGTCGCGTCTGGTGGAGACGATGGAGGAGGTACAGGCGATCGCTGATCGTTACGGCCTCGATGTCTACAACGTCTTCCACGCCGGTGACGGCAACCTCCATCCCCTGATGGCCTTCGACGCCTCCGATCCGGTGATGCTCGACAAGGTGCACCGGGCGGGTGAGGAGATGGTCGCCGCATGTCTGGCCCGGGGTGGGGCCCTCTCCGGGGAGCACGGTATCGGCCTGGAGAAACGAGACATGATGCGGGACGACTTCACCGAGTTGGATCTCGACGCCCAGGCCCGGCTGAAGGAGGCATTTGACCCCGCCGGTCTGTTCAACCCGGCCAAGGTCCTCCCCGAGGGCTCCCGTTGCTTTGATTTCGGGGGAGTGAGGCGGGAGATACCGGACGGGGCCTGGCTATGACCGAAGCCGCCGGCGGCGGTCGGCGTGCGTATCGGGAGGTGACTCCCGACAGCGTGGAAACCCTGGCCTTGGTCTTGCGGGAGGCAACCGAGTCCCGTTCGGTGGTCCAGGTGGTGGGTGGGGGGACGAGACAGGGCTACGGCTCGCCGCCAGCTCCCGACATCGTCCTCGACATGGCCGGCCTGTCCGGGATCGAGGAATGGGACCCGGACGACCTGACCGTCACCGTGGGGGCGGGGACCCCCGTGGCCGATCTCGAGGCCGAGCTGGCGGGGCGGTCACAGACGGCAGTCCTCCCCGAGGTCCCCGGGGCTTCAACCGTGGGTGGGGTCGTCGCGGCAGGGATGTCCTCGTTGCGTCGCGGCCGGCTTCTCGGGACCCGGGAGCGAATGCTCGAAGTGCGTCTCGTCACCGGCGATGGCCGTGTGGTCCGGGGCGGGGGGAGGGTGGTCAAGAACGTCTCGGGTTATGACCTGCCCCGACTGGTCGTCGGGGCGTTCGGGTCGCTCGGCGTGATCACATCGGTGTGCCTCAAGCTCTGGCCAAGGCCTCCCGCCGCTGCGACCGTGTCGATCGGCGATCTGGAGTCCGCGGGTCGAGTGCGGAGACCGCTGGCCGTTCTCGAGCACGACGGGTCGACCGAAGTGTTCCTCTGGGGGACACCGGAGGAGGTGTTCTCTTCGACGGCCCGTCTCGAAGGTGAGAGTCGAGAGGGTCACCACTGGCCGGCCGACCCGGCCGGCCCCTATCGATGGTCGCTTCGCATCCCCCCTGCCTCGACCACGGCTGGAGTCTCCCGGCTCCCCCCAGTGTGGAGCTATCTCGCCATCCATGGCGCCGGTGAGATCCGGGCCGCATCCGACGTTCCCGACGGGGCCGAGGATCTTCGGGGCTGGGCCGAGGGCGTGGGCGGCTCGTTGGTCGTCGTCGAGGCACCCAAAGATGGCATCAACGGTTTGGACCCTTGGGGAAAACCGCCGCCCGGGCTCGAGATCCAACGGCGTCTGATCGCCCAGTTCGACCCAGCACGGGTCATCAACCCGGGCCGTTTGCCCGGAGGGCTGTGATGGGCTGGGTCACCGAGTATCACCCCACCACAGACGAGCTCAATGCCTGTGTTCAGTGTGGGCTCTGTCTGCCCGCTTGCCCCACTTATCGGCTCACCGGGCGGGAGACCGCATCGCCACGTGGCCGCATTCAGGCCATGAAGGCGGTCCACAACGGGATCCTCGAGGTCGACGGACCGTTCCAGGGTGTGATCGACTTCTGCCTGGGCTGTCGGGCGTGTGAGCCGGTGTGCCCGGGGATGGTCCCGTATGGGCGGGCGTTGGAAGGCGCCCGGGCCGAGATCGCGGCGCAGCGGCCTGGCTTCGGTCATCGTGCTCGGTCGTTCCTGCTGGGTCGTGTGATCGGCTCCAGGGGCTCGCTTCGAGCCGGGAGCGGGGCACTTCGAGCAGCGCAGGCGACCAGGGCCACGGCCCTGGCCCCGAGTCGCTTTCGCAGACTGGCAGCGGGTGTCCGCCCACTCGGCGGGAGACCCAGGGCCACGGTGGGGCACATCGGTGGGGGCGGGGAGTCGGGGAAGGTGGCCTTGCTCGCCGGGTGCATCCAGGACGAGTGGTTCCGTCCGGTCAATCATGCCGCCATAGCCCTGCTCGAGATGGCCGGCTACCGGGTGGAGGTGCCGATCGGGCAGACCTGTTGCGGGGCTCTCGCCGCACACGACGGCAAGGCGGACGCCGCCCGTGCCCTGGCCGACCGCAATGTCCCCGTCTTCATGGGATACGAACAGGTGGTGGTGACTTCGGCGGGATGCTCTGCCCATGTCCGCGAGTACCGTCACTGGTCTCCGGCCGGGGAACAGATCGGCGAGCGGGCCGTGGATGTGACCGTTGCCGTAGCCCGGGCCATCGAGACCGGGCTGTTACCCCGTCTCACGGCCAGATCGGGTCCCATGGCCATCCAGGACCCATGCCATCTTCGCCACGCCCAGCGTGTTACCGCCGAGCCCAGGTCGATCCTCGAAGCCGGCGGGTTCGAGGTGGTCGAGATCGATCCGGCCGGGATGTGCTGTGGGGCAGCAGGCCTGTACACGGTGTTGCAGCCAATGGCCTCGGCCGAGCTGGGAAACCGCAAGGCCGCCCAGATACGTTCTACCGGCGTGACCAGAGTGGCTTCGGCCAATCCGGGATGTGAGATGCAGCTGAGGTCGGCGCTCGGTGCCGGCTATGAGATCGCACACCCGATCGAGTGGTACCTGAAGGCCGTGATGGAGGCGGACGAGAGCGGTAGGGTCGCCGCGGTGAGGACGGCGAGATGACCGAGGACATCGCCCGCGCCGACACCAGAGAGACGGCACGTCGCTACGCCATCCTGGCCTACGGCTCGTTCGGGACCATGCTCGACGTCGGCCTCATGGTGCTCGGCAGCCTCCTGGTGGGTCTGGCCATTTCGGTGGTGTTGGCCGGGTTCGACCTCGTCAACGTCATCCAGGATCTGTCCACCGGTGCCATGCTCGCTTCATCGCTGGTGCTCACCGTCATCGGCCTCTTCTGCGTCGGGGTCGCAGCGGAAGGCCCGCTGGGCCGGGGGCGCCACCTCGTTGGCTTCAAGCTCTGGGAGATCGGCCTGGGGCGCATCATCGCCGTCTTCGTGGTCGGTCTCATGTTCCTCCTGGTGCATGGTCTGGTTGACGGGCCGGTCGCAGGTCTGCCGGTCCCGATCACGACCGGAGTCGATGGGATCAGGGCGGTAGGGGTGGCCGGCATGACGGTGATGCCTCTGATCGGTGTGCCTGTTTCACTTGCTGCCCGCTGGTATTCCGATGGCCCGGTTTGGCTCCGCTCAGCCGACATCCCCATCATGTTCGTGGTCTGGGCGGTCGCCACCATGGCCATCGTTTCCTGAATGGGTGGAAAGGCTCACAGGCCCTTCGAGTAGATGTTCACCGGGTTCATCTCGAATCCTTCCCGGTGCATGGCCTCGACCGCCCAGGCCGTCACCGGCACCATTGCCTCGATTCGACGGTCCGAGCCCTCGGGCAACAGGTCGCGTAGGCCCTGGAAGAGAAGTGGGGCGTCGGCTGGCGTGGTGGCCACCCACCGGACCGAGATACCCTCGTCGTCGCTCTCGGTGATGACCCAGCCTCCCGGGCCATGGAGGAACCCGTGAGCCTCGACCGCCCGTTCCAGATCCTGGCGCGAGGCCTTTCTCCATCGCCATCCGAGCGAGATCAGGTCCCTTGCGGCTTGGGCTAGATCGCTCTGCGACCAGAATGTCCAGGCGGCATCGGCATCTACCACGGCGCCGTGGCGGAGCCCCAGGTCACGATCGAGTCGACGCCCGGCGCTTCGTGGGGCCGTGGCATGAACCCATTCGCCGGTCTGGCGATACCCCGACCTGAGCACCTGGCCCATGGCTGCCCGATTCCGGGCCTCGATGGCGAGACGGGCTACCAGAGCCCCTCTCTCCCTCGCCCACCCGACCGCGAAGTCGTTCATGGCCATGCCCATCCCGACCCGGCGATGATCGGGATGCACCCGCGCCGCACTCAGCCAGGCCTCGGACGGAGACAGGAGCTCGGCCCGGGACAACGCCACCGGCTGATCATCGTCGAGGACGCAGACGATGACCAGGGAGCCCGGCTCCTCCAGCCAGCCCGGGAGTCTCTCCGGGACGTAGTCACCCCAGGAGAACGTGTCCCGAGTCCAGGTTTCGATGGATGACACGTCGTCGGCCCGAGCGGGTCGGATGACGAACGACACGACTACATCCGATCTGGGACTTCGATGCCGAGAAGATCGAGCAGCCTCTCCAGTACCGAGAGGGCCCAGGTGGAGAGGGTCAGCCAGGAGCCACGCCGGG
The DNA here is from genome assembly GCA_025928935.1 of Acidimicrobiia bacterium. GTDB lineage: Bacteria > Actinomycetota > Acidimicrobiia > Spongiisociales > ZC4RG35 > JARDZU01. The sequence goes on from JAICNB010000039.1 coordinate 23,129, forward strand.
TCTCATCCGTCTCGGACAGGATGTGACACGTGTCGTAGAAACGGTTGAACCTCCCGGCCACCTCGAATGCGTATTCGGCGATGTGGTTGGGCGACCGGAGGTCGATGGCCCTGCCCACGACCTCGGGTAGGCGCAACAACTCGAGCATGAGATCACGCTCGTTTTCGACCGTCGGAGGCTGCAGTGGTCCTGGGGTCAGCCCCGCTTCCGAGGCTCGGCGCAGGATCGACTTGATCCGGACGGCGGCGTATTGCAGATAGGGCCCGGTCTTGCCCTCGAAGGAGCTGAACCTGTCCAGGTCGAAGATGTAGTCCGAGGTCCGATTGTTGATCAGGTCACCGAATTTGAGCGCGGCGATCCCGACCATCTCCGCGATGTGGGCCCGCTCCTCCTCCGGGTATTCCTCGGCGAGATGGGCTTCGTCGAGTCGTCTCCGGGCCGCGCCGGTGAGCATGTCGATGACATCGGCGAGCCGGACCACGCCGCCCTCTCTCGTCTTGAAGGGCTTGCCGTCAGGGCCGTTCATGGTGCCGAACCAGATGTGCTCGAGCCGGGTGCCTTCGGGGACGAAGCCCGCCCGGCGCGCCGCCCGGAAGATCTGGACGAAATGATCGGCCTGACGTCTGTCGACGACATAGAGAACCAGGTCGGCTCGCAGCTCGTCGACCCGCATCTGGACGGTGGCCATGTCCGTCGTGCTGTAGAGAAAGCCGCCCGAGGACGATTCGACGATCAGTGGCGGTATCTCCCGGTTATCGGTCTCCTCGGCGACACGCACCACCAGAGCGCCATGCGACTCCTCGGCGACACCGGATTCCCGCAGAGCCGACACGAGGGGACCGAGTCGGTCGTGGACGTCGGACTCCCCGTACCACAGGTCGAAGTTCACCCCCAGGGCGGCGAAGTCACGTCGTTGCGACTGTTCGGAGACCGCCTTCATGTGACCCCAGAGGGCGAGGTAGCCGGGGTCACCCTGCTGGAGCCGGACCGTGGCCGACCGCGCCGCATCGGCGAAATCGGCGTCGTTCCGGGCCCGTGTCGCGGCCTCGGGATAGATCCGCTGCAGGTCGTCGAGAGTGACGGGTGACTCGGCCGGGAACTCGTCGGCGTCGGGATCGAAGTAGGGAAGCTGGGGCTGCTCATCCGCCAAGGCGGCGATGAGGAGGCCCATCTGGAATCCCCAGTCCCCGAAATGGGGATCGCGGATGACCTTGTGCCCGGCGAAGGCGAACAGCCGGGCAAGGGAATCGCCGATGATCGTCGCCCGGAGGTGGCCCACATGCATCGCCTTGGCCACATTGGGGCCGGCATAGTCGACCACCACGTTCTCGGGCGTGTTGGTGACAGGAAAGCCGAGGTAGGGGTCGCCGGCCTCCGCGGCCGCGATGCGGGCTATGGCCTGGTCGGTGAGGGTGATGTTGATGAACCCGGGCCCGGCCACCTCGACCCGGGCGAGGTCGGGATGACCGGACAGATGGTCGGCCACCTCTTGGGCGAGCTCTCGCGGGGCGCGGTTGGCGGACTTGCCGGCCGCCATGGCGCCGTTGATCTGGAACTGGGCGAGCTCGGGTCGTTGCGAGGGAACCGTCTCCCCCAGCTCAGGATCGAAGCCCAGGTCGGCGAAGACCTGGCCCGCTATCTCCGAGAGATGGCTGAGGAGGGACATCGCACCCGAGGTTAGGGATCCCTAGAGGCGGAACGGCCGACGTGAAACGAGCGCTGGGACGGCGCGGTCGGCTCAGTACTTCGCCAGTTCCTGGGCCTTGCGGACGATGCCCTCAGGGGTCGGGTAGAGCTCGTTCTCGAGCGACCCGGCGTAGGGCATGATTGGAACGTCGGGCAGCGCATATCGACGCACGGGGGCGTCCAGCCACTCGAATGTCTTGTCGGCGATCTGGGCTGCCAGCTCGGCGCCGTACCCGACGAACTCGTTGTCTTCGTAGACGATCAAGGCCCGGGACGTCTTCTTCACCGATTCCTCGATGGTGGGCCAGTCGAGAGGCTTGAGACAGCGCAGGTCGATCACTTCGGGGCTGATGTCGAGCTCCTCGAGGAGGGTGGCGGCCTCGGCGGCGAAATGGGCCATCGCCCCATAGGCGATGATGGTGAGGTCGGTCCCGGCATGCCGAATGGCTGCCCGCCCCAGGGGCACCTCGTGCGAACCGGCCGGGTAGGGCCCCTTGGCCAGGCGGTAGAGCTTCTTCGGCTCGAGGAACATCACTGGGTCGGGGTCCTCCACCGCGGCGAAGAGCAGCCCTTTGACGTCGGCAGGCGTGGACGGCACCACCACCTTGAGCCCTGGGACGTGGGCATAGAAGGACTCGATGGACTGTGAGTGATAGAGGGCGCCGTGGATCCCGGCGCCGTACGGGGTTCGCACCACCATCGGCACGTTCCACCGCCCGTCGGAGCGAAATGAGATGCGGGCCGCCTCCGACACGAGTTGGTCGAAAGCGGGATGGATGTAATCGGCGAACTGGATCTCTGGGACCACCTTGAACCCGGCGGCGGACATTCCGATGGCGACACCGATTATCGACGACTCGGCGATCGGGGTGTTGAAGCATCGGTCGGGCCCGAAGCGATCGGTCAGCTCCTGAGTGGCCTTGAACACGCCGCCCTTGCGACGGGCGACGTCCTCACCGAAGACCACGACATCGTCGTGCGCCTCCATCACCTCGTGCAAGGCCCGGTTGATGGCGGTGATCATGTTGACGACTTCCCCGGCCGGCTCCGGCTCTGGCTCCATCACCGCCGGCCCGGGCTCGATCATCCGGGCATACACCCGGCTGGTGGGCTCGTCCGGGTTCGGCGCAGCCTCGGCCTTCTCCACGGCGGTGGCCAGTGTCGCGATCACCTCGTTGTCGATGCGCTCTTCCTCGGCCTCGGTGAGGAGCCGGTTCTCGATCAGGTACTGACGCACACGGGCCACCGGGTCCCGCTTGCGCCAGGTCTCGACCTCCTCCCGACTTCGGTACAGCGTGTCGTTGTCGTCGGAGGTGTGGGCGTAGTACCGGTAGGTCTCGGCCTCGATGAGGGTGGGCCCTTCCCCGGCACGGGCCCGGCGCACCGCCTCCTGCATCACCTTGTAGACACGAAGCGTCCTGTTCCCGTCGACCTCGACTCCCGGGAAGCCGTAGGCCTCCGCCCGGGCGGCGAGGCTGCCCGCCACCTGTTCCTCTTCCGGGACCGAGATGGCGTAGCGATTGTTCTCGATGACGAAGATGAGGGGGAGCTTGCGGATTCCGGCCCAGTTCATCGCCTCGTGCCAGTCGCCTTCGGAGGTCGATCCCTCCCCTCCGTACACCGCCACGACCGCGTCGTCGCCCCGGTTGGCCACAGCCTGGGCGATGCCCACCGCGTGCGGGTACTGGGTCCCAATCACCGACGACTGAGTGAGCACCCGGCGCTCGGGGCTCGACCAGTGGCCGGGTAGCTGGCGCCCGCCCGACATCGGGTCGGTCTTCTTGGCGAAGGCGCCGAGGAAGATCTCCTCGGCAGTGAATCCCCAGGCGAACGCCACCCCCATGTCGCGGTAGTAGGGGAGCACCCAGTCCCGCTCACGGTCGAGGGCCAGGGTCGAGGCGACCTGGATCGCCTCGTGGCCCGAAGAGCCGACCACGAAGGGAGCACGCCCCTGTCGCTGGAGGGCGAACAGCCGGTCGTCGATCCGCCTGGTGGTCAACATCAGCCGGTACATCTCGATGACCTGGTCGTCGCTGAGCCCCAGCTCAGCGTGGTGCAGGTTCCTGTCGAAGTCCATTCCATAGGTCCGGTGCGAGGTCAACCCGTCTCCTCCCCGCTCCGCCGGAAGCGACGAAGGTCGCCGATGTGGCGGATCCTGTCCTCGGCCCGCCTGACAGCAGCCTGATTCGGGTTGATCCCTTCTTCCTTCGAGATCTCGAGGATCGCTTTGGTTGCGTCGAAGATGGAGTCGACCCGTTGCAGGGCGCGCATCCTGGAGTAGCCATGCAGCTCGTCGTGGACGTTGATCAACCCGCCGGCGTTGACCACGAAGTCCGGGCCGTACACGATGCCTCGTCGAGCGATGCGATCGGCATCCTCTTCCTCGGCCAGCTGGTTGTTGGCGCTGCCGACGACGGCTTGGCAGTTGAGTTGCGGGATGGTCTTCTGGTTCAGCCCGCCCCCCAGGGCACATGGTGAGTAGATGTCACAGTCCACGGTGTGGATGTCCTCGACGTCGACGCCTTTCACCCCGTATTTCTCGGTAGCGATCTTCATCGCCTCGTCGCTGGAATCTGCCACGATCACCTCGGCTCGTGCTTCCACGAGGAGCTGAACGAAGGCTGAGCCGACCTTGCCCACCCCCTGAACGGCGAAGCGGCGCCCGGCTAGCTCGGCATCCCCCCAGATGAATTCGGACATCGCTCTCGCCGCGGCGAACAGCCCGCGGGATGTCACCGGGGAGGGGTCTCCGGCCCCGCCTTCGGCAACCGACGATCCCAGAGCCCATCTGGTCTCGCGCCGCATGACGTCGACATCGGCGGTGGTGGTGCCGACATCCTCCGCGGTGATGTATCGGCCACCAAGGGAATCGACGATGCGGGCGTAGGCCCGGAGCAGCAGCTCCGACTTGTCGGTGGCCGGATCGCCGATGATGACCGCCTTCCCGCCACCGAGGTCGAGACCGGCGGCCGCCGCCTTGTAGGTCATACCCCTTGCCAGGCGAAGAACGTCGACGAAGGCGTCCTGCTCGGTCTGGTACGGAAAAAAGCGAGTCCCGCCGAGGGCGGGACCGAGAGCAGTCGAGTGGATGGCGATGATGGCCCGGAGGCCCGATACCTCGTCGTATCCATATACGACCTCCTCGTGGCCTCCGCGAGCTACCTCATCGAATACGACCAAGACCGGTCCTCCATACCCGAGGTGCGGCTCTCACTGATTCTGGATGTTACCCACGCGGTTCTCGGAGTTCCGGGGCTGACCTCACCTTTGGCGCCTGCCAGGATGGGGGTGTGACCAAGACCGCTCACCTCCGCGTCTACACCCCGGACAGCGCCGAAGACGGCGACCCGGTCCCGGGCTTCGTGAGGTCCTACGGGATGCTCTCGGAATCGGATGGCGCCGCTGATTGGGTGGCGGAGTGGCACGGGGCCCGGGTGGTCTGCCCTCGGCATCTCCGGCTCAGGGTGTTGGAGTCGACCGTCGCCTTCGCCAACGCCTTCCGTGGGCTCGGCGCGGGCCTGATCCCGGAAGAGGCAGCCCGCACGGCCGACAACGAGCTCCGGCGCTACCACCAAGAGCACCCGGGTCATCGGTCTCAGGTCCTGACATCGGCGTGGCACGTCCCGGTGCGTTGGTTCACCGCCTTCCAGCCCGAGGACAAGGAGGTGTACGAGATCGGAGGGTCACCGAGGGTGCGACTCCGTGTGGATCTGGGTGTTGCCCGCAATCGGATCGGGAACGCCCTGGCCACACTGCGCAACCTCGAGGTCTTCCAAGGCCCGGCAGAGGAGCTGGCGCAACTCCACGAGTGGATCGAGAGCTTCCCCGCCGAGTCGATGCTGGAGCTCGACTACGGCTCGGTGTCGGAGTTGTTCGATCCCCAGGAGCTCGTGTTCGACGATTCGGTCGAGCTGGTGCGCCGTTCGATCGAGGCCCTGGCCGAGGGCGACATGATGACCGCCGGAGAGAACTACGGCCGTGTCGTGGCCCGCTGGGCCCCTGCCTTCTCGGTCACGTTCAGCAGCTGAGCTCGATGGGGGCCGGCGGGGGGAATAAACCCTGCCCGACACGACTTCTATCATGTGAAGAGAATCACAAGCTGGTTCTTCAAGACTTTGCGAGGGCCAGTGGAGCCATTTCCGCTCCTTCCGGCGGATCCTTCTCCTCCTCAAAACGCTCCACTGGCCTCGCAAATATTCGCCGGATCCTCCTTGACCGGCGCTGCCCATCGCCTACCATCGCCCCCGACATGAGAAACCGGCCCGTCACGGTCTGCTGCTGCGCTTGTCGTTGTGCCGCCGTGCCGTGTGGGTAGACATGTCCTGAAGACACCAGTCGAGACAGAAGCCCGCACCGGCACCGGATGCGGGCCTTTTTCGTGATGGGCCCCATCCGGACCAGGAAGAAGGAGACGGACCCATGACCACCCAAATCACCAGCCCGACCGGCCTGGCCCCCGAGCACATCGACGTCGTGCTCGA